>NZ_CAWOJA010000009.1:0-96489 GCF_963881615.1 Rahnella sp. CJA17(1/100) | reverse complement strand
AATTTGCCTGGCGGCACTAGCGCGGTGGTCCCACCTGACCCCATGCCGAACTCAGAAGTGAAACGCCGTAGCGCCGATGGTAGTGTGGGGTCTCCCCATGCGAGAGTAGGGAACTGCCAGGCATCAAAAAAATACAAAAGCCCTGCACAATGTGCAGGGCTTTTGTATTTTTGTTCTATGGATCAGCGATTAAGCACAGAATATTCAAACAAAAGGCCATCCTCAGGATGGCCTTTTCTATTTCTGCGCTCTACTCATCAGTGATTAGAGCTTTGCGAGATCCCGATCCCTGTTTGTGACCGCACAAACTGAGGGTAGAAACGCTCCCTTTCTTTCTGTCCTTCCAGTGAGTTATCTGTAATCGAGAAGAACCAGGTACCGGCAAAAGCAACAATCATCGAGAACAGCGCGGGGTATTCGTAAGGATAAATGGGCTTAGCATGTCCTAAGATCTGGACCCAGATAGTTGGCCCGAGAATCATCAATATGACTGCTGTAAGTAATCCGAGCCATCCGCCAATCATTGCCCCGCGCGTTGTCAGTTTAGACCAGTACATTGAGAGCAGAATAATGGGGAAATTGCAGCTCGCAGCAATGGAGAACGCTAATCCAACCATGAATGCAATATTCTGTTTTTCAAACAGAATACCCAACGCGATGGCGACGATACCAAGCAGAACAACGGTGATCTTCGAAACCCTTAACTCATCACGTTCTGTTGCTTTACCGTCCTTGATGACGCTCGCATACAGATCATGAGAGACCGCCGAAGCCCCTGCCAGCGTTAAGCCCGCGACCACTGCTAAGATTGTTGCGAAAGCCACGGCAGAGATAAATCCGAGGAAGAAACTTCCACCGACCGCATCCGCTAAATGCACGGCTGCCATATTATTACCGCCGAGTAATATACCGCTGGCATCTTTAAACGCCGGGTTTGAGCTGACCAGAACAATAGCACCGAAACCGATAATGAAGGTCAAAATGTAGAAGTAACCGATAAAGCCAGTAGCATAGAACACGCTTTTCCTGGCTTCTTTGGCATCATTGACGGTGAAGAACCGCATCAGAATATGGGGTAAACCGGCGGTACCGAACATCAGTGCGAGCCCCAGAGACAGGGCGGATATCGGATCTGAAACCAGTCCTCCCGGGCTCATGATGGCAATCCCTTTAGAGTGGACGGCGACCGCCTGAGTAAAGAGGGTATTAAAGTTGAAGCCGACAGATCTCATGACCATAATCGCCATGAATGTCGCACCGGCCAGCAACAGGATAGCTTTGATGATTTGTACCCAGGTCGTCGCCAGCATTCCGCCAAACAACACGTAGAGTACCATCAGGATCCCAACCAGGATCACTGCGACATGATAGTTAAGCCCAAACAATAGCTGGATTAACTTACCGGCACCGACCATTTGTGCGATCAGATAAAGCGCAACAACCACCAGCGAACCGCAGGCTGAAAGCAGCCGGATTGGTTTCTGTTTCAACCGGTATGACGCGACATCTGCGAAGGTATATTTCCCCAAATTACGCAGGCGTTCGGCAATCAGGAACAAAATGATTGGCCAGCCGATCAGGAAACCGATGGAATAGATCAGGCCATCATAACCGGAGGTATAAACCAGTGCGGAGATACCCAGGAAAGAAGCGGCAGACATGAAATCGCCAGCAATTGCCATACCGTTTTGCAGGCCAGTAATGCGGCCGCCAGCTGTATAGTAGTCCTGGCGGGACCGTGTACGCTTTGATGCCCAATAGGTGATATATAAAGTCGCGCCAACAAACAGCACGAACATTACGATAGCTTCAATATTAAGAGGCTGACGTTTAACTTCCCCGGCGATGCCCTCCGCAGCAAGCAAACTGAACGGGAAGGTGAGGGATAACATCAGTAAAAGAAGAGAGCCGCGACGTGCGATCATGGCTGCACCTCGCGGATAATATCTGCCGTCAGGCGGTCAAACTCGCCGTTCGCGCGAATGACGTAAATTCCAGTCAGCACGAAGGAAATAACGATCAGCCCCACGCCCACGGGAATGCCGCGGGTGATGGTGGCACCGTCATAGAGAGGTGTTCCCAGCCACTGTGGATCGAACGCAATCAGTAAAATGAAAGCGACATACAGAACCAGTGTGATGCCTGACAGAAGCCAGGCAAAACGACTGCGTTTTTGCACCAGTTCCCTGAAGCGCGGATTACTTACAACTCTCTGATAAATGAGATCATTCATCTCAGTGACTCCTGTGAGGCATTGATAGAGTTCACCGCGCCAGGGCGGTGAAAAATTACGACGGTACTTTCATTGATTGTTTTTCTTCCAGCAATTTATCGACTACGCCCGGATCCGCCAGCGTAGAGGTATCTCCCAGATTGCTTGTGTCTCCGGCTGCAATTTTGCGCAGAATACGACGCATAATTTTGCCGGAACGGGTTTTTGGCAACGAATCAGTCCAGTGAAGAATGTCAGGCGTGGCAATGGACCCTATCTCTTTACGCACCCAGTTGCGTACTTCGGTATAGAGTTCTGGTGACGGTTCTTCGCCGTGATTCAGTGTGATGTAGGCGTAAATAGCCTGACCTTTAATGTTATGCGGAATACCCACAACGGCGGCTTCTGCAATTTTAGGGTGAGAAACTAATGCTGATTCAATTTCAGCCGTCCCAAGGCGATGGCCGGAAATATTGAGCACGTCATCAACACGGCCTGTTATCCAGTAATAACCGTCTTCGTCACGACGCGCACCGTCACCGCTAAAGTACATATTTTTAAACGTGGAGAAATAGGTCTGCTCGAAACGTTCATGGTCACCAAACAGTGTACGCGCCTGACCCGGCCAAGAATCGGTGATGACCAGATTGCCTTCGCATGCTCCTTCCTGAGGAACGCCTTCGTTGTCTACCAGAGCAGGCTGAACACCGAAGAACGGCCGCGTTGCCGAACCCGCTTTCAGCTCAGTGGCACCCGGCAGCGGGGTTATCATGAAACCGCCGGTTTCGGTTTGCCACCAGGTATCGACAATCGGGCACTGGCTGTTACCAATAGTCCTGTAGTACCACTCCCAGGCTTCCGGGTTAATTGGTTCGCCAACTGACCCCATGATCCGCAGTGAAGCACGGCTGGTGCCCTCAATGGCTTTATCCCCTTCAGCCATCAGTGCGCGGATCGCCGTAGGTGCGGTATAAAGGATATTTACCTTGTGTTTATCAATAACCTGCGCCATACGGGCCGGTGTCGGATAATTTGGTACACCTTCAAACATCAGGCTGATGGCTCCGCACGCCAGCGGGCCGTAGAGCAAATAGCTGTGGCCCGTTACCCAGCCGACATCGGCCGTACACCAGTAGATATCGCCATCATGATAGTCAAAGGTGTATTTGAAGGTCAGGGCCGCATAGACCAGATAACCGCCCGTGGTATGCAATACGCCTTTCGGTTTACCCGTGGAGCCGGAGGTATAAAGGATGAAAAGCGGATCTTCTGCTTTCATTTCTTCGGGCGGACAATCTGCAGAAATGCCTTCAATTGCATCATGCCACCAGATGTCACGACCCTCTTTCCATTCCCCCTGTTTGCCGGTGCGTTTGAAAATGATGGAATGTGTGATGCTGGTGACCGACGGGTTTTTCAGCGCATCATCCACATTTTGTTTCAGCGGAATGGTACGTCCGGCGCGCAGACCTTCGTCGGCGGTAATCACCAGCCTGGCATTGGAATCGATAATGCGACCGGCAACAGCTTCCGGGGAGAAACCGGCGAAGATAACGGAATGCACAGCACCGATACGGGCACAGGCCAGCATCGCGACAGCCGCTTCCGGTACCATAGGCATGTAAATAGCGACAACATCCCCTTTCTTAACGCCCAGGCCCTTTAAGACGTTAGCAAACTGACAAACATCATGATGAAGCTGTTTGTAGGTGACATGTTTATTCTCGGCTTTCGGGTCATCACCTTCCCAAATCAGCGCGGTCTGATCGCCTTTGTCGCTTAAATGACGATCCAGACAGTTAGCTGCAAGATTCAGAGTGCCATCCTCAAACCAGCGAATATCGACATTCCCCGGCGCAAAGGAAGTGTTTTTCACTTTTGTGAAAGGCTTAATCCAGTCGAGCACTTTGGCCTGTTCACCCCAAAATGCGTCAGGATCTTCGACAGACTGTTGATAATACTGCTGATATTTCTCAGGTGTGATCAGGGTACGCTCTGCTATGGAGGCAGGAATAGGGTGCTTATAAACATGGCTCATGGTTTTTCTCCTTTAATTTGTTAATGATATGTCAATAAAAGGTTGGGTGTAGTTTGCGGTATGCCTTTGTTTGTTTTCTGGGGGACAGATCACGCAAGCGGAGAAAAAACAGCAGGATATATTCATTCGTCATGCGGAGCAGTCCACATAAGCCTGGGAAGTTCAGGAAAGAGATAAAGTTAAAAAATATGATTCTTAATGTGATTATTTGGTTAAAGAAAGCTTAACTCAGGGTTTGGTGTGGAAATTTTCTTATCTATTACGGAACATTTAATATCAGATATTTTAACCTCTGAGTTAATTTCCTTTCATAAATCGCATGTTTAAAGATTAATCTGAGAGTAAAACTCTTAATATTTGCAATTGGCAAATTATTATAACGTTAAATTTAAAATATCAGTATATTGATCTGGCAAGAGAGGGGTGCTCTCTTCGGTACAGCGAAAAATATCGCTTAATAGCTGCTTAATGCTTAATAGCTACCGTTAAATCTCAAGGACTTATTATGTTTAACGCCAAAAGAAAGACACTGGTTATTGCTTTATCTGCCTTTATTTCTGCATCAGCTTTTGCAGATGATACAACGCCTCCGACAGGAGCTGATCAAGGTTCAGGCCGTATTCATTTCACCGGGACGGTTATTAACGCACCTTGCTCAATTGCCGCAGGTGATGAAGACATTAATGTAAACATGGGGCAGGTCGCGAATAAGGTGCTCGAAAGCGGCAATAAATACTCTCAAAACGTGAATTACACCATTCATTTGCAAGATTGTGACCTGACCGCACAGACGGCGGGCACCGTTCAATATCCGGCTATGTCCAAAGTCGCCGTTTCTTTTGCGGGTACGCCTGACAGCAGCGCCGCTGAACTACTGGCCAACACCGGCAGCGCGAAAGGCGTAGGCATCCGCCTGATTGACGCCAACGGTGACCTGCTGAAAGTGGGTGACACCTCTAAAGATATTAACCTGGTCACAGGGAATAATGAGCTGGTATTCGCCGCACGCGTGGAAGCCAATTCTCAGCCTGTTTCAACCGGTACGATCGTTTCTCAGGCAACTTACGCCCTGAACTACAAATAAATATCGCTGCTATTTAGGGGAGTTTTCTCCCCTTTATTTTTCGGCTGTGCCAGCGCCAGGGATTGGTGTGGATTACTATTTTAGTAAGAAGTGATTTTATTATGTCGTTTGCGATGAATAGAACATCGGCTGAAATCAAGAATGTCCTGTGGTTTATTTTTCTTCTGTCAGGATGCTTTATTTCAGTCAGAAGCTTCGCAGTAGAATTTAACGTTAACTTCATTGATTCTGCCGATCGCAATAATGTCGATCTGTCACGATTTCAGGTAGCCGATTATATCGCGCCCGGTGAATACCTGCTGGATGTGGTGCTCAATGGCCGCACGTTCGGCGAACAAAGCGTGATTCACTATATTCCCACTGCGGATAAGAAAAATAGCCGCCTGTGTTTACCGCCGGTACTGGTGGATAAATTCGAACTCACTAAAGACGCGCGCGAAAAGCTGACTTTGTGGCATCGCGGTGAATGCACATCTCTCGATCAGCAGCAGGAAGTCACCGCACGTTACGATCAGGAAAAACAAACGCTGAATATCAGCATTCCCCAGGCCTGGCTGACCTTTCACGATCAAAACTGGGTGCCGCCCTCACAGTGGGATGATGGCGTCAACGGCGCATTGCTCGACTACAACCTGCTCGGCAGCCGATACATGCCGCAGTCCGGCGACAGCACCACCAGTTTCAGCAGTTACGGCACTACCGGTTTTAACCTCGGGCCGTGGCGCGCCCGTGCCGATTATCAGTATTCTTCGTCTCGCACGTCCGGCGCGCCCGCCAGTGATAAATTCACCTGGACGCAAACCTATCTGTATCGTGCGCTGCCTTCTGTGGGCGCACGCCTGACCGGCGGGCAGACCTATTTAAGCTCAGATATTTTCGATTCATTCCGCTTTCTCGGTGTTTCACTCAACAGCGATCAGCGCATGTTGCCTCCGTCGCTGCGAGGTTATGCGCCGCAAGTCACCGGCATCGCCAAAACCAATGCCAAAGTGAGTATCAGTCAGAACGGGCGGGTGATTTATCAGACCAACGTGTCACCGGGCCCATTTGTGGTTCAGGATCTGACCGAAGCGGTACAGGGCGCGCTGGATGTCAAAATCGAAGAAGAAAACGGCAGCGTGACGACTTATCAGGTGACCACCGCGACCATTCCGTTCCTGACCCGCAAAGGCCAGGTGCGTTTCAAAACCGCAATGGGCAAACCGACCACCGGCAGCAGCAATCACGTCTTGCAGCCGGGTTTTTACAGCGGCGAAATGTCCTGGGGTGCGCTGAATGATTTCTCGCTTTACGGCGGTCTGATCAGCACCACCGGTAACTATCAGGCGCAGGCCATCGGCGTCGGGCAAAACCTGCAAAAACTCGGTGCCGTATCTTTTGATGTCACGCGTTCCTCGGCGACCGTACCGGTGGCAGGGAAACAAACCGGGCTGAGTTACCGCGCCAACTACTCCAAGCGGTTTGACTCGACCGGCAGCCAGATTACGTTTGCCGGATACCGCTTCTCGGAAAAAACGTTTATGTCGTTCAGCCAGTACCTCGACAAGGTGAACGGCGACGGTTATTCCCGCGATGACAAACAAACCTACACCGTGACGGCAAATCAGTACCTGCCGTGGCCGGCGATCACGCTCTATCTCTCTGCTACCCACAAGGTCTACTGGAATGAGAGTGCGAGTAACAATTACAGCGTGTCGGTCAGCAAGATTTTCGATATCGGCCGCTTTACCGGCATTTCCGCGACGTTTTCCGCCAGCAAGCTGAACTACCGCGATACCGATGAAAACCAGATGTTTCTGTCGCTCAGTTTGCCGTTGTCTTCCGGGCAACAGATCAGCTACGACGCACAGCAGGATTCGCAAAGTGGTTACTCGCAAACGGCGTCGTATTACAACAGCCAGGATCCGAACAATAGCTGGCGCGTGGGCGCGGGCGGGAGCAGCCCGGATCTGCAAAAAGGTAACGGTGTGTTCCGCGCCAACTATCAGCATATGTCGCCGTACGGTCAGTTCGGTGCGAACGGCAGCGTGAAAAATAACGATTACCGCTCAGTGAATGCCAACTGGTACGGATCGTTTACTGCGACAGCGGCAGGTGCAGCATTGCATCAGAGCAGCGCCGGCAGCGAGCCACGCATGATGGTATCAACCGGCGTGAAAGGCATTCCGATCAGCGACGGTGCGTCAGTGACCAACGATTACGGCATTGCTGTTGTGAATGGCGTGTCCAGCTACCAGACCTCCGATATCCGCGTTGATGTGAATAATTTGCCGGATGACGTGGAAGTTTACAGCTCGGTGGTCAGCAAAACCCTGACGGAAGGCGCAATAGGCTTTCGCAAAATCCGCGCCATTAAAGGTGAACGCCTGATGGCGATAATACGCCTCGCTGATGGCAGCCACCCGCCGCTGGGCGCTGCCGTTACCGACAACAGTTCCGGGTTTGAAGCGGGCCTGATTGGCGACAGTGGTCTGGCGTACCTGGCCGGAGTATCCGGCGAGAAATCCCTGACTGTTCGCTGGGGAGACGGGCAGCAATGTCAGATCCAGGTGCCACCTCAGCCCGTGACATATTCAGGGCAGGTATTGCTGCCCTGCACTTAATAATTTAAACGATTTCAACAAAGCAGATCAGGAAAGGAATAATCCGATGAACAGGTATTTTTTGCGTTTTGGGGCAGCATTACTGCTGATGATTGGCATGACTTATCCGGCTTTCGCCGCCGTCAATCTGGACCGGACACGCATCATCTATAACGCCAGTGATAAATCCGTCAGCGTGATGCTGGAAAACCAGAGCAAAGATCTACCGTATCTTGCGCAGGTCTGGCTGGAGAACGAGCAGGGCGAAAAAATTACCTCTCCGCTGGTGGCGTTGCCGCCGATGCAGCGCATTGATGCTGGCCAGAAAAGCCAGATCCGCATTTTGCAGTTACCCGAAACCGCCGGTCTGCCGAAAGATCGCGAATCGCTGTTTTACTTTAACGTGCGTGAAGTGCCGCCAAAAAGTGACATGGCGAACGTGATGCAGGTGGCGATCCAAAGCCGCGTGAAGCTGTTTTTCCGTCCGGTGGAACTCAGGAAGCTGGTGAAAGGTCACTGGCAGGAACAGCTTCAGGTTGCCCGTCTCAGTGATGGGCTAAAACTGACCAATCCGACACCGTTTTATATCACTGTCGGCTATCTGGGCAAAGACAACAAAGGCAATATCCCTGGTTTTGACAGCGTGATGCTCGCACCGTTCGCCACCGAAAATCTCACCGGCAAGCAGTACGTTAGCCAGCAATACAGTCTGGGTTACATGGATGATTACGGCGGTTTGCAGGTGAACGAGTACAACTGCCAGACACAACAATGTCAGCGCATCAGCAAAGACGCAAAACGCTAAGGAGTGGTGATGGCTGGTATTGACAGATTTCAGGCGGGTCGGATGGTATTTCTCCTGCTGCTGTTGTTTTTTTCCCGCAGTGCACTGGCGCTCGATTGTGTCGAAAAAGGTACCGGTATTGTGGACAAACCGGCTATTCCCGTCGGACAACTGGCGATCCCGGCGAACGTGCCAGCAGGCACGAAAGTCTGGGAATCCAATGACATCAATGTCACGGCCTATTGTGACAATGTGCTGGGTTCGATCATTGATGTGGTGCATTTCTATTTTAATCCCAAATCACAGTCGATTGGTGAAGGGTTGCTGCTGGGCGTCAGTTACAACGGGCAGGATCTGGAGCAGAACGAACAGCGTCTGAGTACCAACAGTACGCCGATCAAAAAAGGTCAGAATGTGACGGTGAATGTCACGTTCCGTCTGTATATCAAAGTCAGCGGAAATGCGCCTTCCAGCGGACATTATCAGGGGGCCGACCAGTTTACGGTTTTCCAGCTTGACGGCAGCCGCGGGATTAACAAAACGCCGGGCGCAAAAAATCTTAAATACAACCTTTCAGGATTACAGGGGATCCGCTTTCTGGCCTGTGGCTCTGATCTGAAAGTCTATCCTGAGTCTCAGATTGTCGATTTTGGTGCAATTCAAAGTACCACGTTGTCCCGATCGTCCGGCGTTTCACTGCCGTTTGCCATTAAAGCGGTAAAACAAGGGTGCCTTGACAACTTCTCGCTGCAGGCGGAATTTTCCACCGCCAGCCCACTGCTGGACAACACCGCGATTGACCTGTCCAACGGCGCGAAGCTGATGCTCTATAACGACCAGGATAAAGCCATCACTTTCAACCGCTATGATGACTTTGCTGAGCTGAACAATGTGAATGAAGTCACCAAAAACTTTACGGCAAAACTGAGTGCGATTCCGGGGAAAACGCTTTCTCTCGGGCAGTTTGACGCATCCGTGATCGTCAAGATCAACTACTACTGACGACGGCTTAAGGAAAGGAGGAAGGCTATGCTAAGAACGGCAAAACTGCGGGCGCAGGCGCTCGAGGAACCGGTTTATAAGGTCCAGGCACCGGAGCTCATCGCAGAGACTCACATTCATGCCCTGCTGCAAACCCTGCGTGAAGATGCTGGACTGAGTAAGACAGAACTGGCCAGACGGCTGGGCATCACGCCACCAGCGATTACCCGTCTTGAGAAGCGGCCGGCTCAGGCCAGTTTTTGTACCTTGTCGCGTTACGCCCAGGCTTGCGGGTTTCATCTGTACCTCTACTATAAATAAGTGAGTTGCTAAATGTATTTGTATTCAAAGACTTTTTTTGAATACACACAATGCAATCGGAGACTGGTTGCTTTCAATCAACAGGGTGCTGTTATCGTATTTCTTCAGTACCAGCGTGTCAGTATGGCCGGTCAGAAAAAAACTGTTTATCAGCAGGAGAGACGAAATCTGCCAGTCCATATTGTCTACACTGTCGATATTAATCTGATTGCTGGTGAGCGAATACGTACTGGAGTTTGTGCTAACGTGAATATAGTCATAATAAATGTTTCTCAGCAATGTTTTCCGTTGAATAACAATCCCATTTTTGTCATACAAATAACCCGTTCCACTGAGTGAAACTAAAATTTTGTGGTTGTCAAGGAAACTGAAGTAGAGTGCGGCAACCAGTTTTGCGGTTTGATTATCATATTGTGCTTCTATGATCATATTTCCACGGCAAGGTATATTAACAGGGAATGCTTCCCGGTTCTTTTGAACGAAAAAACCATACAGGGTAAAGAGTAATATAAATACAGCCGGGATGAACGGGAGGAGGATGCTCTTCTTTCCCTGAAAAATACGTTTTCTATCACTGAACATGCGTGGTCCTGTCATTTGTATAATAGCTTATGCAAATGTTAGCTTTATAATTATCATCGGTAATGCACTGCGCCATAAAATCACGTACTGAGCCAGTATTGATGGGCGAGGTAAAACGCTCACTTTGGAATATGAAAATATCTCCTGGTTTGCAGGTAATATTATTTTTTTGCAGAAATGTCCCGGCCAGTTGAATAAATTCGCGCTTACGGGACGAAATGACGGGCGCGGTTGAATACAAATCACAGGCACCTAGCCTGGCAATTTTCAGCTCTGTTTTCGGATCCTGCAAATCGTTGTACATAATGAAAAATGCCCACACAGTCAAGACTGCCGCCACAAGCAGGCTTATCATAAAGCCAGAGGGGCGATTTTTTATCCTCTTTTCAGGTTGCGTTTTTAGCTGAAGTGATGCTGCCGTCGGCGCGATTATCTCTTCCTTTTGCTCTGTTTCAGTCAGCCGGTTTTCCGGTGTTTTGTTGACCTGCACGTTGTGAACCTGAACTTTCTCCTCAGGAGGTTCATGCATGAGGTAAGGTTCAATAATGATTTCTTTACGGATAGTAAAACCGACCTTGGGCACGGTAACGATAAATTCATCAGGGTAACCCAAAGTGACCACTACTTTGCGTAATTTGCTGACGCAGTGATTAAGATTATTATTACTTGCTATCAGTCCGTAGTCATCCCAAACTTTTTTAAAAAATATTTCACGCTCAACAACGATACCCTGTTGTTCTATTAACAATAATAATATCCTGCGCGCAGGATTAGAAATGGCGATCTTGTTTTCTGAATCACCCGCTAATGAAAGTGTGTTATCTTCAGGGTTGAAGACTATTAGATTTTCAATCAGATAATTCATGTGCATTTCACGCCTCCCTGTTAAGAATATCCTGCCTCCACACATGCTTCATGCAATGAAAACAATGCGCACCCGGCGCGCATTCTTGATTTATATCTCACGCATCAGGTCAGTCAGTATAAACCGTTCTATTTCAAAAACAGATTTCTGTCGTAAATGTTTACAGAGCAGTCGTTCGAAATGTAATGGCGGAAAGCGTGGGGGGAAAAGCATATAAATCACGTACGGATTTTTAGTAGTACGTGATTTTTGATTTATTGCTGCAGATACGGGCCGACAATGTCGATGTGCTGCTGAGAGAAGTCGACAGCAATACGGGCACCCAGAGGAAGCGTTAACATCGGATGGGTATGGCAGCAGTCGAAGCCATCAACCAGCGGAATGTCTTGTCCGTTCAGCACTTCCAGCAGCACATCCGCCGGTTGCCTTCCTGTCCCCGCATTATCGAACAATTCGTGTTTGCCGAGCAGAATAGCGCTCACACGGTCGAAAATTCCGTTCAGTTTCAGCATTGAGAAAGAGCGCTCGATGGTCGCGATATTGTGCAAGCTGTCTTCGATAAACAAAATATCGCCCTGACGGATTTCCGGCATATAAGGGCTGCCCCAGATGCCAGACAGCGTATTCAGATTTCCGCCGATGACGCGCCCCTCGATGCGTCCCTTGCCGTGAAAACGGCAGGTATTGGCGTACAACGTTTTCGCCCTGACCGGCGTGACATCATTCCAGTTGAGCTTTTCATCCGTCCAGTGCTGCGGTAAAGCGTAGCGATAAGGCTCAGAGCGGCGGGTCATCAGGATGTCAGCGAAAGACGCGTAGGTTTCATCAACCAGCGGCGGAAATTCGCCAAAAGAAGCCACCAGCGCCGGACCGTAAAAGGTGATCAATCCTGTTTGCGCATAAATCCCGGCCAGCAATGCGGTCGTGTCGGAATACCCGATGATGATTTTCGGATCAGTACGCAGCGCATCGTAATCCAGATAAGGCAGCAGGGAGTTAGTGTTGTTACCGCCTATCGACGACATTACACAACGCACCTGCGGATCACGGATCAACTGATTCAGTTCTTCGGCACGTGCCTGAATGGAGCCGGAGCGATAGTGATCATATTGTCCGGTCATTGTGCCGGCTTTCAGCACAAATCCTTTATCTTCCAGGAATTTCTTCCCACGCAGATAACGGTTAGGGGCGGTGGCAGTCACCGGTGATGACGCAGAGAAAAAACCAATGGTATCGCCGGTTTTCAATGCAGGGGGGAACAGCGAAAGTTCTGACGAGGGCATTTTACATCCTATAAATCTGCTCAATGTTCAACCTGCAATGTATCAATTCAATTGCAGGTTGAACAGGGGCCTTACAGGATAAACCGGAGGATTAATGACCGGCGGCGATTTCTTCCGCTGGCGCTTTTTTGCCAAACAATTCATTCACTTTGTTCTGGCGTACCAGAATAGCCATTGCAATCACACCGACGATCGCCAGGCCACTTGAGAGGATGAAGGCTGACTGATATCCCCCGCCGTACTGGATTAAAAATCCGGTAATGCTCGGGGATAAAATCCCGGCCAGATTCGCCAGTAAATGCACGAAGCCGCCAGCCGTTCCGATACGGTGTGCCGGAACGATATCCTGCAACAGTGACCAGCATGCCTGCGGTGTCATGTAAGCAAAAATACTGGCGACGGTGATCAGCGCCACGGCGCCTGCGGTATTGCGGGTGTAGGCCGTCATCAGCACGCAACCGGCAGCAATTATCAGACCGGCGAAAATCACGGCTTTACGTGAGAACAGAAAATTACCGCTGCGGCGGTACAGCATATCCGCGACAATCCCGCCGCCAATAAAGCCGGCGGTGGCGCCCAGCCAGGGCAGAATACCGATAATGCTCATGCTCTTAATGTCGAGATGCTGGAAGTCAGTGAGATAGCTTGGCAGCCATGACAGGAAGAAATACTGAATGTAGTTGAAGCAGAAAAAGGCTGCAGCCACCCCCAGCACCGGTTTGGAAAAAACGTAATACCACAGGCTGTGCGCATCATTTTCTCTGGCGCCGTTTGTCACCGGTGTCGCCGGGCGGTCGCTGGCAATCAGACGTTTTTCTTCCTCTGAGACCCGCGGATGCTGCTCTGGCTTATCGCGGAAAAAGGTCATCCATGCCGCCAGCCAGACAAAGCCCAGTGCAGCAATCACCACGAAGGCGATGCGCCAGCCGAAATGCAACCCGACCAGCCCGACAATCGGCGCGGCGATGGCGGCCCCCAGTGGCTGCCCCGCATTGGTGAAGCCGACCGCGCGGCCGACTTCCTTGCGCGGAAACCAGTTGGAAATTGATTTGTTGGTGGTGGTGCCCATCGGGCCTTCGCCGATACCAAACATGACGCGCACGACCAGTAAATGCGCGAAACCGGTGACCAGTGCTGTTGCGCCGCAAAATACGGACCAGAACGCAGCAGCGAAGGCGAAGACTTTTCGCGGGCCAAACTTGTCTGCACTCCACCCGCCAATAAAGCAAAACAGGCAGTAGCCAATAAAGAAGGCGCTGAACAAAATCCCCATCTGGGCATCATTGATATGCAGGTCGCCTTTGATCAGTGGCGCCATCACCGATAACGCCGCGCGGTCGAGATAATTGAGCATGCCGGCAAAGAACAGCAGCAGGGCGATTACCACCCGATAATTGGATTTACGCATGTGCGGCCTCCGCGGTCAGAGAAAGGGTTTTCGAGCTGATGAGGTACTTCTGGATGATGGAAAGTGATGGCTCAAAACCTAGCCCCGGCGTATCCGGCAACAGCATATGCGGTTCAAAATTCAGTAGTGAATAAAGCGTTTCCTGCCACTGAATGTAAGGCACTTCCAGACTCACGCTGTCGTCGAGCGTAGCGACCAGTTGGGCGGTGGCCATCAGGCCGGCACCGTAATAAAAACAGTGCGGAACAACGCGGATGTGGTATTGCTTCGCCAGCGCAAACACTTTCAGCATGGCGGTGATCCCGCCGACTTTACTGACGCTGGGCTGTGCGACGTCAATCGCGCCGTGTTCGAAATGCTCCACAAAGCCCTGAACGCCTGCTGCATTCTCGCCTGCGGCAATACGGGTTCCTTGTTTTCGCACTTCCGCCAGACCGGCTAAATCATCCGGTGGCCAGACCGGTTCTTCCAGCCATCCCAGATTCAGAGAACGTAAAGCCTGCGCCTGTTGCGAGGCTTCTGCCACGTTCCACGGACAGTTCACATCAACCATCAGTTCAGCATCGGCAGGCAGTATTTCTCTGGCGGCGGCAATGGCCGGATAAGCCGTTTCATGCAATTTTATGGCGCGGAATCCCGCCTGCCAGGTACTCAGCACTTTTGCCGCCACACGTTCAGGATGATTGCCATAACTGACCAGGCTGGCGTAAACCCCGATTTTTTGACGTTTCGCCCCCAGCAATTGCCAAAGCGGCTGCTTCCATGCTTTCGCCAGCAAATCCCATAGCGCAATATCCACAGCTGAAAGGGCAAACATCACAGGACCGGTGCGCCCGAAAGCATGAAAGTTCACCTCGGCCTGCTGCATCAGTGCAGCAATTTCCTCAGGACTTTCCGGGCAGGTTTGGCCGAGAAAAAATCGCCCGACTAAGCCGTTCATCGCGGTTTCGGTGAGCGGATTACAAAGATGACCGAAACCTTCCCCCCAGCCGTGTAAGCCGCTGTCGGTCGTGATTTTGATCAGTAATGTTTCCATTCTGGTGAGTTCGGGAGATGCCGCGTTATAGGCATCCGTCTGTATCTCTGGTGTTTTATCCCTGTCGCTGCTGAATGGAATCGCAACGCGCAATACCTCAATTTTGGTTATTTTCATGAGACATTCCTGTTTTATAGAGCCTTGAGGAAACTTATCAGGCTAAGGAATCAGTCTAAAACGCTGGGATATGACCGTTAACGGACGTTGGCCTAACTTTTAAGCAGAATTGAACGGGAGTTTTGTGCAAATGAATGAGGCGGTGAGAAGTAGGTCACGAAAAGGATGTTTTGAAGTTTTCGGATAGCAGAAAGCAAAAAACCCGCCATAGGCGGGTTTCTTTAAATATGGTGCCCGGACTCGGAATCGAACCAAGGACACAGGGATTTTCAATCCCTTGCTCTACCGACTGAGCTATCCGGGCAACGGGGCGCATTAAACCGTATTGGGCCTGTGCCGTCAACGGCTTTGTCATCTAAAACACATAAAATGCGTTCGTTTGCTGCCTTTTCATTCAAAAAAAGCGAATTCGCGGGTCTGAAGACCAGAGTAGTCAGGAAAGCGCGCCATGTTCGCGGCAACGGGCGACGTTCAGCACATCCTCTGCCAGACGGCGGGCGACTTCCACGTCGTTCAGCTGGCGCTTAACCAGCAATTTACTCAGACACCCTTCCAGAATCAGTTCCATCTGCTGAGCGACCATTTCTGCATCATCCGACCCCATTTCCTGCAAAAGCGCCAGAGTATAGTCGTAGGAGGCCCGTTTCTGCTGTTGAGCCAACTGATGAATGGGCGCCTCGCTGTCAGGGAAAAACGTGCAAGCTGCGATAAACAGACATCCAGGATAGCGCTGCTGCCGCACCTGCTCATCCAGCACTTTATAGCGCGCCAGCAATTTCTGTGGCGCTGAAAGAGACTCATCCAGCATCAGCTGACGACGCCAGATATCAATCTGTTCGCCGTGATAACGCAGACTGTCATACAGCAGGGCTTCGGCATCCGGCCAGAAACGGCGTAATTCACTGAGCGGGACATCGACCAGTTCGGCGACCGTTTCCAGTGACAATGTTGCAAGGCCACGTTGTTCCAGGAAATTAAGGGTTTTATCGAGAACTTGTTCACGTAGCACGTTTGCCTCCTCACAATTCGCGTACTTCAAAGTGTAGTGTCGTTTAAGGGTGAGTTTTCTGCAAATGCGCGCTGAACTCCGCTGCATCCATAAAACCCGTCACCCGTGACTGTGGCAACTCATGACCATCAGGCCCGAAGAACAAAATTGTCGGCAGGCCCAGAACATTCAGACGTTCTAATAACGCTTTCTGCTCAGGGGAATTCTGGGTGACATCTGCCTGCAGCAATAAGGTATCCGTCAGTTCATTCTGCACGTCTGGCGCTGAGAAGGTATATTTTTCGAACTCTTTACACGCCACGCACCAGTCAGCGTACAAATCCAGCATAACGCGTTTGCCCTGCGCGCCCTGCAGGGCAGCGTTCAGTTCACCGACATTATGGATTTTCTGGAAATTAAGTGCGTGTACCTGTGTTGTTGTGTTAGCGGCTGGCGCAAATGCCCAGTCCTGCAAAGGACGGCTGACGATCAGCGCCGCGGCCAGGAAAAGTAATTGCAGCGTCCGCACCATGCCGCGCTGGCTTTTCAGGCTGAGCAGGAATGCCCAGCCGAAGAACGCCATGCCGAGCAGGCTCCATAAACGCAGCCCCCAGATATCGCCAATCACACGTTCGAGTAAAAATACCGGCAGTGCCAGAATGACAAAGCCAAATCCTTCTTTGACGTATTGCATCCACGGCCCGCTGCGGGGCAGTAATTTGTTGCCGAACATCGTCACAATAATCAGCGGAATGCCCATCCCCAGCGCATACAGATACAGCGTGCCAGCCCCCGCCAGCAGATTCCCGCTCTGGGCGATATACAGCAGGATCGCGCTGAGCGGCGCGGTGGTGCAGGGAGAACAAATCAACCCGGCCAGTGCGCCCATAATAAAGACGCCGGGCAGCGAGCCGCCTTTTTGCTCGTTACTCCATAAAGCCAGCCGGGTCTGGACGGCAGAAGGAAGTTGCAGGCTGAACGTGCCAAACATCGACAGCGCCAGAACAATGAACATCACCGAAAGCACAATCAGTACCCACGGACTTTGCAACGCCGCCTGGAACTGCAAGCCTGCTGCAGCGACCACCATACCAAGCAGTGTGTAAGTCAGCGCCATGCCCTGCACGTAAACCAGCGCCAGCAGGAAAATTCGCTTCATGCTGTGAGGGCGCTGACGCCCGAGAATAATGCCGGAAATCAGCGGATACATCGGCAGAACGCAAGGCGTAAAGGCAATACCGATGCCGATCAGCAAGGCCCACAGCGGAGAAAACGGCAGTGGTGTGGATGGCTTTTCAGGCGTCACGATAACCGGTGCGGATGCTGTATCCGTAGCTGGCGTGCTGACTCGCGTCGGTTCCGTGACGGCACTCAGCGGCACGTCACGAGTTTCCGGCGGATAGCAGAATCCTGCGGCGGCACATCCCTGATAGGTCACCCGAACGGTTGCATCCGCGCTGGCCTGACGGAGAGGGATCGTCAGATGCAGGGCATTCTCATAAACTTCGCTGTCACCGAAAAACTCATCATGATGATCACGGCCTTTGGGCATCAGAAACGCCGCGAGCTGAGCATTCTTCGGTTCCAGCTCAATCTTGCTGCGATATAAATAATAGCCGTCACGGATTTGCCAGTTCAGTTTGAGATCGTGACCTTGCTGCTGGAAATCAAAACTGAATGCCTGATCGACGGGGACAAACTGTGGCGCGGCGGGTTTGCCAAATAAAGAGGCATTCGCCTGAAACGGCAAAAGACTCAGGCTGCACAGCAGGAAGAAAATTCGAAGAATGCGGTGATCCATGCGGAGTAAAGTTCTCTTTGTCGCGGCAGATGAACAGCCACTGAGTGAATCGACAGAAGATGCGCACGGCGTCATGCCATAGCGCGTTAATGAATTGTGAGTATACCCTGAGCAATCCCTGAGCAGAAAGCCCCGCAGTGCTTAACGGGGGCCGCAGCCCCCGGAAAACTGTCAGAGAATAATACTGCCGAAACCAAATCCAAAAACTACGGACAGGAACACGCCAATCGTGCCGGGAATAAAGAATGGATGGTTGAAGACGAAGCGCCCGATGCGGGTGGTGCCGGTGTCATCCATCTGCACGGCGGCAACCAGCGTCGGATACGTCGGCAGAATGAATAAACCGGAAACAGCGGCAAAAGAACCCACGGCGGTCAGCGGCGATACGCTCAGTGCCAGCGCCATTGGCAGCAGGGCTTTGGTCGTGGCGGCCTGCGAATACAACAGCGCAGAGCTGAAGAAGAAAATCACTGCCAGCAGCCAAGGATGCGCCTGAATCAGGCCACCTGCGGTTTCTTTGATCCAGCCGAGATTGGCCTGCACAAAAGTGTCACCCAGCCAGGCCACGCCGAGGATACAAATACAAGCGCTCATGCCGGATTTGAACGTACTGGAGGTCAGAATGGCGTCGGTATCAATGCTGCACAGCAAGGTGATTAACGTGGCGACACTGAGCATGATAATCAGGATGGCGCTGTTGGTGGTCATCACAGGTTGTGCGACCCAACCCAGGCTCGGGCTGTTAATAACCGCATAAGCGACCACCGTCAGTACGCCGAGCAGGAACAGCAACACCGAGAGTTTGGCGCCGCGTTTGATTTCCAGCACTTTATCGCCACGCAGTTGGATCAAACCTTCTTCATACCGTTTGAGATAAACCGGGTCATTGGAAAGCTTTGCGTCAAAGCACCA
The DNA here is from genome assembly GCF_963881615.1 of Rahnella sp. CJA17(1/100). Lineage (NCBI taxonomy): Bacteria > Pseudomonadati > Pseudomonadota > Gammaproteobacteria > Enterobacterales > Yersiniaceae > Rahnella > Rahnella sp. CJA17(1/100). Next base: position 77,495 of record NZ_CAWOJA010000009.1, on the reverse strand, counting down.
GCTGACAATCAGCGACATCAGGATTACGGCGGCCAGTGTGGACGGGATCATCACCATCAGCAGATGAAGATAACTGACGCCGTGGCCTTCCATGGTGGATGCCATGTACACCACTGCGGCAGAAATCGGTGAGGCGGTAATGGCTATCTGCGCGGCAACCACGGCGGTGGAAAGCGGGCGGCAGGGTTTAATCCCTTGCTCTTTGGCGACTTCAGAAATAACCGGTAATGCCGACAGTGAAATGTTGCCAGTGCCCGCCATAATCGTCAGGAAATAGGTGACGATGGGCGCGAGGAGGGTGATGTGTTTGGGATTACGGCGCAGCAGCTTTTCAGTTTGTTGCACCAGATAATCCATCCCGCCTGCTACCTGCATGGTCGAGATCGCGGCGATCACCGCCATGATGATAGAGATTACGTCAAAAGGGATGGTTCCCGGTTTAACGCCTATCAGGGCGAGCACCAGAACGCCAAGCCCGCCCGCGAAACCAATGCCGATGCCGCCTAAGCGCGCGCCGAGGAAAATCGCCGCCAGTACAATAATAAATTCGATAATTAACATGGTTGTCCGTCCATATTCCCAGCACTCCTTAAGGAATTGATAATTAATTGTTGTGTAATTGTTGTGTTGTACAAAGTAAAAAGGCCCGCTGTTCTGCAGAACAACGAGCCTTTAAAAGGTCAGTATTTGAGTCTGTTACTGTTCATTTTCATCGGTATAGCGTTTTGCTTTGTAAGCCGGATGTTTCAGGTTTTCGATGGAGAAAATGTCGTCCAGCTCCGCCTCAGTCAGCAGGCCGCGCTCGAGCACCACTTCCCTGACACTCTTACCGGTTTCAGCACAAATCTTGCCGACGATATCGCCATTGTGGTGGCCGATGAACGGATTAAGGTAGGTGACGATGCCGATAGAGTTGAAAACGTAGAACTCACATACTTCTTTGTTCGCTGTAATGCCGTTGATGCATTTTTCGAGCAGATTGTAGCAGGCGTTAGTCAGGATATGCACTGACTCAAACATCGCCTGACCAATTACCGGTTCCATGACGTTCAGTTGAAGCTGGCCCGCTTCTGCCGCCATCGTCACGCAGACGTCGTTACCGATGACTTTGAAGCACACCTGGTTCACGACTTCCGGGATAACCGGGTTCACTTTGGCTGGCATGATAGAAGAACCCGCCTGTAATTCCGGCAGGTTGATTTCATTCAGGCCAGCGCGAGGGCCGGAAGAGAGCAGACGCAGGTCGTTACAGATTTTAGAAAGCTTCACGGCCAGACGTTTCAGCGAGCTGTGAACCATCACGTATGCGCCACAGTCGGACGTTGCTTCAATCAGGTCTTCAGCGGGTACACAGGCCAGATTGCTGACTTCTGCCAGTTTTTCTACCGCCAGTTGCTGATAACCTTCCGGCGTATTCAGGCGGGTACCGATTGCTGTCGCCCCGAGGTTCACTTCCAGCAGTAATTCGCCGGTACGCAACAGATTGCGGGTTTCCTCTTTGAGCAACACGTTGAACGCGTGGAATTCCTGACCGAGCGTCATCGGAACGGCGTCCTGCAACTGTGTACGGCCCATCTTGATGATGTTTTCGAATTCTTTCGCTTTACGCTCAAAGCCGTCGCCCAACTGGGAAATAGCATCAACCAGTTTCAGCAAGGACGCGTACACGGCGATACGAAAACCAGTAGGGTAGGCATCATTGGTGGACTGGCATTTGTTCAGATGGTCATTTGGATTGAGGAACTGGTAATCGCCTTTCTGGTGTCCCATCAGTTCCAGACCGATGTTCGCCAGCACTTCATTCGTGTTCATATTTACCGAGGTTCCCGCACCGCCCTGATAGACGTCGATAGGGAACTGGTCCATGCATTTGCCTTTATCAAGCACTTCGTCGCACGCCTGAATAATGATATCCGCAATGTGACGTGGAATGGTGCGCAGCTCTTTGTTAGCAAGAGCTGCCGCCTTTTTCACCATCACCATGCCGCGAACAAACTCAGGAACATCACTGATCTTGGTGTTGCTGATATAGAAGTTTTCAATCGCCCGCAGGGTGTGAATGCCGTAATAAGCTTCTGCCGGTACTTCGCGCGTGCCCAGCAGGTCTTCCTCGATACGAATGGTGTTTGACATGAGAACCTTCTCTTCGGTACTGAATGCGTTATGCGATGTTTAAAATTATGTTACTGGCCGTAGTAAATTTAAAACGATCAACCGTTGTTTGAGCAACGGAGGCGATCATATGCTGCTTCAGACGAATTGCACGTACTAAGATCACTATCCTGCCCTATTATCGTGCATGTTTTTAGTATCTGTGAGAATTCTCACAATTCATTTACCTGCTCAATTAAATCAGGTCTGGTGGTTGAAATCATGATGAGTGATCACCATCTCAGTGTAGTCAGCCTGCATTTCTTTGATAGCGAAGATCTCAAGCAGGCACTTATTCAGGGTTTGGAATGCCGCTGCGACAGCGCTTCCGGAGCCAAATTACAAGGAGAATGCGGTGCGCTGGTTACCGTTATTACTGTTATTCCTGCTGGCTTACATTGAAATCACCTTATTTATCAAGGTGGCTGCGGTGGTTGGCGTGGCAACAACGTTATTGCTGGTTGTTTTCACCTCTTGCGTAGGTGTCTCTCTGGTGAAGAATCAGGGCATGAAGACGTTTATGCAGTTGCAGCAAAAACTGGCGGTTGGGGAAAGCCCGGCAGCCGAGATGGTTAAAAGTGTTTCGCTGGTGATCGCCGGATTCCTGCTGCTGGTACCGGGATTCTTTACTGATTTCCTCGGTTTGCTGCTTTTGCTGCCACCCATCCAGAAACGACTGACGCTAAAACTGATGCCGCATTTGAACATTGTGCGTTCCGGCGGTAACTGGGGGAGCAGCGCGCCAACGGGGAATACCTTTGATGGCGAGTTCCAGCGGACGGATGAAACGCAGGAACGTCTGGTTACACCTAAAAAAGATGACGACACAGAGCATCACGATCGCTAATCTCTGTGGCCTCAATTGTTAAAAGATTGTTGGGAAGCACTGCGAAGGTCGATTTTCGTCAACAGAGCAGCGAAAGAAAAAGAGAAAATTTTTCTGTTCTTCCCCTTGAAGGGCTGCGTATCGCCCCCATTAAACAAACCACGAGGCCGGGCAGGACTTTGCCAGGCATTCAACCCTAAAAATAGATATGGACCCGCTCACAGGAGAGTTATCAATGAAAATTCGTCCATTGCATGACCGCGTTATCGTCAAGCGTAAAGAAGTAGAATCTAAATCCGCTGGCGGCATCGTTCTGACTGGCTCCGCTGCCGGTAAATCTACCCGTGGCGAAATCCTGGCTGTCGGCCATGGTCGCATTCTGGAAAACGGTGAAGTTAAAGCGCTGGACGTGAAAGTTGGCGACATCGTCATTTTCAACGACGGTTACGGCGTGAAAGCTGAGAAGATCGACAATGAAGAAGTGTTGATCATGTCTGAGAGTGACATTCTGGCAATCGTAGAAGCCTGATTGTCCCCCGATCCACTTTTTTCTGAACAGAACGAATTTAAGGGAAATTAACAATGGCAGCTAAAGAAGTAAAATTCGGTAACGACGCCCGTGTGAAAATGCTGCGTGGCGTAAACATCCTTGCTGATGCAGTAAAAGTGACCCTGGGCCCTAAAGGCCGTAACGTGGTTTTGGACAAATCTTTCGGCGCACCAACCATCACTAAAGACGGCGTGTCCGTTGCACGTGAAATCGAACTGGAAGACAAGTTCGAAAACATGGGCGCACAGATGGTGAAAGAAGTCGCGTCCAAAGCGAACGATGCAGCGGGTGACGGTACCACTACCGCAACCGTTCTGGCTCAAGCCATCATCACTGAAGGCCTGAAAGCTGTTGCCGCGGGCATGAACCCGATGGATCTGAAACGTGGTATCGACAAAGCTGTCGTTGCTGCGGTTGAAGAACTGAAAAAATTATCTGTCCCTTGCTCTGACTCTAAAGCCATTGCACAGGTTGGTACCATCTCTGCTAACTCCGATGAAACTGTCGGTAAACTGATCGCTGAAGCGATGGAAAAAGTGGGCAAAGAAGGCGTCATCACTGTTGAAGAAGGCACTGGCTTGCAAGATGAGCTGGACGTTGTTGAAGGTATGCAGTTCGACCGCGGTTATCTGTCTCCTTACTTCATCAACAAACCAGAAACCGGTTCAATCGAACTGGAAAGCCCGTTCATCCTGCTGGCTGACAAGAAAATTTCTAACATCCGCGAAATGCTGCCAGTACTGGAAGCCGTTGCGAAAGCCGGTAAACCACTGCTGATCATTGCTGAAGACGTTGAAGGCGAAGCCCTGGCGACTCTGGTTGTGAATACCATGCGTGGCATCGTGAAAGTGGCTGCGGTCAAAGCACCAGGCTTCGGCGACCGTCGTAAAGCTATGCTGCAGGACATCGCAACCCTGACTGGCGGTACCGTTATCTCTGAAGAGATCGGTCTGGAACTGGAAAAAGCCACTCTGGAAGATATGGGTCAGGCTAAACGTGTTGTTATCAACAAAGACACCACCATCATCATCGATGGCGTTGGCGAAGAAGCAACCATCCAGGGCCGTGTTTCTCAGATCCGTCAGCAGATTGAAGAAGCGACTTCTGATTACGACCGTGAAAAACTGCAAGAGCGTGTGGCTAAACTGGCAGGCGGCGTAGCCGTTCTGAAAGTGGGCGCAGCGACTGAAGTTGAAATGAAAGAGAAGAAAGCTCGCGTTGAAGATGCCCTGCACGCAACCCGTGCTGCGGTAGAAGAAGGCGTGGTTGCTGGTGGTGGTGTGGCGCTGGTTCGCGTTGCTCACACTCTGGCTAACCTGACCGGCGACAACGACGACCAGAACGTGGGTATCCGCGTTGCTCTGCGCGCAATGGAATCTCCACTGCGTCAGATCGTTGTGAATGCTGGCGAAGAAGCCTCTGTTATCGCAAACAAAGTGAAAGCGGGCGAAGGCAGCTTCGGCTACAACGCTTACACCGAAGAATACGGCGACATGATCGCAATGGGTATCCTTGATCCAACTAAAGTCACCCGTTCTGCTCTGCAGTACGCGTCTTCTGTAGCTGGCCTGATGATCACCACTGAGTGCATGATCACCGACCTGCCTAAAGACGATAAAGTCGATATGGGCGGCGCTGGCGGTATGGGTGGAATGGGCGGCATGGGCGGCATGATGTAATCATCATCCCCCTGCGTTCATCCGCAGGTACGTAAAATCAGCGGGCTTTTTGCTCACTGAAGCAACGTACTGAAGAAACCCGGTCTGTAAAGGCCGGGTTTTTTTATTTGACCCTTTTTTATCAGGTTCAGTAAGATAACTCTCATTGTCTCCGGCCTTTAGCGTGTAGACTTGTTTCTGCGTGGATTTCGGATTTTTACCGATAGCACAAACTTGGGTATGCGTGGCAACGGATGCCTAAGAGAGCCAGGTGTTTTCTGATAGGCTTTATGTGATTACAAAAACAAATGGGGAAAGTGATGCGGATTAAAATGTTACTGGGCCTGTCAGCTATCGCGCTGCTTGCCGGGTGCAGTACCACTCATCAACTGGATGCAGCGGGCCAGCAGGTGAAATTCACGGACGACAAACCAGGCGCAAATTGTCAGTTGCTTGGCGAAGTCACCGGTGCCCAAAGCAACTGGTTCTCCGGTACCGGCGGTGACGGCAGCTCCATGCGTGGCGCAGCCAATGACCTGCGTAACAAAGCGGCAGCGATGGGCGGCAACACCATTTATGGTGCCAACAGCCCGTCCCAGAACTTCCTGTCCAGCTTTGCACCGGTTGACAGCAAAATGGTCGGTCAGGTTTATAAGTGCCCATAGTCGCGTGAAGGCTATAAATACTAAAGGGATGCCAATGGCATCCCTTTTTGCGTTCCCCCTTCATACTTCAAGCCGCAGGTGCGTTGGCTACGTTCAGTCACCCGAATCACTTACCTGAGTAAGCTCATCGGGACTCCATCACTTGCCGCCTTCCTGCAACTTGAATTATTTGGGGTTGGAAGAACGTGTTAAGACTGCTTCAGCCGCAGATCCAGAATGGTTTTGCTCGGCTCGCCGCCAATTTCACGGGTCAGTTTCGGTACCATATAACCTGACACTTTACTCATCAGCCCTTTCATAATGACGCGCGCTTCGTCGTCGTTCACCATGAAATGCGCCGCACCCTGTACTTTATCCAGCACGTGGATGTAGTAAGGCAAAATACCCGCGTCAAACAGCGCGTTGCTCAGTGTCGCCAGCACATCAGCAGAATCATTTACGCCCCGCAGCAGCACGCTCTGATTGAGCAGCGTCACGCCATGGCGTTTCAGCTTCGCCATGCTGGCGCGCAATGCATTATCAATCTCATTGGCGTGATTGATATGCGTCACCATCAGCACCTGAAGGCGTGATTTTTCAAGTCGCTGGCAGAAGGCATCCGTGATACGTGCAGGGATAACCACCGGCAAACGGGTATGAATACGCAGCCGCTTAATGTGCGCGATCCCTTCGAGTTCACCGATCAACCAGTCGAGTTCATGATCCTTGGCCATCAGCGGATCACCACCGGAGAAAATAATTTCATCGAGTTCCGGGCGAGTGCGGATATAATCCAGCGCCTGAACCCAGTTAGCCTTATTTCCCTGGTTGTCCTGGTACGGGAAATGACGACGGAAACAGTAGCGGCAATTTACCGCACATCCGCCTTTCACCAGTAACAGGGCGCGATTGCTATACTTGTGCAACAGACCCGGAACAACGCTGCGTTGTTCATCAAGCGGGTCAGTGGTAAAGCCCGGCGCGGCAATAAATTCCTCGCGTGCGGTCAATACCTGAAGCAATAAAGGATCCTGTGGATCGCCCGGCTGCATACGTGCCACAAAGGCGCGGGGCACGCGAAGCGGGAACAAACGACGGGCTTCACGCCCACTTTGCAGTTCTGCATTGTCGTTAAGTGCCAGAAGAGTAAGCAGTTCATCCGGGTCAGTGATAACATCGCCGAGTTGATACAACCAATCTTCTCTAAATGGCGTGTTTAGGGTTACAATGTTTGCCATTTTTTTGGCTAATACCAGTTTAAAATTAGAGGGCCATCATGGCGACTTATTCTAGCAACGATTTCCGTCCGGGTCTTAAAATCATGTTCGAGGGCGAGCCTTACGCTATCGAATCCAGTGAATTCGTAAAACCAGGCAAAGGCCAGGCTTTCGCACGCGTTAAAATGCGTCGTCTGCTGACCGGTTCCCGTGTAGAAAAAACCTTCAAATCTACTGACTCATGCGAAGGCGCTGATGTTGTAGATACCAACATGAACTACCTCTACAACGACGGTGAGTTCTACCACTTCATGCACCCTGAGACTTTCGAACAGCATCAGGTTGAAGAGAAAACTGTTTCTGACGCCTCTAAATGGCTGCAGGACAACGCAGAATGTATCGTGACGCTGTGGGATGGCCGTCCTATCGCTGTTCAGCCACCAAACTTCATCGAAGCTGAAGTTGTGGACACTGATCCTGGCCTGAAAGGTGATACCGCAGGTACCGGCGGTAAGCCAGCGACCCTGAGCACCGGCGCTGTGGTTAAAGTGCCATTATTCGTGCAGATCGGCGAAATCGTCCGTTGTGACACCCGCTCTGGCGAATACGTTTCCCGCGTTAAATAAGTTCTCAATACTTATTACGCCGGATGAAAGCTGCCACAGGTGAATGCCTGTCGCAGCTTTCCAGCCCCAACTTGTTGAATGGGATTATGTTTACCATGTTGAAGAAGATGATGTTTATCGTGGTTTCAGTGATGCTGCTGGCTTCGTTATCCGGCTGCAACACGGTTCATGGTTTCGGTGAAGACATCCAGCATCTGGGTGGCGCAATTTCCAAAGCAGGCTGATCCCTTCAGCCTCATTTTACCAAATGTCCTAAAATCCTGCCTGTTCCCTTCTATATCCAGAAAATTAGCTACACTAAAAGTGTCGTACTTTACATTCTCTTATAGGAAGGAAATTTATATGCTGAAGAAAAGTATCCTCGCTATCTTGTCTGTTCTTATCTTGTCTTCTGCCTTAACAGCCTGCAACACCACGCGTGGCGTAGGTGAAGATGTGTCTGCCGGTGGGGAAGCCATTCAGAAAAGCGCGCAATAGCGAGCGAATAACGTTAAGTAAACTGATGTCTGCCTGCACGTTGATGCAGGCAGTGTTGTTTTTATGGCGCGAGTTTTATGGTGTAAGCATCAAGACTGTTTCACCCACACCAGTTTGCTGGTATCAAATCCGTACTGCTGCGCCGTTTGCAGAAGTTGCTGCTTCACGCTGTCATCCAGCGTTGGCGTACGGGACAGGATCCACAGATAGCTTTTATCCGGCCCGCAGACCAGCGCGTAACGATAATCTTTATCCAGTTCTATGACGTTATAACCGCCATAGAACGGACCGAAGAATGACACTTTCAGCGCCGCGCGCGCAGGTGATCCGGTGAAGTAACCTTTGCCCTCACTTTCCTGCCATTTATTCTTCTGCGGATTAAACCCGCGATTAATCACTTTTACGCCGCCATCATCGCGCAGGCTGTAATTGGCGGTGACGCGTTCCAGTCCGCTTTCAAAACTATGGTCCAGCCTAGCGACTTCATACCAGGTACCGAGATAGCGGGTGAGTTCGAAATTATTGACGACTTTGACGTCAGCAGGCGGCGTTACGCTGCACGCGACTGACATAAGTGCTGTGATGATAACGCTGAGTTTTGACCAGATACGCATGGAGTTTCCTTCCTTAGTATGCTCTCTAAGTGTAGGTAACAAAAAAGAAAAAGGGAAAACCTGCGGATAAAGAATGAAAACAGCGGCCAGAGAGATGGCCGCTGGAAAGTCAGATCTTTGCGGATCAGAGGCGGATCAGCACGATAAGGGTGACGATACTTAAGATCGTCGCCAGCCCGTAGAACACCCATTTTCCGGCCGGAACGTGGATCTTCAGGTCGTGCATGCAGTGATGGATCCGGTGCAGACCGCACCACAGAGGCAGCACGATCATCAGCAGCAGGAACAGACGCCCGATCCCGCTTTGCGCAAATGCCAGCACGCGTGGATAGCTCAGTGCGTCGCCGGGGAAAAAGCCCAGCGGCAGCAGGAAGCACACCAGCAGAATCATCACCGGCGCAAAAATCGCGCTCCACATACCGCCCGCACCAAACAATCCCCAGAACACCGGCTCGTCTGAACGTTTAGGAAGAGTATTTTTCATGTCGCCTCCTTAAAGAAACAGTGCGATGACGAGAACAACCAGCATCACAACGATCGTCACGCCCCAGAAACCGGCAATCACCGGTTCAGGTCCCATCTTTTTACCTTTCACCACCAGGATGGAGGCTTTCGGTGCCAGTTCGAACCAGGTTTTGGTATGCAACAGGGCCGCAAGCAGGGCGATCAGGTTAATCAGCAAGACCACCGGATTTTGCAGAAAATTCACAAAACCCGCCCAGCTTTCAGGCCCGTTACGTAACGAGCAAACCCCTGCCAGCAGTAAGAGACTGAACCATACTGCCGGAACCGCCGTGCCCTCACGCAGCATATAAAAACGGTAGAACGGTAAATTTTTCCACCAGCTGGCTTTCATCTCACGCACGTAGGGTTTACGTTTGCTGCCCGTATTTTGAGTCGTCATATTTTCCTCCCTCATTGCGGTCTCAGCCTCGCGATCATGAAGTCTTTCGAACTTTCGACTTTGCCTTGCTGAATGGCGGCGGCAGGGTCGACGTGCTTCGGACAGACTTCGGAGCAATAACCGACGAACGTACAACTCCAGACACCATTCTGACTGTTGAGCTGTGGCATACGTTGTGCTTTGCCGTGGTCACGGTTATCGAGGTTGTAGCGATGCGCCAGCGTGATAGCTGCCGGGCCGATGAATTCAGGATTCAGTCCAAACTGCGGGCAGGCGGCATAACATAAACCACAGTTGATACAGCCGGAGAACTGGTGATATTTCTCCATTTGCGCCGGAGTTTGCTTGCCCGGGCCTTCGCCGACCGTGCGGGTATTGCCGATAATGTAAGGTTTGATGGCTTCGAGGCTTTCGATAAAGTGGGTCATATCGACCACCAGATCACGTTCCACCGGGAAGTTCCCCAGCGCCTCAATCTGCATACCGTCCGGATATTCCCGCAGGAAGGTTTTGCACGCCAGCTTCGGCACCCTATTCACCATCATGCCGCACGAGCCGCAGATTGCCATACGGCACGACCAGCGATAGGAAAGGTCAGCGGCCAGATGGTCTTTGATGTAGCCCAGAGCATCGAGCAGTGACGTTGTTTCATCGAAAGGCACGTCATACACCACCGGATGCGGCGCGCTGTCCGTTTCCGGGTTGTAGCGCATGATCTCAACCTTCAGGCTGCGCATTTTAGCCACGTGATTGCTCCTTATCTTTTTTATCGTGAGTCTCAGATTCCCCGCCGTACACGCGTTTTGCCGGTGGCAGCGTGGTAATTTTCACGTCGCCATATTCGAGACGCGGGGCGGAATCTGGCTGATAAAAGGCCAGAGTATGTTTGAGGAAATTCACGTCATCGCGTTCGGTACAGCCTTCATCGAGACGCTGATGGGCGCCGCGTGATTCGCGACGATTGATGGCGGAATGCGCCATACATTCTGCTACTTCCAGGCCATGACCCAGTTCGATGGTATACAGCAGGTCGGTATTAAAGACACTGGAGGTATCCTGAATTTTCACCCGTTTGAAGCGTTCTTTCAGTTCGGCCAGTTTATCGATGGTTTTTTGCATCAGCTCGGTAGTGCGATAAATCCCGCAACCTTCTTCCATCGCCAGACCCATTTCGTCACGGATGGCGGCCCAGCTTTCGTCGCCTTCCTGTGCCATCAGCGCGGCAACACGGTTTTCGATATCACGCACCTGCGCTTCGAGTGCGGCGCTGTTGCCGGTGTCTTTGGCTTCAACTGCGCGTTCTGCCGCTTTTTCACCGGCCATACGCCCGAACACCACCAGTTCTGCCAGTGAGTTGGAACCGAGACGGTTGGCGCCATGCAGACCGACAGACGAACATTCACCGACTGCGAACAGACCTTTGATACGGGTTTCACACTGTGCATCGGTTTCAATGCCGCCCATGGTGTAGTGCGCGGTAGGGCGAACAGGGATCGGATCCGTAATCGGATCGACGCCGACATACGCTTTGGCCAGTTCGCAGATGAACGGCAGACGCTCACGCAGTTTTTTCTCGCCGAGATGGCGTAAATCCAGATACACCACGTCGCCACGCGGCGTTTCGATGGTGCGTCCGGCGCGCCATTCGTGCCAGAACGCCTGTGATACTTTGTCACGCGGGCCGAGTTCCATGTATTTGTTTTTCGGCTCGCCCAGAGGGGTTTCCGGCCCCATGCCGTAATCCTGCAGATAACGGTAACCGTCTTTGTTGACCAGAATACCGCCTTCACCGCGACAACCTTCTGTCATCAGGATGCCGGAACCCGGCAGGCCGGTCGGGTGATATTGCACGAACTCCATGTCGCGCAACGGAATGCCATGGCGGAACGCCATGCCCATACCGTCGCCGGTGACGATGCCGCCGTTGGTGTTGTAACGGTAAACACGGCCTGCGCCGCCGGTCGCCATGACCACGGCGTTGGCCCGAATTTGCACGCGTGTGCCTTCCATCATATTGATGGCGACGACGCCGCGTACCTGGCCTTCATCGACCAGAATATCGAGGACGAAATGCTCATCGAATCGTTTGATTTGTGGGTATTTCAGCGAGGTCTGGAACAGGGTGTGCAGCATATGGAAGCCGGTTTTATCCGCGGCAAACCAGGTGCGTTCGATCTTCATTCCGCCGAAGCGGCGAACATTGACGGAACCGTCATCCTTACGGCTCCACGGACAGCCCCACAGTTCAAGCTGGGCCATTTCAGTCGGGCATTGATGAACGAAATGATCCACCACGTCTTGCTCACACAGCCAGTCGCCTCCGGAAACGGTATCCTGGAAGTGAAAATCAAAGCTGTCGTGATCTTGCGTCACAGCGGCAGAACCGCCTTCGGCCGCCACGGTGTGGCTGCGCATTGGGTACACTTTCGAAATCAACGCGATATTCAGGTTGGGATTGGCTTCCGCTGCGGCTATTGCTGCGCGTAAACCCGCCCCACCTGCACCTATAATTGCAATGTCGGCGTTAAAGGTTTGCACTGCATTCCTCCACTATCATCAATGAGATCGGGTTTGAAACACCCGCGAAAAGCTCTTCATAATCGAAGAGTTAGTGAACCCCGATGACATACAGGCGCTGTCCCGGTGGCTGATATTCTTATTGTTTGTAAGAGAATTATTATACCAAAGGGGTAGTCATGGTAATTTGATGTGAATGCAGGTTTAGGCTTTCTCTGCATTGCACTTCGTAAAATGAGATATTTGTTTGCCTGCGGGGATGCAGGTAGACTGCATGACTTTTCTGAATTCGGAGTAAATCACCATGAGCGAAACAGCAAGCTGGCAACCCAGTGCTCCCGTCGCCAATTTGTTGAAGCGTGCGGCTATCCTCGCTGAGATTCGACGTTTCTTTGCCGATCGCGGCGTACTGGAAGTTGAAACGCCAGCAATGAGCCAGGCCACGGTGACCGACATTCATCTGGTGCCGTTTGAGACGCGTTTTGTCGGGCCGGGTGCGGCTGACGGCATGACGTTGTATCTGATGACCAGCCCGGAATATCACATGAAACGTTTGCTGGCTGCGGGCAGCGGGCCGATTTATCAGATGGGACGCAGTTTCCGTAATGAAGAAGCCGGGCGTCATCATAATCCGGAATTCACCATGCTCGAATGGTACCGTCCGCGTTATGACATGTACCGTCTGATGAATGAAGTGGATGATTTACTCCAGCAGGTTCTCGATTGCGATAGCGCTGAAACCCTGTCTTATCAGCAGGCGTTTACCCGCCATCTCGGTGTGGATCCGTTATCCGCCGACAAAACGGAACTGCGTGAAGCGGCGGCAAAACTGGATTTATCCAACATTGCTGATACCGAAGAAGACCGTGACACCCTGCTACAGTTGTTGTTTACGATGGGTGTAGAACCGCACATTGGTCGCGACAAACCGACATTCGTCTATCATTTCCCGGCCACGCAGGCCGCTCTGGCAGAAATCAGTACGGAAGATCACCGCGTCGCCGAGCGTTTCGAGGTGTATTACAAAGGCATTGAGCTGGCGAATGGTTTCCGCGAACTGACGGATAGCCGTGAGCAGCGTCAGCGTTTCGAGCAGGATAACCGCAAACGCGCGGCACGCGGCCTGCCGCAGCATCCTGTCGATAACAATCTGCTGGATGCGTTAGAACACGGTATGCCGGAGTGTTCAGGTGTGGCGCTGGGCGTTGACCGCCTGATTATGATTGCGCTGGGTGCTGCCAGCCTGAGTGATGTCCTGGCCTTCCCGGTGACACGCGCCTGATGAGGGCTTAAGCCCTGTTCCCAAGGTCAGGGCTTCCTTCCACGACTTCCCTTTTTGCCCCTTCATTGTGCAATAAACCCAAAACTGCACTTTTACTGAAACAAAAGTACCTAAATGACGCAACGCTGATTTTAAAGTTTCAGTGCTGGCCCTTTCTCGCCAAGCGCCATAAACAGGGTCTTCTGCCTGAGTTAAGCTAAATTTTTTGCTGCTGGCCTGATTTATGCATTACCGGATCATCACTTATTATCCGGAAAACTCGTTATGTCAGAATCCAACGACAAAGAACTTCTTTATGGACTGGAAGAGCGCATTGCACCGGCACCGGCATTTTTCACCGCCATCCAGCACGTGCTGGCAAGCGTGGTCGGAATTATCACGCCGCCGCTGATTATCGGCTCGGTTCTCGGGCTGAATGCCTACTTGCCTTATCTGATCAGCATGTCTTTGCTGGCTTCCGGCATCGGGACATTTATTCAGGCGCGCCGGTTTATGTCGGTGGGCGCGGGGATGATTTGTTTGCAAGGTACCAGTTTTGCATTTCTGGGGGTGATCCTCTCCGGCGGTATGTTGGTGAAAAGCCGCGGTGGCTCTCCTGAAGACATCATGGCGATGATTTTTGGGGTGAACTTTGTGGCGGCGTTTATCCCGCTGCTGGTTAGCCGGTTTATCGGGCAGATGCGCCGCGTGTTTACACCGCTGGTCAGCGGCACCGTAATCGCGCTGATTGGCATCAGCCTGATTAAAGTCAGCATTACCGACTGGGCGGGCGGCCATGGTGCCGCGAATTTCGGCGCACCGGCTAACCTCGGGCTGGGGGCACTGACGCTGCTGGTGATTGTCGCCTGCAACCGTATCGACGTGCGCTGGCTGCGCCTTTCATCAATAGTTTTAGGCATTGTTGTCGGCTGTATCGCCGCTGCGCTGACCGGCCATCTGACGGTGAAACCTTTGCAGGGCGACTGGTTTGCATTGCCGCAACTGTTCCGTTTTGGTTTTAAGTTTGACTGGATTATTTTCGTGCCGATCGCGCTGGTATCGTTTATCAGCATCCTGGAAGCGGTGGGCGACCTGACCGCTAACTGCATGTTGTCGCAGCAACCGATTGAAGGGGAAAGCTTCCGTAAACGTCTGCAGGGCGGGATTCTGGCTGACGGTATCAGTTGCCTTATCGCCGCAGCCTTCTCGTCATTTCCTAACACAACATTTGCACAGAACAATGGCGTGATCCAGATGACCGGCGTCGCCAGCCGTTTTGTCGGCATGTATATTGGCGCGGTATTACTGGTGCTAGGCCTGTTTCCGTTTATCGGCGAAGTGTTGCAGCAAATTCCTGCGCCGGTGCTGGGTGGCGCAACGCTGGTGATGTTTGGCAGCGTGGTCGCGGCGGGTATCCGAATCATGACGCAGTCGCCGGTCGGACGTCGTGAAATGCTGATAATTGCCATCGCCTTTGGCATCGGTCTGGGCATTGAAGCCGTGCCAGATGTGCTTGGTCAGTTCCCACCCATCGTTGGCAATATCTTCGGGCATGCCGTGACCAGCGGTGGCGTTATCGCTATTCTGCTCAATTTACTGATGCCTGCAGAACGCACCAGCGTGGTCGCGGAGGAGATCAAGGTTCACTGAAATCCTGCGCGTTGCGCCCCTGGATCAGCAGACAGGGCATAACTGAGCTGACTCACTTTTTGAATTTAATGTGACCTTAAAAAGGAAGTCAGACATGTCAGAGCAACGCACGTGGATCAAGAATCCGCTGGCGGTTTTTACCGCCAACTCACTGGATGCCCGTGGTGGCATCGTCATTGAAGGGCAGAAAATTGCTGAGTTGCTGACCGCGGGTCAGCCACCCTCGCAGCCGGTAGATCATATTTATGATGCCTCCGAGTCTGTACTGCTGCCGGGGCTGATTAACACTCATCATCATTTTTATCAGACGCTGACCCGGGCCTGGGCGCCCGTGGTCAACGTGCCGTTATTCCCGTGGCTGAAAAAACTTTATCCCGTCTGGGCGCGTTTAGGGCCGGAGGCGCTGGGCCTGGCAAGCCGCGTCGCAATGGCTGAACTGTTGCTCTCCGGTTGCACTACCACCACTGACCACCATTATCTTTTCCCGCAGGGCATGGAGGAGGCGATCGATGTGCAGGTGGGCGTCGTGCGTGAGCTGGGCATGCGTGCGTTACTGACGCGCGGCTCGATGAGTCTCGGCGAGGAGCAGGGCGGTTTGCCGCCGGAACAGACGGTCCAGTCGGGCGAGGTGATTTTGCAGGACAGCCAGCGCCTGATTGAATGCTATCATCAGCGCGGTGAGGGCGCGTGGATGCAGATTGCACTGGCACCTTGCTCGCCGTTTTCGGTCACCACCGAAATTATGCGTGAGAGCGCCAGGCTGGCGCAGCGGGAAGATGTCCGGCTGCATACGCATCTGGCGGAAACGCTGGATGAAGAACAGTTTTGCCTGAAAATGTTTGGTCTGCGTACAGTCGATTATCTGGAAAGCGTCGGCTGGCTGAGCGACCGCACGTGGCTGGCGCACGGTATTCATTTTAATGACGATGAAATCCGCCGTCTGGGCGCGGCGGGCACCGGTATCTGTCATTGTCCGGTGTCGAATATGCGGCTGGCATCCGGCATGTGCCCGACGCGGGATCTGGAGACCGCTGGCGTGCCGATTGGTCTGGGCGTTGATGGTTCGGCGTCGAATGATGCATCAAACCTGATGTATGAAGCGCGGCAGGCGCTGTATCTGCAACGTCTGAAATACGGGGCGGAATATGTCACGCCGGAACGAGTGCTGGGCTGGGCGACGCGCGGTTCGGCGAAGCTTATCGGTCGCGATGATATCGGGCAGATTGCCGTGGGCAAACAGGCTGATCTGGCGCTGTTTAAACTCGATGAATTACGTTTCAGCGGCAGTCATGACCCGATTGCCGCGCTGCTATTGTGTGGTGCGGAAAAAGCCGATCGGGTGATGATCGGCGGGAAATGGCGGGTGACTGACGGTGAAATTGTCGGCATGGATATCAAATCGCTGATCTCTTTGCACCGCAACGCTGCGGCAGCGCTAATCGCGGATCTGTAAACTCCATCAGCCAATGTGCTTAAAAAAGGGCAGAAGAATCTGCCCTTTTGCTGTTCTCTTTTCTCTTACAAATCGCCCGGTGAGCGCGAACTGTTTCCGCTGCGGCCACTTCCGCTGCTGCTGGTAAAGGTCGCGTTATTGCCATTTTGCGCGCGGTGCAGTGTTTCCATACGCACCTGGAATGGCGGGAATGGCAGTGTAATGCCGTGCTCGCGGAATCCAGCCAGGATCAGTTGGTGAATTTCATGGCGAAGCGGCATACGGTGCGCCATTTCAGCGGCATGCATACGCAGCTCGAAAATCTGAATCCCCTGCTGGAGATCCACCAGATAGGCTTCCGGCGCAGGCATATCCAGCACCAGCGAACAGCGATGCGCAGCGTTGAGCAGAATTTCTGTCACTTCTTCACTGTTGGCTTCCGACGGTGCAGGCACGGTTAGCACCACACGCGTGACGGAATCCGACAGCGACCAGTTGATGAACTGCTCGGTGATAAAGGCCTTGTTCGGCACGATAATCTCCTTGCGGTCCCAGTCAGCGATCGTCGTGGCACGGGTGTTGATCCTGGTGATACTGCCGGTCAGGTTGCGGATCGTTACGGTATCGCCGATACGGATCGGTTTTTCAAACAGGATAATCAGGCCGGAAATAAAGTTAGCGAAGATCTCCTGCAAACCGAAGCCGAGACCGACACCGAGTGCCGCCACCAGCCATTGCAGTTTTGCCCACTCGATCCCGATCAGCGAGAAACCGGTCAGGCCGCCAATCAGCAGCAATACGTATTTGGTGACGGTCAGTACGGCATAGCCGGTACCCGGCGTCAGATCCAGGTGTTGCAGCAGCGCCAGTTCCAGCAACGCGGGCAGATTACGCACCAGTTGCGTGGTGATAATCAGCACCAGAATGGCGATCAGCACCGATCCGAGGGTGATCGGCTGCATGCTTTCCACGCCCTGAACCGTAGACGCAACCTGCCAGAGATGAATATTTTCCAGGAAAGAGAAGGCCGAGTGGATTTCAGACCACAGGAAGATCACCGAGATCAGCGCGATCAACGTCAGCAGAGAACGCACCAGCCGCAGCGACTGGGCAGAGATGGCATCCAGATCCACCACCGGTTCCTCAATCTCGACCGTGCCTTCATTGCTGGTGCTGATCTGATGGCCATCTTCCTCACCGCGGGCGCGTTGATTCAGCATTTCCGCACGGCGCTGCTTGGCGCGTTCGAAGGCGATACGACGTCGCTGAATCAGCATCCAGCGGCGGATAATGTGATAAATCACCAGCAACACGAACCAGATGGCGACCGAGGTTTCCAGGCGGGCCAGCAGCGCCTGTGAGGTCGCGAGGTAGCCCATCAGTGAAGCCAGCGCAGCGACAATCGGTGCGCCCAGCAGCATCCACCACAGCGTCTTGTTAATGATGTTTTCGCTGTTGCCTCTTTTATCGTGATACAGCGGAATGCCCGCGCGTTTGAGGCTATTGGTGACCAGTGCGACCACCAGACACAGAATCACGAAGCACAGACGCCCCAGCGTATTAGAGAACTCGCGATCGTTGAGATTATCGAAGGTAATCAGCGCCATAATGAGCGGCACCAGCACCCAGATCGACAGCGCGTAATAGCGCAGTGCCCTTGACACCGCACGCTGCGGCCAGCCGAAGTGTGCCACAAACAATCCCTGAGGATGTGCCAGCGCGGCGCTGACCATAAACGCCCACAGGATTGGCAACGTCGCGGTGACGCCATCGCCGATCGCCACCGCAATCGGATACGGCCAGGCACTTTGCAGCCCGAATCCCAGCGCGGCCCACAGCACAGGTAACGGCATCGCCACCAGAATTGACCAGAACACGGTACGCAGGGTCAGCGAGAAATGATCCTGCGTGACTTTGCCGACTTTACTGCTGGCACGTTCCAGAAATGCATAATAGTGCTTGCGGGAACTGATGCTGATAATCACCAGAATCAGTGCGCCAAACAGCGGCAGCAGTGTTTCTTTGCTGGTGACCATCATCATCGACGCACCGCCAAGCTGGCTGAGCGAATCCAGCGAGACCAGCCGTTTCAGGTCATGCGCGACCTGCACCGGGTAAGAAATGCCGATGGCGCTGACGTCTGCCACCCAGAACAGATAACGGTGGGCGGCGTCATGTACGTCATTCAGCGCCTCCACCAGTTGGCTGTTTGCCACTTTCAGCTTGGTCAGTTCAAGAATTTGGGTATCGCAACCCGAGAGCAGGGAATTGAGCAAATCACGTTGCGTCCGCAACTGCGCATCCAGAATTTTTTGCTGATCTGTGGTGAGCGGTTTGCCATCGTCCTGCCGCGCCTGACGGTAAATAGCCTGCTTATCCAGCAAATCTTCATAGTGCAGACGCTGAACGCGCAACTGGCCCATATCGCGGTCAAGCTGTTGCGGTTTTGGCATATCCGGCAGACGCGCAACCTGCGCCCTCAGCGTTTCGCCAAGTAAATTAGACGCGCCAAGCCACTGCGCCTGTTCGCGAATGGTATTAATCGCCTGACGTACCTGCTGAGTCTGTGCAGCGGCCTGACGTTGTTGAGAGGAAATCAGGTCCATCCGCTGCGCCTGCTGATTCAGCGCCAGCGACAACTCGCGGTTTGCCTGTAACTGCTGACTGATCGAGTGTGGCAACTCGCCACTCTGTTCGGCCAGCAGCTCGGTTTTTTCCAGTGCCTGTTCGGCTTCCTGCTGACGTTGATTATTCAGCGTGTTGCGTAAAACCTGTAATTGCTGATCAAGAAAATCGGCGCGCTTTTTGTAGAGATCGGTGCGCATCCGCGACAATTCCTGCCGGTTATTGGCAGAAAGCTGAGCCAGTTCCAGTTCATCCACCTTCGCTTTGCGCGCTGCGGATTCGGCCTGAAGTGCGCTGAGTTGCGCCTGCGCCAGGGGTGAGGAGGTGGCCGCTGCTGTCGCCGCCTGTATGCGCTGATCGATGTCACTCAGCGCGTTGCGGGCTTCGGATTGCTGTTGCGGGATCAGACTTAGTGAGTCGCTGATGTCGCGGGAGCGATCCTGCTCCTGACGTAACTGGCGGGTTTCTTCCAGTTGCTGGCTACTGACTTGCAGAATTTGCTGCTCGAGCTGAGCGGCTGAGATGCTGTTATCCAGCGCCGGTGGCTTGTCAGGCTGATTTCGCAATTCCTGGCGCAGGGCCTGCGTCAGTTTTGGAAAATCATCAATGACCTTTTGATATTCCGCCGTGCGCCCGGCTGAAACACTGGCTTCATTCAGCCAGTTGAGTGCGCTTTGCAGCGCCTCAACCACCTGCGTCTGATTGGCCATTTCTTTGTTGGCTTCCGCCTGTTTCAGCTCCTGTTTGAGCTGATCTTCAGTCGGGGCCGCACCCGCCATCAATGGCAGGGACAGCAGTAAACTCATCAGCAGGGCGGGGATCAGGCGCACTCGGTCACATCCTTTTTCTCAGTTCTTTTCGTCTGTTCAGGGCGAACTTAATAATCTTTCGGGACTTGTGGTTCAGCCGTTGCCACACCAGCAGGTGTTTCTGTTGCTACAGGTACTTCTGTTGCTGTTGCTGTTGCTGTTGCTGGTGCTTGCGCGTCTGTTGTTGCGGGTGCCGCTTCACGCAGCGCTTCAGCGAACGGTTCGCCCATGCGGGTCACGGTGCCATTGCTCAGATTCGGCATGAAGCGAATTTGTTTAGCGGCAAACAGGTTGATCACCGTAGAACCCAGTTTGAAACGGCCCATTTCCTGACCTTTTTCCAGCGCGATGGCACCTTCTTCGCCCGCCGCCGGATAGGTCCAGCGTTTGATAATGCCTTCGCGTGGTGGTGTGACACAGCCGGCCCAGACGGTTTCAATGCTGCCGACAATCGTTGCGCCGACCAGAATCTGCACCATCGGCCCGAATTCAGTATCAAAGACGCAGATGACGCGTTCGTTACGGGCGAACAGATTTGGCACATTCGCAGCGGTCAGCGGGTTGACGGAGAACAAATCACCCGGCACATAAATCATTTCGCGCAGCACGCCGTCGCACGGCATATGCACGCGGTGATAATCCCGTGGTGCCAGATAAATGGTGGCGAACTGGCCGTCTTTGAACTGCTCAGCCAGCAGATAGTTACCCGCCAGCAGCGCTTCTAAACTGTAGAAATGACCTTTAGCCTGGAACAGCTTGCCATCGGTAATTGCCCCTAACTGGCTAACTGCGCCGTCGGCTGGCAGACAAAGCATATCCAGACCGCTGACGACCGGACGTGCGCCATCGCGCAGCGGACGCACGAAGAATTCGTTAAATGTGGCGTAAGATTTGAGATCCGGGTTTTGCGCTTCTTTCATGTCGACGTTATAAAAACGCGCAAACGCTTTGATCACCCAATGGGTCAGCGTGGCCGCACGTTTGTCCGCGCCCCAGCCAGCAAGACGGGTCATTCCTTGTTTAGGAAGTAAGTATTGCAGTTTGATTTTGATACTGTCCAGCACGGGGAAAACCTCTTGGATGGTATGAATGACCGGTGTTACCGGTCATTTTGCAGGAGACCCTGAAATCAGTTCAGGGTCACGCAGTGTTGTATGGCGGAGGATTGTAACGGGGTGAAATCAACGGTTCAACTTCCGTTAACCTCACCCGTTTGCCATTAACATGTTAATTCAATTAATTAGCATTACAGCGTGTCGAAGTTTTTACGTGTTTTTACGTCTTCCATGCTTTCCAGAATGCGGTGGTAGTTGTCGAAACGTTCTTCGGCTATTTCACCCCGGTCTACGGCGTCACGGATTGCACAGCCCGGATCGCTGCCGTGTTTGCAGTCACGGAATTTGCAGTAGCCAAGGAAAGGACGGAATTCGACAAAGCCCTGGGTGATTTGCTCTGGCGCAAGGTGCCATAAGCCGAATTCACGCACGCCCGGGGAGTCGATGACGTCGCCGCCATGCTGGAAGTGATACAGACGCGCTGCGGTGGTGGTGTGCTGACCCAGGCCTGAGTTATCAGAGACTTCATTCACCAGAATTTGTTTTTCATCCGGTGGCAACAGGGCGTTCAGCAGGCTGGATTTGCCTACGCCTGACTGGCCGGCAAAAATACTGATGCGGTCAGTCAGTGCCTTTTCAAACGCAGGCATGCCTTCGCCGGTCTGGCTCGACACTTCGAGTACGCGATAATTGATATTGCGGTAGATATCCATCATGCCCTGAACGAATTTACGGCCTTCGTCGTCGAGCAGATCGATTTTATTGAGCACAATCAGCGGCTCAACTTCAACGGTTTCGCACGCCACCAGATAACGGTCAATAATATTGAGCGACAGCTCCGGCAGAATGGCGGAGACAATGACGATCTGGTCAATGTTTGCGGCAATGGGTTTGACGCCATCATAGAAATCAGGGCGTGTCAGAACGGAAGTTCGTTCGTGGACCGCCTCGACGATACCTTTCACACTGGCATTTTCCCCGGCGCGCCATACAACGCGGTCACCGGTGACCAGAGAACGGATGGTACGGCGGATATTGCAACGGTGCTGGCTGCCGTCGGCCGCTTCAACGTCCGCATGCATCCCGAAACGGCTGATGACAACGCCGTCCTGCGGTTCGCCATGCAGAGAATCGTCCAGCTCTTTTCGTTTGTCGGTCTGTGTCAGACGACGCTGATGGTTAGTCTGAACGCGACGTTGTTGCCCTTTAGACAGTTTTGACTTAGTCACTGCGCCTCACTTGACTGGCTTTAATCGCTCGGTGCGACCAAAACGACTATGATACCAGCTATTTTATAGTAATTGCCCGAATGACGGAGATCTCCGTCAACTCTCTACTTTGTAACAGGACACATCATGGCTGCAAATGACTCGAACTTAATTTGGATCGACCTGGAAATGACTGGTCTGGATCCTGAACGTGACCGCATTATTGAGATTGCCACGCTGGTGACTGACGCGCATCTGAACATTCTGGCCGAAGGGCCGGTGATGGCGGTGCATCAGTCTGATGCTCAGCTGGCGCTGATGGATGACTGGAATGTGCGTACGCACACCGGCAGCGGTCTGGTGGATCGCGTCAAAGCCAGCCCGTTTGATGACAATGCAGCACAGCAAAAAACTATCGAGTTCCTGCGCGAGTGGGTTCCGGCGGGGAAATCGCCGATTTGCGGCAACAGCGTCGGGCAGGACCGACGTTTCCTGTTTAAGTATATGCCGGAGCTGGAAGAGTATTTCCATTACCGTTACCTGGACGTCAGCACGCTGAAAGAGCTGGCGCGTCGCTGGAAGCCGGAAGTGCTGGCAGGTTTTAAAAAGCAAAATACCCATCAGGCTCTGGATGATATCCGTGAATCCGTCGCTGAATTAGCCTACTACCGTGAACATTTTATTAATCTCCACAATAACTGAAATCTTTTTTATTGCGCTGCGGAGCACGAAATCACCGTGTTTCGCTGATTAATTCATCTCTTTGATGTTTTAATCGACACTTGAACGAAAAATTCATTTTTTTGCTTTCAGGGGCTTGCGGCTAAAAGGATTTCTCGTATAATGCGCACCCCGTACCGATGAAGAATTTCGTTGAGTGCGCAGAGCGGGAATAGCTCAGTTGGTAGAGCACGACCTTGCCAAGGTCGGGGTCGCGAGTTCGAGTCTCGTTTCCCGCTCCAAATTTTTAAGTTACGTAGATTCAAAGATTTAAGCCGTAAAAAGCAGTGCCATGCGACGCGGGAATAGCTCAGTTGGTAGAGCACGACCTTGCCAAGGTCGGGGTCGCGAGTTCGAGTCTCGTTTCCCGCTCCAAAGTTTCAAAGGCTGTGCATTTATAGCAAATGCCAGTACAGCAGATGTCAGACATCTCAATGCGGGAATAGCTCAGTTGGTAGAGCACGACCTTGCCAAGGTCGGGGTCGCGAGTTCGAGTCTCGTTTCCCGCTCCAGTTTTCTTCTTCAGTTCAAAATCATTTCTTAACGCTTTCTTCCTGCATTTTCTGTGCATAAATGACGTGATCATTACACGATTTGTAGTAATGTTTTAAACAGACTTATCCACAGGTTTAGTTGTTTTTTTACACTGTCTGTTTTTTGCGCCCGCCATATTGCCAAAATATAACTTGTTGATTTAAATCAATATAAATTTATAAAGAAACGTTATGACGATCACTTGCTCTTTTTTTTGCACTTGATTGGCAAAGCATTTTTATTTTTATGCACAGAAAATATCGCTTTTCTCATGCATTGCTTTGGGGAATGGTTATGCATCCCTTGGCAAACCCTTTTCCACTGCGCGGATCAGGCGTTTTTGCTGTGAAGTTTGCACTTCTATCCGATGTTCATTCCTTCTTTCTGTCTGCTGTGCGATTGCCCAACTGATATGTTCATCCAGCAACGCATTTTCCCCTTCCCGCGACTGTAAGGCATTAAGCACGTCTTCCGAATAGGGCGCATTGCCCAGCGCCACTGCAATATTGCGCAGCCAGCGCAGATGTCCGATACGCCGGATCGGCGAACCTTCCGTGATACGCAAAAATTTTTCTTCCGCCCAGCTAAACAATTCAATCAGCTCTGGTGCATGCAGCGCGGCGCGCGGGCTGAAATCTTCTTCATCCGTCAGTTGCGAATAGCGATTCCAGGGGCAAATCAGCTGGCAATCATCGCAGCCGTAGATACGGTTACCCATCAGCGCGCGGAATTCTTCCGGTATTGCGCCTTCCAGCTCAATGGTCAGATAGGAAATACAGCGGCGGGCATCGACGGTATAAGGCGCAACAATGGCACCGGTCGGGCAAGTGGTGATGCAGGCCACGCACTTTCCGCATTTCTCTTCCTGCGGCTGATCGACAGGCAGGGGCAAATCAATCAGTAGTTCGCCGAGAAAGAACCATGAACCGGATTCACGGTTAAGAATGAGTGAGTGTTTACCAACCCAGCCAAGACCGGCTTTCGCCGCCAGCGGGCGTTCCATCACGGGGGCGGAATCGACAAAAGGGCGGAAGGTGACGGTCTGATCAGCGTGTTCAGTACAATGCGCCTGAATCATATCGCCAAGTTTTTTCAGGCGCTGGCGCAAGACTTTGTGATAGTCACGTCCAAGGGCATAGCGGCTGACGTAGCCGAGTTGCGGATTATTCAGGATTTTGGCAAAGGCCGCTTTGGCGGGTAAATAATTCATGCGCACGCTGATCACCCGCAATGTGCCGGGCAGAAGTTCATGCGGCCGTGCGCGTAACATGCCGTGGCGCGCCATCCATTCCATCTCGCCATGATATTGTTTATCAAGCCAGTCTTGCAGTTTAGGCTCTTCGGCAGATAAGTCTGTATCGCAGATGCCAACCTGCTGGAAGCCTAGCGATTGGCCCCATTGCTTGATATGTTGAGCCAGTTGAACGAGATCGAGAGGGAGTGTCATGACGAACCAACGTGAAAAACGAAACGAGGCGAGTTTACCACATTCTGTGTTTTCTGCTGACTGGCTGCGACCGGCTGAACGCCAGGCGGCGCAGGAAACGGGGATTTCTCTGTTTACACTGATGCAACGTGCGGCAAAAGCCGCTTTTTTACTGGCGCAGCGTGAGTTTCCGCAAACCCGCCACTGGCTGATTTTGTGTGGCCAAGGTAATAACGGTGGCGACGGTTTTGAAGTTGCGCGTCTGGCGAAAACTGCAGGCATAAGCGTGACGCTGCTGGCCGTGGCAGGCAGTAAGCCGCTGCCAGAAGAGGCAGAAACAGCGCGGCAGGATTGGCTGAAAAGCGGCGGCACGGTTAACCCTGCGGACTTTGCATGGCCGCAGGACGCTGATCTGATTATCGATGGTTTGCTTGGCACCGGTTTATCTTCCGCGCCGCGAGCACCTTATGACGGGCTGATTGAAGCCATTAACTCGGCGTCTTTGCCTGTCATCTCTTTAGATATCCCTTCCGGTCTTGATGCGCAAACGGGTCAGACTGCGGGGAAGGCGGTTCACGCCTCGCATACGATCAGTTTCATCGCCCTGAAACCCGGTTTACTGACCGGGCAGGCGCGCGACTACACCGGCAAATTACACTGCGATGCGCTGGGGCTGGAAAGCTGGCTGGGCGGGCATCTTGCTCCCTTACAACGGCTGGATGCGTCACAATTAGGCGCATGGCTGCACCCGCGTCGCCCTTGTTCTCACAAGGGCGAACACGGGCGTTTGCTGGTAGTGGGCGGTGATACCGGTTTTGCTGGGGCGATCCGCATGGCTTCGGAAGCCGCGTTGCGTAGTGGAGCCGGACTGGTGCGAGTACTCACTCACAAAGAACATGCCGGACCGTTACTGACCGCGAGACCTGAGCTGATGGTGGAAGAACTCACCGCAGAGTCGCTCGATGAAGGGCTTGAATGGGCAGATGTGTTAGTTATCGGCCCCGGTCTGGGTCAGAAAGAATGGGGCAAACAGGCGGTAGAACGCGCAGAAAATTGGGATAAACCGGCCTTATGGGACGCTGATGCGCTTAACCTGCTGGCAATCAATCCGCGGAAACGGCAAAATCGTGTGCTGACGCCCCATCCGGGCGAAGCGGCACGTTTGCTAGGTTGCAGCGTGAACGAAATTGAAAGTGACCGCTTACTTTCAGCCAAGAAACTCACGGAGCGATATGGCGGTGTGGTGGTGCTCAAAGGTGCCGGCACTCTGATTGCCAGTGAGCGTGGCGAGATGGCGGTCGCGGATGTCGGCAATGCCGGTATGGCATCCGGCGGCATGGGCGACGTACTTTCTGGTATTATCGGCGGCCTGCTGGCTCAGAAACTGAATAGTTATGATGCGGCCTGCGCGGGCTCAGTAGTGCATGGCGCTGCCGCAGACGAAATTGCCCACCGGCAGGGAACGCGCGGTATGCTGGCAACTGATCTTTTAGCGGTGATTGCCCCGTTAGTTAATCCAGACCTGAAGAAATAGATATCACTGAATGAATCAACTTAATATCTCTTTACCCGACGAAGCGGCAACGTTGCAACTAGGTGCTTCCCTGGCGAAAGCCTGTGAAGGTTCAACGGTTATCCATCTTTATGGCGATCTGGGAGCCGGTAAAACAACCTTTAGCCGGGGATTTCTTCAGGCATTGGGGCATCAGGGCAATGTGAAAAGCCCGACCTACACGCTGGTTGAGCCTTATCAGCTGGAAAAGATTGCCGTGTATCATTTTGATTTATATCGCCTTGCTGATCCGGAAGAACTGGAGTTTATGGGGATCCGCGATTATTTCGCACAGGACGCTATTTGTCTGGTGGAATGGCCACAGCAGGGGGCAGGTGTGTTGCCTGAACCGGATATTGAACTGACGCTGGATTATTCCCTGACCGGTCGCACCGCGAAGCTGGTGGCGGTTTCTGAATCTGGCATAAAATTGCTGCATCGTGTTCAACAGCAAGGATGATCACGCGATGAACTCACGTTTTACCTCTCTTTATATTTCAGCCGCGATGTTGTTATCGACGCTGATGTTGTTTGCTGTGCTGGCCTCACCGGTTTTTGCAGCAGGCATGAAAAACATCAATGTTTCCAACGGTGCCACGCAATCTACCGTTACGATTACATTTGATGGCTCACCGGATTACTCTTTTTTCCCTCTGCACAACCCTGAACGCGTAGTGATGGATATCCGTCAGGACGGCGTGATGAAAGGCTTGCCGTTGAATTTCAACGGTCAGAATCTGGTGACGCGTGTGCGTGCCAGTACGCCGCCCAATGCGCAGAGTCAGCGTCTGGTATTTGAACTGAATCAGAAAGTCAGAACCAACGCCACCAAACAAAAAGACGGCAGCCAGTATACCGTGGTGCTGACCATGAACGCCTCTGCTCCGGCACGTCAGCGTGCACCGGTTGCCGTGGCGACCAACACGCCATCGCCAAATGCGGGCAAAATGATTACGCCTTCCGAAAAATCAAACCCGTTTACCAATGATCAGACTAAAGTCGTAGCTACTACGGTGGCGCCGGATAACTCACGCTCTTCTACCGTGTCGACCAGTGACAGCAGGATAATTGTCGCGATTGACGCCGGTCATGGCGGGCAGGATCCGGGCGCAATTGGCGCGGGCGGGCTGAAAGAAAAAAATGTCACCATCTCTATCGCCCGTAAATTACAGGCGATTCTGAATGCCGACCCGATGTTCCAGCCGGTCTTGACCCGCGACGGTGATTACTTTATTTCCGTCATGGGACGTTCCGATGTGGCGCGCAAGAAAAACGCTAATGTGCTGGTTTCCATTCACGCAGATGCCGCGCCAAGCCGCAGCGCGCGTGGTGCATCAGTCTGGGTGCTGTCGAACCGTCGTGCTAACAGCGAAATGGGTAACTGGCTGGAGCAGCACGAGAAACAATCAGAACTGCTCGGCGGCGCCGGGGATGTGCTGGCGAATACCGCTTCAGACCCGTATCTCAGCCAGGCAGTGTTGGATTTACAGTTCGGTCATTCACAACGTGTGGGTTATGACGTCGCGACCCGTGTTCTGCGCGAACTGCGCTCCGTTGGCTCTTTGCATAAAGCGAAGCCTGAGCACGCCAGTTTAGGCGTGTTGCGTTCGCCGGATATTCCTTCCCTGCTGGTGGAAACCGGCTTTATCAGTAATTCAACTGAGGAGCGGCTGCTGGGCAGCAGCGCGTACCAGGATAAAATTGCGAGGGCTATCCACATCGGCCTGCGTAATTATTTCCAGTCGCATCCGATACAAAACGGCCCAAAGGTCGAAAACCGTCCGCTGCTGGCCTCATCAGCAGCGGCGGCAGACAGTAGTGCGACAACCCGCTCTGCCGTGAGTCAACCGGGTCCGATTGAGGTGACTGCCGGGGCAGCCGGTGCCACGCAGATCCATAAAGTGACACGGGGTGAAACCCTGACCGGGATCGCGAACAGCTATGGCACGACAAATGCGGCACTGCGCGACCTCAATAAGTTGAAAAAAGACGGCGTCTGGGTCGGCCAGCGATTGAAAGTCCCTGCGGGAACCCGCACATCTTCAATAGCCGCAGCACCGGATTCGACAGCAAAAACGGCGAAGAAACCCGCGAAACATAAAGTGAAACGCGGCGATACGCTGTCGGCGATCGCCAGTAAATATGGTGTCAGCATGAACGACATCAGAACCGCAAATCATATGAAGTCTGGCGAGGTACAGCTCGGCCAAACCTTAACTATTCCACAGTCATAGGCGGGAATAACCGTCTGCCACAGGAGCCGCTATGCCGATCAAGGTACTGCCGCCGCAACTTGCTAACCAGATAGCAGCGGGCGAAGTTGTCGAAAGGCCGGCTTCCGTGGTGAAGGAACTGGTGGAAAACAGCCTTGATGCGGGCGCGACGCGTATTGATATTGATATCGATCGCGGTGGCGCCAAGCTTATCCGCATTCGCGACAACGGCTGCGGGATTGGCAAAGACGATCTGGCGCTGGCGCTGGCGCGTCATGCCACCAGTAAAATCACCTGTCTTGATGATCTGGAAGCGATCCTGAGCCTCGGATTTCGCGGCGAAGCGCTGGCCAGTATCAGCTCGGTATCGCGCCTGATTCTGACATCGCGCACCGCAGAGCAGAATGAAGCCTGGCAGGCCTATGCCGAAGGACGGGATATGGCGGTGACGGTCAAACCGGCGGCGCATCCGCAAGGCTCGACGGTTGAAGTGCTGGATCTGTTTTACAATACGCCCGCCCGCCGTAAATTCATGCGCACTGAGAAAACCGAATTCACCCATATCGATGAAGTTGTCCGGCGAATTGCGCTGGCGCGCTTTGACGTGTCCGTCAATCTCAGCCACAACGGCAAACTCATCCGTCAGTATCGCGCGGTGAAAGACCGTTCACAGTTCTCCCGCCGTCTGGCCAGTATTTGTAGCCCGGCGTTTGTCGAGCACGCACTGGAAGTGGAATGGAGCCACGGTGATCTGGCGATCCGTGGCTGGGTCGCCGATCCGGCGGGTTCGCGCAGTCTGACAGATATGCAGTATTGCTATGTGAACAACCGCATGATGAAAGATCGCCTGATTAATCACGCGATCCGTCAGGCGTATCAGGATCAGCTCAAAGATGATCAGCAGCCCGCGTATGTGCTTTATCTGGATGTCGATCCGCATCAGGTGGATGTGAATGTGCATCCGGCAAAACACGAGGTGCGTTTCCATCAGTCGCGGCTGGTACATGATTTTATTTATCAGGCGGTGATGTCCGTATTGCAGCAGGCGGGGGCACCCGTTCTTGACGAGCCACAGCTTCAGGAAGATACGCCGCGCTGGCAGCAGGAAAATCGTCAGGCGGCGGGTGGCAATCATTTCTCGCAGCCGGCAGAACGCAAAGTGCCGACATCGCGGGAAAACAATTCCCCGCGTGAAAATGTGTTTCCTGAAACTGCCCGCGCCAGCCAGCCACGTGAATCTGCTTATCGCAGCACGGAACCCGCTTACAATCCTTCAGAAAGCAAAGCTTACGGACGTTTGTTGCAGCCCGCGCCGGAGTCGTTTTCCTTACAGGAACCGGCACCTGCTGTGGCACAGCCCGCTAAGCCCGCTGTTTCAGTGGCCCGTACACTGACGGAACCGGCGCTGGAATCACACAGCCAGAGTTTCGGGCGCGTGCTGACGGTATGTTCCGCGGAATATGCGTTACTTGAGCGCGGCAAACAACTGGTGTTGCTGGCGTTACCGGTGGCCGATCGCTGGCTGAAATGGGCGCAGCTGACACCACCCGAAGAAGGATTGCGGCCGCAGCCGTTATTAATTCCGCTGAAGCTGACAATGCAGAAAGAAGAGACCGCCGTGCTGGCGCGCCATCAGGCGTTATTACAGCATTTTGGTTTAGAAATGCTCAGTGAGTCACAGCGTGTGACGGTTCGCGCGGTACCTTTACCATTACGCCAACAAAATTTACAAAAGTTGATACCTGATCTGTTAGGTTACCTTGCTGTTCAGCAGGAGGTGACTTCTGATGCGGTAGCTATGTGGTTTGCCCGCCACTGCGGCTGCGAGCATGAGGTCTGGACGATTTCGCAAGCCATACAATTACTCACGGATGTTGAGCGTCTTTGCCCGCAATTGGTGAAATCGCCCCCGTCCGGCCTTCTGCAACCTCTTGATTTACAGTCCGCGCTGGCGGCTTTTAAGCATGACTGATTCTGAAAACAACGCACTTCCCCCGGCAATCTTTATTATGGGGCCGACTGCCTCCGGTAAAACAGCATTGGCGATGTCGCTGCTGAAACACCTGCCTGTCGAGCTTATCAGTGTCGATTCCGCCCTGATTTATCGCGGGATGGATATTGGCACGGCGAAACCCACGGCAGAAGAGCTGGCTGAAGCACCGCACCGGTTGATTAATATTCTTGACCCGACGGTGGCTTATTCGGCGGCTGACTTTCGTCGAGACGCATTACGCGAAATGGCAGAAATAACCTCGCGCAATAAGATCCCGTTATTGGTAGGTGGGACTATGCTTTATTTCAAGGCATTGCTTGAAGGTCTTTCCCCTTTGCCACCTGCTGATCCTGTCGTGCGCGAGCGTATCGAAAAGCAGGCTGCAGAACAGGGTTGGGAGGCGTTACATGACCAGTTGCGCAAAATAGATCCCGTTGCGGCTATGCGAATTCATCCGAATGATCCGCAGAGACTGTCCAGAGCACTGGAAGTTTTTTTTATTTCGGGTAAAACTTTAACGGAACTGACTAAAATTTCGGGTGAAACATTACCCTATCGCGTACATCAGTTTGCGATTGCGCCGACCCGCCGGGAATTATTACATGCGCGGATCGAGGAACGTTTTAGTCAGATGTTGTCCAATGGTTTTGAAGACGAAGTCAGAACGCTGATAGCCCGGGGCGATTTGCATACAGATTTGCCTTCCATTCGTTGTGTGGGTTATCGCCAGATGTGGTCATATTTGTCTGGTGAATTCGATTACGATGAAATGGTTTATCGTGGTGTTTGCGCGACACGACAGCTGGCCAAACGTCAGATGACCTGGTTGCGAGGTTGGGAGAGTGTCGAATGGCTCGATTCTGAGAAGCCAGAAGAGGCCTTAAACCGTGTAATTCAGGTTGTTAGTGCATAGGTTGGGTGATTGTGTACAATTGATCAGTACTCAGCGCGCAAATTTTTTATGTGATTTATTTTCGAGCCGATAGGCTCAAAGTTACAAACAACAAACTAATAAGGAAAAGATAGAATGGCTAAGGGGCAATCTTTGCAAGATCCGTTCCTGAACGCATTGCGTCGTGAACGTGTTCCGGTTTCTATTTACTTGGTGAATGGTATTAAGCTGCAAGGCCAGATTGAGTCTTTTGACCAGTTTGTCATTCTGTTAAAAAATACGGTTAGCCAGATGGTGTATAAACACGCTATCTCCACCGTAGTGCCTTCCCGCCCGGTGTCACACCATAGCAATAATCCAGGTTCGGGCAGCACCAACAATTATCACCAAGGTAGCACTCCGTCTGCGCAACAGCCGCAGCAGGAAAACGATGACGCTGAATAAAGCGCAACGTTGGTCAACCACGAAGGGGTTCATAAGTATTCCGATTATGCTTATGCACCCCCGGCTGGCGAATTTTTCCCAAATGAGAGGTCGCAAGCTTGTTTGACCGTTATGAAGCCGGTGAGCAGGCCGTACTGGTTCATATCTATTTCTCGCAGGACAAAGACACGGAAGACCTGAGCGAATTTGAATCGCTGGTATCTTCTGCAGGTGTAGAGGCGTTGCAAGTCGTCACCGGGAGCCGCAAGGCACCGCACCCAAAATACTTTGTCGGTGAAGGAAAGGCCCAAGAAATCGCAGATGCCGTCAAAGCAACGGGCGCCTCTGTCATCCTGTTTGATCACGCCTTGTCTCCCGGCCAGGAAAGAAACCTGGAAGCCTTATGCGAATGTCGAGTTGTCGACCGCACCGGATTGATATTAGATATTTTTGCCCAGCGGGCCCGAACACATGAAGGTAAGTTACAAGTAGAACTGGCGCAATTACGCCACATTGCTACCCGACTGGTTCGCGGCTGGACGCACCTTGAGCGGCAGGGCGGCGGCATTGGCGCGCGTGGCCCAGGTGAAACCCAGCTCGAAACTGACCGCCGCTTGCTGCGGGACAGAATCACTTTGATCCTCAGCCGTCTTGAAAAAGTGGCTAAGCAGCGTGAACAGGGTCGTCGTTCACGCGTTCGTGCGGATATTCCGACGGTGTCTTTGGTTGGGTATACCAACGCCGGGAAATCCACACTCTTTAACCGTATTACTCAGGCCGATGTCTACGTGGCCAATCAGTTGTTTGCTACGCTGGATCCTACGCTGCGCCGTATTATAGTGGCAGATGTCGGGGAGACGGTTTTGGCGGACACCGTAGGGTTTATTCGTCACCTGCCCCATGATTTGGTTGCGGCTTTTAAAGCAACGTTGCAGGAAACCCGACAGGCATCTCTGTTACTCCATGTGATTGATGCAGCGGACATCCGTGTTCAGGAAAATATTGACGCGGTGAATACGGTGCTGGCAGAGATCGAAGCAGATGAAATTCCTGCGCTGTTAGTGATGAACAAAATAGATATGCTGGATGACTTTGTTCCGCGTATCGACCGCAACGAGGAGAATTTGCCGGTCAGGGTCTGGCTCTCAGCCGTGACAGGTGAAGGTATTCCGTTGCTTTTCCAGGCATTAACGGAGCGACTCTCTGGCGAGATTGCGCAGCATGAATTGTGCTTACCGCCGGAAGCAGGCCGACTTCGTAGCCGTTTTTACCAGCTTCAGGCCATTGAAAAAGAATGGATTGAAGAGGATGGCAGTATTGGTCTGATGGTGCGAATGCCCATCGTTGACTGGCGTCGCCTCTGCAAACAAGAGCAGGAACTGGAAAGCTATGTCCGCAACCAGAGTCTGTCTGATTTGGCCTGAAGAACACCAATCATAGAATAATGGAGCTATAACATGGCGTGGAATCAGCCCGGTAATAACGGACAGGACCGCGACCCCTGGGGCAGCAGCAATAATAATAGCGGCAACTCTGGTGGAAATTCTGGTGGAAATAACGACAACAAAGGTGGCCGCAATCAGGGGCCACCTGATCTGGATGATATCTTCCGTAAGCTCAGCAAAAAGCTGGGGGGCTTCGGTGGAAAAGGTTCAGGCAACAACAATAACAGCAACAATGGCGCACCAACGGGTTCCGGTCATGGGATGAGTGGTGGCCGGATTGTTGGCATCGCGGTCGCAGCGGTGGTGGTGATCTGGGCAGCAACGGGTTTCTATACCATTAAAGAAGCCGAGCGTGGCGTTGTGACTCGTTTTGGTAAGTTCAGCCATCTGGTTGAGCCTGGCCTGAACTGGAAACCGACCTTCATCGATCAAGTTCGTGCAGTAAACGTAGAATCGGTACGTGAACTTGCTGCGTCTGGTGTAATGCTGACGTCTGATGAGAACGTTGTGCGCGTTGAAATGAACGTGCAGTATCGCGTGACGGATCCTGAAGCTTATCTGTTCAGCGTCGCCAACCCTGACGACAGCCTGAGCCAGGCGACTGACAGCGCATTACGTGGCGTTATCGGCAAATACACGATGGATAAAATCCTGACGGAAGGCCGTACGACCGTGCGTAGCGATACCCAGCGTGTACTGGAAGAAACTATTCGTCCGTACAAAATGGGTATTACCATTCAGGACGTCAACTTCCAGACCGCGCGTCCGCCGGAAGAAGTGAAAGCTTCCTTCGATAACGCGATCGCCGCCCGTGAAAGAGAACAACAGTCTATTCGTGAAGCAGAAGCTTACGCGAACCAGATTCAGCCTCTGGCAAACGGTGAAGCACAGCGCTTACTGGAAGATGCTAAAGCCTATAAAGATCGTACGGTTCTGGAAGCACAGGGTGAAGTGGCCCGTTTCTCCAAACTGTTACCTGAATATAAAGCCGCGCCGGAAATTACCCGCGAGCGTCTGTATATCGAAACCATGGAAAAAGTCCTCAGCCACACCCGTAAAGTGCTGGTGAGTGATAAAGGGAATAACCTGATGGTCTTGCCGCTGGATCAAATGCTGCGTGGAAATAACGCAGCAGCCAACGACACCAGCAAAAATGATGAAACAGGTTTGTTGCCTTCCGTTCCAGGTTTAACCAGCAGTAACAGTAAAAGCAGTGCCGATAACAGCAGTTCCCGTTCGTCTGGCAGTGTCATGGACCAGCGCCGTGCAAATGCACAGCGTGACGATACACTTCGCGTAGGGAGAGAATAACAATGCGTAAGTCATTTTTACTTATCGTCGTTGTGGTGCTGGTGGCGCTTTATGCTTCACTGTTTGTTGTTCAGGAAGGTCAGCGCGGTATTGTGCTGCGCTTTGGTAAAGTCCTGCGTGACAGCGATAATAAACCGCTGGTGTATGCGCCGGGCCTGCATTTTAAAGTTCCATTCGTGGAATCCATTAAAATGCTCGACGCGCGTATCCAGACCATGGATAACCAGGCTGACCGCTTCGTCACCAGCGAGAAGAAAGACTTAATCGTCGATTCTTACCTGAAATGGCGTATCAGTGATTTCAGCCGCTACTACCTGGCAACAGGCGGTGGTGATGTATCTCAGGCAGAAATTCTGCTGAAACGTAAATTCAGTGACCGTCTGCGTTCTGAAATTGGTCGTCTTGATGTGAAAGATATCGTGACCGATTCCCGTGGTCGTCTGACGCTGGATGTGCGTGATGCCCTGAACACCGGTAGCGTAGGCGATGAGCCTGAAGCGACCACCGAAGCCGATGATGCGATTGCCTCTGCAGCAAAACGTGTTGAGCAGGAAACCAAAGGTAAACAACCTGCGGTGAACCCGAACAGCATGGCGGCATTGGGGATCGAAGTGGTGGATGTACGTCTGAAACAAATCAACTTGCCGGAAGAAGTGTCCAGCGCGATTTACGATCGTATGCGTGCTGAGCGTAATGCGGTGGCATTGCGTCACATCTCTCAGGGTAAAGAAGAGGCGACCAAAATTCAGGCTGCTGCGGATTACGAAAGAACCCGTACCGTTGCTGAAGCAGAGCGTACTGCCCGTATCACCCGCGGTGAAGGAGATGCCGAAGCGGCGAAACTGTTTGCTGATGCGTTCAGCCAGGATCCTGACTTCTACGCATTCATCCGTAGCCTGCGAGCTTACGAGGCCAGCTTTAAGAGCGGCAACGACGTCATGGTGTTAAGCCCTGACAGCGATTTCTTCCGCTTTATGAAGTCACCTGAAAAAAATAAATAATTGCTTCTGCAATTTCCAAAAGGCCCTTCAGGGGCCTTTTGTCTTTTCTGAAATCCTTCTTTCTTTTTAGGGAAGGGATGTAATGAGAACGATTCATCATGAATGCGACAATCTGGCTGGCGCTGGCATTAGTTTTGGTTCTTGAAGGCCTGGGGCCGATGCTTTATCCAAAAACATGGCGAAAAATGATCCTCTCGCTGGCGAATCTTCCGGACACGGTTTTACGCCGTTTTGGTGGGGGTCTTGTGGTCGCAGGCTTCGTAATTTACTACATGTTGCGTAGTCGTCTGGGTGGATGAGGGTTTGTTACGCCGGGCTTGTCACGTCTTGCTGAGACCGGTAGCACGCAATTAAAATTTTTCCCGCAAACGTGTGCTAAAAGTGCTGGAAAGCACAGAATGAGATGTTAGAATCCTTTTTTAAGCAACCTGGTGATTCTTGAGATGGGTAAGAACGTCGTCGTACTCGGCACTCAATGGGGTGATGAAGGGAAAGGCAAGGTCGTAGACCTGCTTACTGAACGGGCTAAATATGTTGTGCGCTATCAGGGCGGTCACAACGCCGGTCACACTCTGGTTATCAACGGTGAAAAAACCGTTCTTCATTTAATTCCTTCTGGCATTCTGCGTGAAAACGTGACCAGCATCATCGGCAACGGTGTTGTACTGGCGCCTGACGCGTTGATGAAAGAAATGGGCGAACTTGAAGCTCGTGGCATCCCTGTACGCGAACGTCTGTTACTGTCTGAAGCTTGCCCGCTGATCCTGCCTTATCATGTCGCACTCGACATGGCGCGCGAAAAAGCGCGTGGCGATAAAGCGATCGGCACCACCGGTCGTGGCATCGGCCCGGCTTATGAAGATAAAGTAGCCCGTCGCGGTCTGCGCGTAGGCGATCTCTTCAACAAAGAAACTTTCGCTATCAAGCTGAAAGAAATCATCGAATACCATAACTTCCAGCTGGTGAACTACTACAAAGTAGAAGCCGTTGATTTCCAGAAAACGTTGGATGATGTGATGGCGATTGCCGACATCCTGACCGCAATGGTTGTTGACGTCTCTGAGCTGCTGGATGGCGCGCGTAAGCGTGGCGATCTGATCATGTTCGAAGGCGCGCAAGGCACGCTTCTGGACATCGACCACGGGACTTATCCGTACGTAACCTCTTCCAACACCACTGCTGGCGGCGTCGCTACCGGTTCAGGTATTGGTCCACGTTATGTTGATTATGTGCTCGGCATCGTGAAAGCCTACTCTACCCGCGTGGGTGCAGGTCCGTTCCCGACTGAACTGTTTGATGAAACAGGCGAGTTCCTGCGCAAGCAAGGTAACGAGTTTGGCGCGACCACTGGCCGTAGCCGTCGTTGTGGCTGGCTGGACATCGTGGCGGTTCGCCGCTCTGTGCAGATCAACTCCCTGTCTGGTTTTTGTCTGACTAAACTGGATGTGCTGGACGGTCTGAAAGAAGTGAAGCTGTGTGTCGGTTACCGCATGCCTGATGGCCGTGAAATGACGACTACACCGCTGGCTGCTGAAGGCTGGGAAGGTATCGAGCCAATCTACGAAATCATGCCCGGCTGGACCGAAACCACCTTTGGGGTGAAAGAAGTCGAAAACCTGCCGCAGGCAGCGCTTAACTATATCAAGCGTATCGAAGAGCTGACTGAAGTGCCGGTTGATATTATCTCTACTGGCCCGGATCGTAGCGAAACGATGATTCTGCGTGACCCGTTTGATGCATAACAGTCAGAGCTGATTGTGTAAAAACGTCATAACCGGGCAAAATTGCCCGGTTTATTTTTTTCTGAATCCCTTCACTTGTTTACTTTCCATAAACCATCCACTATCTAAATGATTAGCTGCAAAGTTCGCGGCTGGTTTATCATCAAAGTGTCATAATAAACAATCATCTTCACCCTGTTGTCATTGCTGGCGTGGAAAGACCGGGTAATAGCTACCCAGAGGTATGTGTGCAGTTAACGAGTTTTACTGATTATGGTTTGAGAGCGTTGATTTATATGGCTTCGTTGCCTGACGATCAGATGACCAACATTTCGCAGGTCACCGAGGTTTACGGTGTATCGCGCAACCACATGGTGAAAATCATTAATCAGTTGAGCCGTGCTGGTCTGGTCACTGCCGTTCGCGGAAAGAACGGAGGTATTAAACTGGGCAAGCCCGCAGAGACCATTCGCATTGGCGACGTGGTGCGCGAACTGGAACCTCTTTCGCTGGTCAATTGCGCCAGCGACTTTTGTCACATCACGCCTGCATGCCGACTAAAACAAGTCCTGCACACTGCTGTAGAACATTTTCTTGATGAGCTGAATCAGTACACTCTGGCCGATATGGTCAAAGACAACTCAACGCTCTATAAATTATTGCTTGTTGAATGAAAGACTTTCAACAAACTGCTGATGACAACGGAGGAACCGCTATGTCACAAGATCCATTCCTGGAACGAGAAGCAGAAAAATACGAATCACCTATTCCCAGCCGTGAATTTATTCTGGAACATCTCGCGAAACGTGAAACCCCAGCCAGCCGGGAAGAAATTGGTAACGAACTGAATCTTTCCGGAGAAGAAGCGCTGGAAGCCCTGCGTCGCCGTTTGCGCGCCATGGAGCGTGACGGCCAGTTAGTCTTTACCCGCCGCCAGTGCTACGCGCTGCCGGAGCGTCTGGACTTGCTGAAAGGCACGGTTATCGGCCATCGTGATGGTTACGGTTTCCTGCGCCTGGAAGGCGTGAAGAAAGACGATGTGTATTTGTCTGCTGAACAAATGAAAATGTGCATCCACGGTGACGTGGTCCTGGCACAACCAGTTGGAACTGACCGTAAAGGCCGCCGTGAAGCGCGCATCGTGCGTGTTCTGGTGCCTAAAATGAGCCAGATTGTGGGCCGTTACTTTACCGATGCGGGTGCCGGTTTTGTGGTACCCGACGACAGTCGTCTGAGCTTTGATATTCTGATCCCGGCCGATGCCATTAACGGCGCACGCATGGGATATATGGTGGTGGTCGAGCTGACACAGCGTCCGACCCGCCGTACCAAAGCGGTCGGTAAAATCGTTGAAGTCCTCGGCGATAAAATGGGCACCAGCATGGCGGTAGATATCGCCCTGCGCACCCATGAAATCCCGCATGTCTGGCCGCCACAGGTTCTCAAACAGGTCGAAGACCTGAGCGAACAGGTGCCGGAAGAAGCGAAAAAAGGTCGCGTGGATTTACGCAGTCTGCCGCTGGTCACCATTGATGGTGAAGATGCCCGTGACTTCGATGACGCCGTGTACTGTGAGAAAAAACGTGGTGGTGGCTGGCGCCTGTGGGTGGCAATCGCCGACGTGAGCTATTATGTCCGTCACGGCACCGCGCTGGACGATGAAGCCCGCAGCCGCGCTACGTCGGTGTATTTCCCGTCACAGGTTGTGCCGATGCTGCCGGAAGTGCTGTCTAATGGCCTGTGTTCGCTGAACCCGCAGGTAGACCGCCTGTGTATGGTCTGTGAGATGACTATCTCCGCACAGGGCAAACTGACCAGCTCTAAATTCTACGAAGCCGTGATGAGCTCTCACGCGCGTCTGACATACAACAAAGTCTGGCGCATCATCGAAGGCGACCCGGAACTGCGCGAGCAATATTCGCCGCTGGTTAAGCATCTGCTTGAACTGCACACCATGTACAAAGTGCTGGATCAGGCGCGTGCAGAACGTGGCGGTATCGCGTTCGAAACCGAAGAAGCGAAATTTATCTTCAATGCTGAGCGTCGTATCGAACGTGTCGAACCGACCGTACGTAACGATGCCCACAAACTGATCGAAGAGTGCATGATCATGGCGAACATTGCTGCGGCGCGTTTTGTTGAAAAACATAACGAACCGGCGCTGTTCCGCGTGCATGACCGTCCAAGCGATGACCATATCTCCGCGCTGAAAAGCGTGCTGGGTGAATTGGGTCTGGTGATGGGCGGCGGCATGAAACCTGAGCCGAAAGATTATGCTCAGATCATGGATGAACTGGCCGATCGTCCTGACCGCGAAATGCTGCAAACTATGTTGCTGCGTTCAATGAAACAGGCGATTTACGATCCGGAAAACCGTGGCCACTTTGGTCTGGCATTGCCTTCTTACGGGCATTTTACGTCGCCAATCCGTCGTTATCCGGATCTGGCATTGCACCGCGCGATCAAGTATCTGCTGGCGAAAGAGCACGGCACGTTGAAAGATCGCTGGACGCCAACCGGCGGCTGGCACAGTGATTACGAAGATATGTTGCAACTCGGCGAGCATTGTTCGATGGCAGAACGCCGCGCGGACGAAGCCACCCGCAACGTGGCGGACTGGCTGAAGTGCGACTTCATGCAGGATCATGTGGGTGAAGTCTTCACCGGCATTATCGCCAGTGTCACCGGCTTCGGCTTCTTCGTACGCCTCAACGATCTGTTCATCGACGGCCTGGTGCACGTGTCATCGCTCGACAATGATTATTACCGTTACGATAACATCGGTCAGCGTCTGGTGGGTGAATCCTCCGGTGCGGTTTATCGCCTGGGCGATACGGTAGAAATTCGCGTTGAAGCCGTGCATATGGACGAACGTAAAATCGATTTCGCGCTGGTTTCCAGCACCCGCAAAGCACGGGGTGAAGGCAAAACCGCACGTGACCGCGCGAAAAAAGGTGGCGAACGTACCATGCGTTCTGCCGCGCCAGCCAATGCTGGCCGTCGCCGTACCGCTAAGAAAAACGTGAATTTTGAGCCGGACAGCGCGTTCCGCAAAGATGACGCAAAACCAGCCAAACCGAAGAAAGAGAAAGCGGTCAGTGCTGTGGGTAAAGACGGTAAACCGAAGAAAGCCAAAAAGCCTTCTGACAAAACTGCAAAAATTGCGGCGGCCACCAGAGCCAAACGCGCGAAGAAAAAGCAGTCTGACAGCTAGTCCTTTCTGACGATTCTTCTATGATAGAATCGTCTGTAACCTTACTAAATTGCGGACAGCTTGCTGTCCGCAAGTCTATTTTAAAGAGCATCATGAGCGAAATTATCTACGGTATTCACTCCGTTAAAGCCTTACTCGACAACGATCCGCAACGCTTTCTGGAAGTCTTTATCCTGAAAGGCCGTGACGATAAACGCCTGAAACCGCTAATCGACGAGCTGGAAGCCAGTGGTATCGTGATCCAGGTGGCGAGCCGCCAGTGGCTGGATGAGAAATCCGAAGGTGCTGTGCATCAGGGGATTATTGCGCGTGTGCGCGAAGGCCGCCAGTATCAGGAAAATGACCTGCCTGCGTTGCTGGAAAGCCTCGATTGTCCGTTCCTGCTGGTGCTGGATGGCGTAACGGATCCACATAACCTGGGTGCCTGTCTGCGTACCGCGGATGCGGCGGGTGTTCACGCGGTGATTGTTCCGCGCGACCGTTCCGCGAAACTGAACGCCACCGCCAAAAAAGTTGCCAGCGGCGCCGCTGAAAACGTGCCGTTGATCAACGTGACCAATCTGGCGCGTACGTTGCGCGTATTGCAGGAACATAATGTCTGGATCGTCGGCACGGCCGGTGAAGCGGATCATGACCTGTTCCAGAGTAAAATGACCGGCCCGATGGCGCTGGTGATGGGCGCAGAAGGCGAAGGTATGCGCCGTCTGACCCGCGAACATTGCGACGAACTGATCAGCATCCCGATGGCGGGGAGCGTCTCTTCCCTGAATGTTTCCGTAGCCACCGGTGTTTGCCTGTTCGAAGCGGTACGTCAGCGCGGCCTGAAGAAAAGCTGATTGTCGTTTATTGATCCGCTGATTAAACGGGAGCCTCAGGGCTCCCGTTTGCATTTCTGCCTTTGTGATCTGTCCGCCTGTTAATTCCCCGTTTTTTACCATACTTACGCCATATCCTTTTAACAGGGAGCAGGCGATGGACTGGGAAACACACCGGGTTTTCAATCAACCCAAACCACTGAGTAACAGCAATTTATTCCTTTCCGACACCCCGTTGCGCGAAGCGGTTTCCCGCCAGCAGGCGGGCTGGGATGCCGATGTCCTGGCGTCCCTCGGGCAGCAGTTAGGCTCTGCAGAATCGCTGGAGCTGGGAAGGCTGGCGAATACCAATCCGCCCGATCTTTTGCGTTATGACACCACCGGTGAACGTCTTGATGACGTGCGTTTCCATCCTGCGTGGCATCTGCTGATGCAAGGGTTGATCGCCAACCGCGTGCACAATTTACCCTGGCAGGAAGATGCGCGTATCGGTTCGGTGGTGGCGCGTGCGGCGCGTTTTATTCTTCACGGTCAGGTTGAAGCGGGGACGTTATGCCCGGTGACGATGACATTTGGCGCGATCCCGTTGCTGCAAAAATATCTGCCGCCGGAGTTCAGTGGCTGGATGAAACCGCTGTTATCTGACCGTTATGATCCGCATCTGCAATCCGGCGATCAGAAGAAAGGCGTGCTGATCGGCATGGGCATGACGGAAAAACAGGGCGGCTCGGACGTGCTCAGCAACACCACGCGGGCGACGGCGCTGGAAGGACGAGGCAGCGGAAAACCTTATCATCTGGTGGGCCACAAATGGTTCTTCTCCGTGCCGCAAAGCGATGCGCATCTGGTGCTGGCGCAGACTGATGGCGGACTGTCCTGCTTCTTTCTGCCGCGCGTATTGCCAGACGGAACGCGCAATGCGATCCGCATCGAACGCCTGAAAGACAAACTGGGTAACCGTTCGAACGCCAGCAGCGAAGTGGAGTTTCAGAATGCCACCGGCTGGCTGCTGGGCGAAGAAGGCGAGGGCGTCCGCCATATCCTGAAAATGGGCGGTCATACGCGCTTTGACTGCGCGCTGGGCAGCCACGCTATGATGCGCCGGGCGTTGTCGGTTGCGCTGTACCACGCCTTCCAGCGGCAGGTTTTTGGTAAACAGCTTATCGAACAACCACTGATGCGCCAGACGCTGAGCCGCATGGCGCTGTTGCTGGAAGGGCAGACGATGTTGCTGATGCGTCTGGCCGCGGCGTCCGATGCGCAGGATAATCCGGCGGAACAATTATTATGCCGCCTGCTGACGCCCGCTGCAAAGTTCGAAGTGTGCTGCCAGGGGATGCCGTTTGTGGCAGAGGCGATGGAAGTGCTGGGAGGGATTGGCTATTGCGAAGACAGCGAGTTGCC
This sequence comes from Rahnella sp. CJA17(1/100), assembly GCF_963881615.1. NCBI lineage: Bacteria > Pseudomonadati > Pseudomonadota > Gammaproteobacteria > Enterobacterales > Yersiniaceae > Rahnella > Rahnella sp. CJA17(1/100). The sequence goes on along the minus strand of NZ_CAWOJA010000009.1, from coordinate 34,607 downwards.
GCGTTTGTACCGCGAAATGCCGGTCAACAGTATCTGGGAAGGATCGGGAAACGTTATGTGTCTTGATGTGCTGCGCACGCTGAAAAAACTGCCTGCCAGCGCGGAAATGGTTCAGCAGATTTTGCATCAGGCGCGCGGACAAAACCGCGTCTTTGACCGGGCGTCGCGCCAGTTTTTACAACGGCTGCGTAAGCCGGAAGAAGCGCAGGGTCGCTGGCTTACCGGTCAGCTATTTAACCTGCTGACCGCGACGCAAATGCTGGAGTTTGCGTCGCCACCGGTGGCAGACGCGTGGTGCCGAATGGTGCTTGATCCGCGTGGAGAAACGCTGTTGCCGGAACGTTTGTGCCAGTTGTTGCTTAACCGGGCGATCGGCGCTGAATAATCAGCGGTAGAGTGTGGCCTGTGAATACCAGCGGCCGGGAATAATAGTTTCGCTGTTAAACATGATCACGTAGTAATGCGCACCCGCCGCATCGGCGCGTCGCTGCACTTCTGCTTCTGCATCCATCGGGCTGCCAATCACATCGACCGTGATGCTGCCAATTTTGGTGAGAGTGGAAGTCTGCGCACGGGTAATTTCCTGCGCTTTGGTCGTCACGGCAGGCGGCGGAACCGGCGTGGTTTGCATCAGATTACTGCAACCGCTTAGCGCAACCACTAACAACAGCGCAGCGGAGATTCGGAGGGATTTCATCGTGATATCCGGTAAAAGGGCGATACCCTGAAGTGTAGCCCTTTCACCGGTGTGCTGGCGAGTCCGCGCGGTGTATATTGCCGCGCAATTCACGTCTTACCGTTCGGAAATTTTAAAGACGCTGACCAGTTGTGAGAGATGGCGGCCTTGTTCGCTGAGCGCCGCCGCAGTTTGCTGTGAATTCTCCACCAGCGTGGCGTTCTCCTGCGTCGCTTTACCAATCTGCATAATGGCAATGTTTACCTGTGAAATACCGGACGACTGCTCGTGCGAGGCCAGATCGATATCGCTCATCAGCACTTTGACCTGGCGAATACCCTGCAAAATATCGTTCATGTTTATCTGCGTTTTGGCTGCACTCTGGTGGCCGTCCTCGACTTTACTCAGGGAATCTGCGACCAGATTTTCAATCTCCTTCACCGCATTTGAACTGCGCTGTGCCAGCGCCCGGACTTCTGCAGCGACAACCGCGAACCCGCGCCCGTGCTCACCGGCTCTGGCAGCTTCTACGGCAGCGTTAAGGGCCAGAATATTGGTCTGGAAGGCGATGCCCTCGATGACGGTCGTGATATCCGCAATACGCGTTGAGGCGTGCTTAATGGCCTCCATGCTCTCAACCGACTGATTCACTGCATCAGCACCGACCGTGGCCGCTTTGTCGGTCTGTTGCACCAGTTGAGTGGCCTGTGTGGCATTGTCCGCCGTGTTCTGTACGGTAGCGGTGATCTGCTCCATGCTGGCTGAGGTTTCTTCCAGACTGCTGGCTTGCGTGCCGATCTGATGATTAATCTGCTCGCTGTCGCGCGCAAGTCCTTGCGTATTCATCATAATTTCAGAGGAAACCTGCCGGACTTCACCGACAATTTTTTCCAGCCCGTGGCCGATTCCGTCGATCGCATGCATCAGGGCACCAATTTCATCAACACGCTGGGTTTCAGCCCGCGCGCGCAGGTCACCGCTGGCATATTGTTGTGCAATACTCACGACGTCGCTCAGCGGGCGGCTGACCAGCTTGCGCGTCAGCCAGATAAACAGTGCAGCGAAACATGCCAGCGCCAGCAGGCTCACCATCAGGAAGTGATTACGCGTGCTATTGACCTGTTCCATCAGACTGTTTTTATCGGTACTGCCGACCACCACCCAATGCCAGGCCGGCACATTCGCATATACCATGAATTGCTGATGCTGGCTGGTTGCGTCAGTGTACTCACGCTGGCCTTTCGGCTGCGCCATCACCTGCTGCAGTTCGCCTTCAGGCCACGCTGGCGTTTTTCCTTCATCAGTGGAATGCACCAGATATTTACCGAGATCTTTACCGGGTGCGCTGTTGAGCACAAAGAAATAGCCTTTCTCGCCAATGCGTTTGGACAGGATTTTCTGGCGCATGTCGGCATATTCCTGCGTGATATCCACACCCACGAACAAAATCCCAATGACGCTGCCCTGTGCATCGCGCACCGGCTGATATTTGGTGATGTATTTTTTGCCGAACAGCGTTGCCAGCCCGCTGAAAGGTTGCCCTGCCATAATTTGCGCATAAGCGGGGCTGCTACTGTCGAGCAAGGTGCCGATGGCGCGGGTGCCGTCCTGTTTTTTCAGGGACGTGGTTACGCGGATAAAGTCATCGCCGCGGCGTGCAAACACGGTGGAAATTGCGCCGGTGCGCGCCAGAAAATCATCGGGGATTTTGCTATCCAGATTCAGTGGCGTACCGCCTGCTTTTATGACAGGTGCTGACTGATCGCCCACCATCATCGGGCTGGTAGTATCAAGTTCGAAATCCGATGGCAGAAAATGGCTGAACAGACGCGTATAGCTGTCCACTTCCGCATTCAGGCTGGCATTGTACATTTCAATCATGTCTACCACCCCGGTCACCTGCTCGGAAATGGCGTTAACGGCCAGTTCATTGACCTGCTTTCCAGCGGAGTGAGTCAGTGACAAAGTGAAAATAATAAATAAGGAACCGACCAGCAGGGAGGCGATGCTGGCCAGTTTTGCGCCAATGCTCCACCGTCGAAATGAGCGTTTTGATGCCGTTTTCATGGGTTTTTCCCGTTAGCTTCTGATAGCGCACTAACGGCGGAGAACGGGAAAGGATTAACCATCAAATGTAACCATTTATTTCATGTAAAATTGATCTGAATCAATGAAATAAATATAAATGTGTGAATTTGAATTAAGGTCAGCCAATTGAAAAATGCGGATTTTGAATAACGGGTTATAAATCATACGAAAAAGGTTGTGGTCGCCGTTTTGCAGACCCGTAGAATGTCAAAACTCACAGAGGCCGATATTTTTTCTAAATGCACAGGGGAAAGCACGATGGTTGAGATGTACGAAGAAAATATTGAAGGGATCCAGATCATTCATGCCGTGCCCGCCGGACAGTATCAGCAGCAACTTCCGACGATTTTTTTCTATCATGGTTTTCTGTCTTCCAAAGAGATTTATTCATATTTCGGCTACACGCTGGCAAAGGCGGGTTTTCGCGTGATATTGCCTGATGCATTAATGCACGGTGCGCGCGCAGAAAACGACGAAGCGCGATGTCTGGCGAATTTCTGGAGCATTTTGCAGAACAACATTGATGAACTGGCGTGTCTGAAAGACGAGTTTGTCGGACGCGGTCTGGCGGATCCGCAGCGTTTAGGCGTCGCTGGCGTTTCGATGGGGGGCATGACCACCATGGCGGCGCTGATCAAATTCCCATGGATTAAAGCGGCGGCCAACCTGATGGGCTCTGGTTATTTCGCGCGTTTATCTCACCACCTTTTTCCAGCTTACAACGCCGGTGGCATTGTGCAGCGTGACGTATTTGAACGCGAAATCGCGCCTTTGCTGAGTCTGGATTTCACCGGGAAAGCGGCGTTAATCGCAGATATTCCGTTGTTTGTCTGGCACGGTGAAGAAGATGATGTGGTGCCTTTTGCTGAAAGCCAGCGCTTGCGGCAGGAACTGGCTGAAAGCGGTGCAGATGATAATCTGACCTTTATTTCTGAGGCGGGCGCGAAGCATAAAGTCTCGGTTCATGCGCTGGCAGAAGCCACGGCATTCTTCGCTGCAAAGCTGTAGAGAAATTAATCTGCCTTTCTCCTTGAGTTTCCCACAGGCTGTACATATAATTGCGCGTCATTTTTTCGACCGCACACAAACACGTTCCTTGCTTCCATGGGCCGCGGTTGACCCTGACAGGAGGCTGAATAATCCGTAAGGAGCAATTCGATGCGTCATTACGAAATCGTTTTTATGGTTCACCCTGACCAAAGCGAACAGGTTCCGGGCATGATCGAGCGTTACAGTGCAGTAATCACTAACGCAGCTGGTCAGATTCACCGTCTGGAAGACTGGGGCCGCCGTCAACTGGCTTACCCGATCAACAAACTGCACAAAGCCCACTACGTTCTGCTGAACGTTGAAGCTCCGCAGGAAGCGATCGATGAGCTGGAAACTAACTTCCGCTTCAACGACGCCGTTATCCGTAGCATGGTTATGCGTACTAAACACGCGGTAACTGAAGCATCTCCAATGGTTAAAGCAAAAGATGAGCGTCGTGATCGCCGCGAAGACTTTGCTGAAGCTAACGATGATGCTGAAGCTGGGGATTCTGAAGAGTAATTGCCGTGACGGCGAATCGTCTGGTGTTGTCGGGCACTGTGTGCAAGACCCCCATTCGTAAAGTCAGTCCTTCGGGCATTCCACACTGCCAGTTTGTGCTAGAGCACAAATCGTCGCAGCAGGAAGCCGGATTTAACCGACAAGCATGGTGCAGAATGCCCGTGGTTGTCAGTGGACAAGCGTCACAAGCATTAACTCACAGTATAACGGTCGGCACGCAACTCACTGTGACCGGATTCATTAGCTGCCATCAAGGGCGCAATGGTCTGAATAAAGTGGTGTTACATGCCGAGCAGATTGATTTGATAGATTCTGGAGACTAGCCTAATGGCACGTTATTTCCGTCGTCGCAAGTTCTGCCGTTTCACCGCGGAAGGCGTTGTAGAGATTGATTACAAAGACATCGCTACACTGAAAAACTACATTACCGAAAGCGGTAAAATTGTCCCGAGCCGTATTACCGGTACTCGTGCAAAATACCAGCGTCAGCTCGCTCGTTGCATCAAGCGCGCTCGCTACCTTTCATTGTTGCCATACACTGATCGTCATCAGTAATCGGCCACTGTCTATTAACGACTTTGAGAGGATAAAGTAATGCAAGTTATTCTGCTTGATAAAGTAGCAAACCTGGGCAGCCTGGGTGATCAAGTTAACGTTAAAGCGGGCTACGCTCGTAACTTCCTGGTACCACAGGGCAAAGCTGTTCCTGCTACCAAGAAAAACGTTGAGTTCTTCGAAGCACGTCGTGCAGAACTGGAAGCCAAACTGGCTGACGTTCTGAACGCTGCTGAAGCTCGCGCAACTAAAATCAACGAACTGGGTTCAGTAACCATCGCGTCTAAATCAGGCGACGAAGGCAAACTGTTCGGCTCTATCGGTACTCGCGATATTGCTGATGCAGTAACTGCTGCTGGCGTTGAAGTTGCTAAAAGCGAAGTTCGTTTGCCGAATGGCGTTCTGCGTACCACTGGTGAACACGAAGTTGAGTTCCAGGTACACAGCGACGTATTCGCTAAACTGAACGTAGTTGTGGTTGCTGAAGCGTAATAGCGCTGAAGTTAACCTGTGAAACGCCGGCCATGTGCCGGCGTTTTGCTTTTCTGCATGATGAACAATGCAAAGATAAGAAGCCGATCAGTTACCGCGCTGGAAACTGCCGTCCGGCTGACGGGTAAACGTCACGGTAACATTTTGATCCGTTGTCACTTGCAGGGCCATGACCATCCCCTGCGCATCACGCTGTATCTTCACTTCCTGCCCGGTTTTCAGGGTACTCAGCGGTTTGTCCGCCCCTTCTACCCGTGCCATCGAAAATACGTCATTTACTGCCATATTATTATCGCGGAACAACTGCGCCAGCGTCTGACCCGACTGCACCTGATAACTGCGCCACGTGCCGCTGTTGTCATTACTCTGCGGCTGAACAGGCTCAGGCTGCGCCATTTGCGTCGTGCGGCCCTGATCGTTACGCAAATCGGCCTGCATCGGGATACTTGCCGGTTGTTGCGGTTGCGACGGCGCATAGGTGTTTTCTGGCGTATAGGGCCACAGTAATGCCAGCAGGATGACCAGCACAGCCAGAATAATGCCGCGGCGGTGCGCATACGGCAGGGGCGACAACCAGTGGAAATCGTCGCTCATGTGCCAGATTTTGCTCAGCAGCGTTTTGCCCCGGGCGGCGGCGGAAGTACCGGTTTCCGTTTCTGCAGAAGTGATTTCACTCTCGCTTTCACTCTGCGGTGCTGTGGTGTCTCGCATCGGCCTTTTCATAATGGCAATCCAGGATCTCAACATGGGTTGATAAATACGGATGGCTTTCCTTCTCCTGGGCGGGATTCTGCCCATGACGACCTCTCTTGTTAACTGTCGTAATGTCGACTGCCTGTTGCTGCCTAGTATAGCCGTTTAACTGCTTGATGCGGAAAGGGACAAAGCACAAATATCACCCGAACGATGTCGTGAATGGCGTCAAATGCGAAAAATTTACCGAAAAAGGAAAGGAACTGCGCCTGCCGTCATGTTGCCTCACAGAGAATTTTACCCAAAAGCCTTGCGCTGCTATGCTGCGCGTTCGACATTTTTAAGAGCTAAGGAAATTTCATGACTACCCCTTCATTTGACAGCGTAGAAGCGCAGGCAAGTTACGGTATCGGCCTGCAGGTCGGTCAACAGTTGCAGGAATCAGGTTTGCAGGGTTTAGAGCCTGACGCACTGCTGGCAGGCTTACGCGACGCGCTGGAAGGGAATACGCCAGCCGTTCCTGTTGATGTGGTTCACCGCGCACTGCGTGAAGTCCACGAACGTGCTGATGCTGTTCGTCGTGAACGCCAGGAAGCTCTGGCTGTTCAGGGTCAGGAATTCCTGGCTGCAAATGCACAGCGCGAAGGCGTGAGCAGCACCGAGTCTGGTCTGCAATTCTCTGTCATCACCCAGGGCGAAGGCACTATTCCGGGCCGTCAGGATCGCGTACGTGTTCATTACACCGGTAAACTGATCGACGGTACCGTGTTTGACAGCTCCGTACAGCGTGGCGAGCCGGCTGAATTCCCGGTCAATGGCGTGATCGCGGGCTGGATCGAAGCACTGACCCTGATGCCTGTCGGCTCTAAGTGGGAACTGTATATACCACATAACCTGGCTTACGGCGAACGTGGCGCGGGGGCTTCCATCCCTCCATACAGCGCGCTGATCTTCGAAGTTGAGCTGTTGGAAATTCTGTAATTCCTTCCGGATAGCAGAAACAAGAAAGGGCGCATATGCGCCCTTTTTTACCTCTGAAACCTGAATTATTCTCCACGCAGCGCGCGCGGGAACAACAGGTTGTTTTCCAGATGGATATGCTCCATCAGGTCGGTGATGAATTCGTTGATCCCGGCGTACAGCGCACGCCAGGTCACACACGCCCCTTCCGGCGGCGTCACGTTATTGGTCAGACGTTTAATCTCTTCAAGAATCTGCCCCGCATCATCGTGCTCACGTTCCATGACTGAAATCGGACCGGCAGCCTGACGGCCCATTCCGCCGCGGATCATCGGGAACAGGATCTGTTCTTCTTTCATCATGTGGCTGGTCAGTTCTTCCAGAATCAGTTGCAGCTGAACCGCCAGACCATGGGGACAAGGCAATTTGTCACCGTGTACCCGTTCCACTTTCTCTGCCATCAGAACCAGTTCAGGCAGCTCCTGACGGTGGCGGTCATGGTAGCGAGGAATAATAAAATCGATAATTTGCGCCAGCGGTGCGGTTTTCCAGTCAGTGGAGGTATCCGGCAGCCGGGCAATTTCAGCAATCTGCTGTTCGATGAGATCAATATCCAGCTCTTTTTTGGTGACGGCGCGCAGCAGGGTTTGTTTACCGCCACAGCAGAAATCGAGATCGTACTGACGGAACAGACGGGTAGCGCGCGGAATGGCAACAGCCAGAGCGCCAAGGAGTTGGTCGCGATAGTCCATGATGAAGCCTCGTTAAATGAAAGAATTTATAACATGTATTATAAATACATGTTTAAGGCGCGGCTATAGCTCAAAGGAAGTACAGAAAGAAAAAACGCCCCAGGCGGGGCGTTTGACAGGGCATTATTTTTGCAAATCGACCTGATAAATCTGAAAACCTATGGCATCGGTGCCTTTGGCCGTCATCGGGTATTGTGCGTGAGACTGAATAAAGGCCGCCGCTTTGTCGCCAGGAGACGTTTCGAAACGGATATCCAGCGGTTGCGGTGCCGCAATTTTCGCCAGCTTCCAGTTGTTGTCCGCCGTTGGTGTGACCGCGCCTGCTTTTTTGGTTTCGGCACTGATGTACGCCGCAACCACGGAACGGTTTTCATCCGGTGACGCGAAAGCGATGTGTTTATCGCCGGTACCTGCGAATTTTCCGCCGTAAGCCCGGTAATTATTCGTGGCGACCAGGAAGGTGGCTTTCAGGTCTATCGGCTTACCGTTGTAGGTCAGGTTTTTAATGCGTTCTGCATCTTTATTAATCAGTGCGCATTCACCATCGAATTTTGCCGGCTGGCTGACATCAACTTCATATTTCACGCCGTCGATAACGTCAAAATTATAAGTACGGAAGCCATCCCAGTTGATCAGCGGTTGTGGTTTGGTGCTGTGAATATCGATCTGATTAAACTGTCCGGCAGAACATTCCAGCCAGTCTTTGACTTCCTGTCCGGTGACTTTCATCACCACCAGTGTATTCGGATACAGATACAAATCTGCCGCATTGCGGAAAGTCAGCTCACCTTTTTCCACTTCCACGAAACTGGCCGGATCGTTTTTACGTCCGCCGACTTTAAAGGGTGCAGCAGCAGAAAGTACCGGCAGATCGGCTAAATCCGGGTCGCCCTGAATGAAATGTTCGGTATAGGCTTTCTGCGCATTATTGACGATTTGTACCGTCGGGTCGTCCTGAACCAGTGCCAGATAGCTGTACATGTTGTCGGTGGATTTGCCGATTGGCTTGCTGACAAATTTACGTGTTGCGTCATGAGAAGGGGCGAGCACTTTCACCAGACTCTGATCTTCCGCCGCCAGAGATTTCTTCTGCTCTTTATCGTAAATCGGGCGCGCTTCAGCTTTAGCCATTTCGACTTTCCAACTGCCACTGTCGTTGTTCAGCACCATATCCACGACACCAAGATGGTCGCCCCACATGCCGGGCATCACGGCAGGAACACCATTCAGCGTGCCTTGTCTGATGTCCGCGCCTTTGATGCTGGCGAATTCCTCACTCGGGAAAACCGCGTGCGCATGGCCGAACATAATGGCGTCGATGCCTTTCACCTGGCTCAGGTAATACACCGAGTTTTCTGCCATGGTTTTGTATGGGTCGCCGGAAAGACCAGAGTGCGGGATGGCGACAATGATGTCGGCACCTTGCTTACGCATTTCGGGGATCCACTTTTTAGCGGTTTCGGTGATATCCGCCACAGTGACTTTGCCCTGCAGATTGGCTTTGTCCCAGACCATGATTTGCGGCGGCACGAAACCGATATAGCCGATGCGCAAATTATGGGTTTTACCTTCCCGGTCTTTTACCGCGTTATCGGTGATCAGGAATGGCGTGAACAGCGGCTTACCGGTTTTGTCATCAATGACGTTGGCATTTACGTAAGGAAACTTCGCCCCGGCCAGTGCTTTTTTCAGATAATCCAGACCGTAGTTAAATTCGTGATTACCGAGATTACCGACCGCGTAATCGAGTGTATTCATCGCCAGATAAACAGGATGGACGTCGCCCTGTTTCAGGCCTTTCGCCGCCATGTAATCGCCCAGCGGGCTGCCCTGTATGATGTCGCCGTTATCGACTAATACTGAGTTGGTGACTTCGTTCCGTGCCGCATGGATCAGGCTCGCGGTGCGTACCAGTCCAAATTTATCGGTCGGTTTATCTTTGTAGTAATCGAAGTCCATCATGTTGCTGTGCAGGTCCGTGGTTTCCATAATGCGCAGATCCACCTGTGACGCCTGAACGGATGCTGCCGTCAGTACCGCCAGCAGGGATAACGTCAGATGACGTTTATTCATTGCCTTGCCTCCAGAGAAAGGGATGATGCCCGTAAGAGAAAACCGGATATGTATCTCAAAATTTGCTGAGAATGTAATCAGTTGTCATGGATAAATGTGAGATGTAACAGCTTTATGACGTGTTCACATTACGGGATGGCTATTCGCGGCAAAAAAAACTAGGCTTGAGAAATGAGAATCAAAGCACTGAGGTAAACGATGTTAGAGCAAATTTGTCAGTTAGCGCGCGATGCGGGTGACGCAATCATGGCGGTGTATGACGGTGAACAACCGCTTGATGCGCGCCATAAAAAAGACGATTCGCCGGTCACCGCAGCAGATATTGCAGCGCACAACGTGATTAAAACCGGCCTGCAAACGCTGGATCCGCAAACGCCGATGCTGTCGGAAGAAGACCCGCAAAGCTGGAGCGAGCGTCAGAACTGGACGCGCTACTGGCTGGTTGATCCGCTGGACGGTACGAAAGAATTCCTCAAGCGTAACGGTGAATTCACCGTTAATATTGCACTGATCGAAGACGGTATCCCGGTGTTAGGCGTGGTGTACGTGCCGGTGACCAAGGTGATGTACAGCGCCGCAGAAGGCAAAGCCTGGAAAGAAGAGCAGGGCGAACGTCAGCAGATTGAAGTGAAAGAAGCGCATCCGCCGCTGGTGGTCGTCAGTCGTTCACACTTCAGTAATGACCCTGAATTGCAGGATTACCTGGCGCAACTGGGCGAACATCAGACGGTAGCGATCGGTTCGTCGCTGAAATTCTGTCTGGTAGCGGAAGGTGCGGCACAACTTTATCCGCGCTTCGGACCGACTAATATCTGGGATACCGGCGCCGGTCATGCTGTCGCGCTGGCTGCCGGTGCGCAGGTACATGACTGGAAAGGGCAGACGCTGAACTACGTGCCACGCGAATCGTTCCTGAATCCGGGCTTCAGAGTGTCTTTATTCTGATATGACACCCCGGTTTACGCCGGGGTTTTTACGTTTTATTCTTTTACCAGCTGATCCACCAGCGTAATCACCTGCTGGACTTCCTGCGGTGACAACTGCCCGTCTTTGGCGAATTTAATTACCCCGTTTTTATCCAGAACCACCACTGCTGAACTTTCCGGTTGCAGGTCCCATGCCTTTTTCACCGCACCGTTGCTGTCGACAATTACCTGCGACCACGGGAATTCACGTTTGCCGCTTTCTATGCTTTTACGCACAAACATGCCGGTACCGATAATAGCGTCGTCGGTATTGACGATAGTCGTGGTCTGATAACGGTCATGGGGCAAATTCGCGGCTCTGATCGCGGTAATTAGCGGTTCGTTCAGGGCCTTGGCGCTGCTTCTTCCCGCCATGTGCTGCACAATACGCACTTTTCCAGGAAGTTTTGCGCTGTTCCATTTGCTGTAACTGAATACATCCTTAACGTCATTCAGTTCGCCTTTATCATCCACCCCGACCGGTGCCAGACGCTGGCCGACGGTAAAGTTGTGGGCAGATGCAAAAAGCGAAAATGTCATAAAAGTGATCACAAAAAGACTTCTTAAAAGCATAGATTCTCCGGGGCGTAAAAGAACAGTCACGCCAATCATAGGACGCCCTAAGTGGTCTGTCCTGTTGGTATGTTAAATTTGTGTTGCTGATTACAAAATTGCCACATAAAGCAGGGTTATACTGTGTTTGAATGTCAGGGTTTAAGACAATACTGAAAATCAATGTAAAAGCAGTTAAATCCACTGGCAATACCTGAGCGCCCTGCTATGTTATAGGTCTCTTCACTGCAAAACACTTTTCTGTCCCGGTATCTGTCGCCTTGCGACGTGGCCGGTACCTGCAGTGATTTAACGGAGAACAATAGAAAAATGAGAATATTCCAGCGTTACAATCCGATGAAAGTCGCAAAGTACGTTAAGACACTGTTTCGTGGACGTTTGTATATCAAGGACGTCGGCGCTTTTGAATTCGACCAAGGCAAGATCTTGTTGCCAAAGGTACGCGATAAGCGCCACTTTAGCGTGATGTCTGAAGTTAACCGTCAGGTTACGCATTTGCAGGCAGAAATGGGCTAAGTGTGCCCTGCGTGTTGTCACTGCTTTATAGCAGCGTGCGCAAAAAGAAACGGCTCCCTGAAGGAGCCGTTAGTGTTTCTGGCGTTTGAATTTTCCACGCTTGAAAAAGCGCCTTACCCCTGCGCTTTCTTGTCGTCTTTAATTTCCTGCGGCGTTTTTGGCAGCAGCGGTGCAGCAGGCTGGTCGACAATACGCGTCACCAGCAACTGATCAATCTTATAGCTGTCGATATCGACCACTTCAAATTTGAAGCCGGAGAATTTCACAAAATCCGTACGCTTAGGGATCTTGCGCAGCATGAACATCATGAAGCCGCCGATGGTTTCATAGTTACCGGATTGCGGGAATTCTTCGATATGCAGCACGCGCATCACGTCTTCGATTGGCGTACCGCCTTCAACCAGCCATGAATGCTCATCACGGGCCACAATCTGTTCTTCCATACCCTGACCCACCAGATCCCCCATCAGCGTGGTCATCACGTCGTTAAGCGTGATAATACCCACCACCAGCGCATATTCGTTGAGGATCACGGCAAAGTCTTCGCCTGCCGCTTTGAAGCTTTCCAGTGCTTCGGAAAGCGTCAGCGTATCCGGCACAATCAGCGCATTGCGGATTTGCACACCGCTGCTCAACATTAAGCTCTGATTACCCAGCACACGGTTCAGTAAATCTTTCGAATCAACATAACCGACGACCTGATCGATATGACCGTCACACACCAGAAATTTGGAATGCGGGTGAGTGGCGATTTTCTCTTTAATACTTTCTTCGCTTTCACGCAGGTCAAAATAAATCACGCTTTCACGTGAGGTCATTGACGACGGAACGGTACGGGATTCCAGCTCGAACACATTCTCAATCAGTTCATGTTCCTGCTTACGCAGTACGCCTGCCAGCGCACCGGCTTCAAAGACGGCATAAATATCGTCGGAAGTGATGTCGTCGTTACGCACCATGGGCAGCTTGAACAGACGGAAAATCATGTTCGCCATACCGTTGAAGAACCACACCATCGGGCGGCAAATCATCAGACAGAAACGCATCGGGTTGACTATACGGACGGCAACCGACTCAGGTGAAATCATACCGATGCGCTTCGGTGTCAGGTCAGCAAACAGAATGAACAGGCTGGTGACCAGCACGAACGAAAAGATAAAGCTGATTTGATCCGCCATTTCAGGCGACATAAAGCGGATAAAAAAGGTCCGGAAAGCCGGGGAAAATGCGGCATCACCCACGATACCACCGAGGATGGCGACGGCATTGAGGCCAATCTGCACCACGGTAAAGAACAGGCCAGGGGTTTCCTGTAACTTCATGACACGGGAGGCATTGACGTTTCCTTCGTCTGCCAACTGTTTGAGTTTTATTTTGCGGGAAGCGGCCAGCGATATCTCTGACAGCGAGAAAAAGGCACTGATCGCGATTAATAAGAGAATCAGTAAAATACTGTTTAACATAATCTATCCGTTTAACACCGGAATTAACCGGCAGAGAAAGGCACTCATTATTTTTGTTGCTTAAAGAACACCCTTTTTAAAAAACATTAAAAAGCTGTTCAGAAGAAAAAAGCGTTAAGGATGAAAAACAAAGATAATTGCCAGAAATAGTTTTCAAGGGCCACTTTTGTGACCCGCATAGTATAGCAGCAGCACTGAGACTGCCGCCAGCGCTTAAAAATCCCGCATTATTGCGGCGGCAGACAGACGCCTATGCCGCCTAATCCGCAGTAACCTTCCGGGTTTTTGAACAGATATTGCTGATGTTCATCTTCCGCATAATAGAACGGCAGGGCTTCGGTGATTTCCGTGGTAATAGTGCGCTTATCGTTGGCTTCGTCCATCGCCTGCTGGAAACTCGCCAGACTTGCCAGCGCCTGATCCTGTTGTTCTGCGCTCAGCACATACAGCGCGGAGCGATATTGCGTGCCAATATCGCCACCCTGACGCATACCCTGCGCCGGGTCGTGATTTTCCCAGAAAATCTGCAACAGTTTTGTGTAGCTGATAATCGCCGGGTCAAAGACTACGCGCACGACTTCCGCATGACCGGTCTGGCCGGTACACACTTCGCGGTAGGTCGGGTTGGGAGTGAAACCGCCGCTATAACCGGCTGCCGTACTGTAAACCCCTTCCTGTTGCCAGAACAAACGCTCTACGCCCCAGAAGCAGCCCATCGCAAAAATCGCGACTTCCATGTTGTCAGGAACATGCGTCATTGAGTGGCCACTTACTGCATGAAGGGTTGCCACCGGCATCGGGGTTGTACGGCCAGGTAACGCTTCTGCCTGCGTGACAGACTGCGTTTTATCGGAAAGTTGCACCACAGAAAACTCCAGTTGTTGCTTTAGTGAACGAGGTTTGTCACAAAAGGTTTGTACGAATAACAACGACCAACAGGTCAGTGTTAGTTGTATCTGATTGCGTCTTTGCACACAATACGAAGGACGTTGCTTCGTCGTTGAACATTTTCAGGGGATTAGCACTAAAATGCTTTCATCAGACTTTAAAAAGATGAATCTGCCAAAGATGGGCAGATAATCTCCGGCGGGCATCTGATATTTTAACAGGACAGTAAAATTTAGCAGGAGTGCGTGTGCCACGATATCGTGAACTGGGTTTGTTATTTGTACTGCTGGCCCCCTCACTTTCCATGGCAGCGAAGGTGCGTTTGCAACTGGAAGGCCTGGATGGCGATTTAGAAAGGAACGTCCGCGTTCGTTTATCAGCCATTCAAAGCGATGAAGTCGGGGCTAACGGACGGTTCCGTGCCCGCGTCAGTGCTGCCATTGAACAGGGTTTACGGCCGCTGGGGTATTATTCGCCGACCATCGATTTTGATTACCGCGAAACACCGCCGCCCGGGCGTCCGGTGTTGATTGCCAAAGTGACACCAGGGATACCGGTGAAAATCGCTGGCACGAGTGTCGTGATTGAAGGGCAGGCAGACAAAGATAATGAATTCGAACAGCTCAAACAGCGTGATGTGCCTGCGGTAGGGACGATTTTAAACCACGGGACGTACGACAATTTCAAAAGCTCACTGACCGGCATTGCCCTGCGCAAAGGTTATTTTGACGCCACGATGCGTAAAAGCCAACTGGGCGTCATCGAAGACGAGCACAAAGCGTTCTGGGACATTCAGTTTGACAGCGGCGAGCGTTACCGCTTCGGTGACGTGCATTATCAGGGATCGCAGATCCGTGATGAATATCTGCAAAATCTGGTGCCATTTCATCAGGGTGATTACTACACCACGGCGCAACTGGCTGAGCTTAACCGCCGCCTGTCTGCTACCGGCTGGTTTAACTCTGTTGTCGTGTCACCGGATTTCACGGATGCCAAAGCCACGAAAACCCTGCCGCTGAATGCCGTGGTGTCGCCGCGCACCGAGAATACCATCGAAACCGGTATCGGTTATTCCACGGACATTGGCCCGCGGGTGACGGCCAACTGGAAGAAACCATGGGTTAACGATCGTGGTCAGAGTTTTGAAACCTCAACCACGCTCTCCGGCCCGGAGCAGTCTTTAGATCTCAGTTATAAAATTCCGCTGCTGAAATCCCCGCTGGAGCAATATTACCTGGTGCAGGGCGGTTTCAAACGTGAAGACCTGAACGATACCAATTCAGATTCCACCACCGTCAATCTGGCGCGTTATTGGGATCTCTCGAGCGGCTGGCAGCATGCGGTCAATCTGCGCTGGAGCCTCGATCACTTTACGCAGGGTAGCGTGACCAACACCACCATGCTGATTTATCCGGGTGTGAGCCTCAACCGTACGCGTCAGCGCGGCGGTCTGATGCCAACCTGGGGCGATTCTCAGCGCTACTCTCTTGATGTGTCCGATACTAGCTGGGGTTCTGACGTCGATTTCGCCGTGATTCAGGCGCAAAACGTCTGGATCCGCACCCTGGCTGACAAGCACCGTTTTGTGTTCCGCGGCAATCTGGGGTGGATTGAAACCAATGACTTCGAACGTGTGCCACCATCCTTGCGCTTCTTCGCCGGTGGTGACCGCAGTATCCGTGGTTACAAATACAAATCCATTTCTCCACGTGATGACGAAGGCAAACTGACCGGTGCGTCCTATCTGGGCACCGGTTCGGTGGAATACCAGTACAACGTGACCGGAAAATGGTGGGGCGCCGTGTTTGTCGATTCCGGTGAAGCGGTTAATGACATTACACAAAACGATTTTAAAACCGGCGCGGGTGTGGGTGTGCGCTGGGCTTCGCCGATCGGCCCGGTGAAATTAGATGTTGCCGCTCCGGTGGGTGACAAAGATGAGCATGGATTGCAGTTTTACATCGGTTTGGGTCCGGAATTATGAGTTTATTTAAAAAGATCTGCCTGGGATTCCTGATTTTCCTGGTGCTGTTAATCAGCCTGGTGGCCTTTCTGGTCGGCACACAAACCGGTTTGCACCTGATGATCAACGGTGCCAACCGGTTCGTACCGGGCCTGAACATAGCCAGTACCGAAGGTGGATGGCGCGACCTGACACTGAAAGGCGTGCATTACGAAATGCCGGGTGTGGACGTTAAAGCCGGGGAGTTTCACCTTTCCCTCGATTTCTCCTGCCTGAAAAACAGCGCGCTGTGCGTCAATGCGTTGCGGGTGAAAGACGTTAATGTGGTGGTCAATACCAAAGAAATGACGCCAGCCGCCGCGCAACCTGAGCCGGAAAACAGCGAGCCGCTAACCAATCTCAGCACGCCGTATCCGATCACGCTGCGTTTGCTGACGCTGGATAACATCAATATTACGCTGGATGACCGGGCTATTTCGCTGGCGTCATTCCGCACCGGGGCGCACTGGGAAGGCCGCGCAATTCAGCTGATGCCAACGCGTATCGGCGGATTACTGATTGCGCTGCCGAAAACGCCAGTCAGCCCGTTACCGGACGTGGTGCAGGCCGCGCAGGACAAAGCCGTCGAAAAAGCGACGGGCAAACCGGCACAACCGCCGGTGGTCGTGCCGGAGAAGCCGCTGGGTGAAACATTGCAGGAGTTGTTTGCTAAACCGCTGCTGCCTGAGTTACCGGATTTCCGTCTGCCGGTTGATCTGGATATTCAGCAAATTCTCGCCGAAAACCTGCGTCTCACCGGCGATACCGATGTGCTGATCACCCGTTTCGAGCTGAAAGCCAGTACGCAAAATCAGATTGTAAAACTGGATAAACTGATGGTGCGCTCGCCACAGGGTTCCGTGGATGGTATGGGGCAGGCGACGCTCAACCAGAACTGGCCGGTCGATATGACCCTCAATACCGCCGTGAATATCGATCCGCTGAAAGGGGAGAAGATCAAACTGAAAGTCGCGGGCGGGCTGCGCGATAAGCTGGATGTTGGCCTCAATCTTTCCGGCCCGGTGCGTGCTCAGCTGGCCTTGCAAACTCAGCTGGCGGAAGCCGGTTTGCCGTTGGATCTGCAACTTACCAGCGATGCGCTGCAATGGCCGCTGACCGGCACGCCGCAGTATCAGGTGAAAGGCTTCAAATTTAACGTGAGTGGTAAAGCGACCGATTACGCGCTGTCACTGCGTTCAGATTTCAAAGGCGAGCAGATACCGCCTGCGACGCTGACCCTCGACGGTAAAGGCAACGTGGAGCAGTTCAAACTGAGCCTGCTGCGCCTTGCCGCGCTGGAAGGCAATACCGACCTGACCGGCGTGGTGGACTGGAGTAAAGCCATCAGCTGGAACAGTGAACTGAAGCTGACCGGCATTAATACCGCTAAACAGTATCCTGACTGGCCGGCGAAATTGCAGGGCAAGATCACCACGCGCGGCAGCCTGTATGGCGGCACATGGCAGATTCAGGTGCCGGTGCTGGATCTGACCGGTAACGTGAAGCAAAACGCGGTCAAAGCGCAGGGTAATGTGCGCGGCAACAGTTATGGCCAGTGGGATATCCCGCAACTGCATCTTGAACTGGGGCGCAATAATCTGGATGTGAAGGGGACGCTCGCTGATACCTGGAATCTCGACGCTAAAGTCGATGCCCCACATCTTGACGGTGCATTGCCGGGTCTGGGCGGTGTAGTGAAAGGAATGCTGCAACTGCGCGGTGACCTCAAGGCACCGAAGCTGCTGGCGGATATAACAGCGACGGGCCTTAAATGGCAGGCGCTGACGGTGCGCCGCGTGGATATTAAAGGCGACGTCAGCTCTACCGATCAGATCCAGGGCAATTTTAGTGTACGCGTTCAGCAGCTTAAACAGGATGCGCTGGATATCACTGACATTAATCTCGAGGCCAAAGGTAACGAGAAAAAGCATGAACTGACGTTGAAAGTCGATGGCAAACCGGTTTCAGGTCGTCTGGCGCTGAGCGGCAGTTTTGACCGCGCCACAGAGGAATGGAAAGGCGACATCACCAATACCTTGTTTGATACGCCAGTCGGGCAATGGCGACTGAACCGTTCGATTGCACTGGATTACTTTAATAAAGAGCAACGGATCACCGTTGGTCCGCATTGCTGGCAAAACCCGAATGCTGATTTGTGCGTACCGAAAACGATTGATGCCGGTGCCAGCGGGCAGGCGAGCGTGGTGCTCAACCGCTTTGACCTGGCGATGATCAAACCTTTCCTGACCGATGACACACAGCTGAGCGGCGTGTTCAGTGGGAAAGCCGATGTGAGCTGGAAAGCGGAAGGCGGACTGCCGCAGGCCAGTGTTTCACTGGTGGGTAAAGGCGTGAAAGTTCAGCAACTGGTGCAGGGCAGCCCGCTGCCGGTGGCGTTTGATACGCTGAATCTGAACGCCGGGCTGAACAACGGTCGTGCCAGTCTCGACTGGCTGATTAAAATCACCCACAACGGTCAGCTTGACGGCAGCATCCAGATTGCCGATCCGCAGGGAAAACGTAACCTCAGCGGTAATGTGAATATTGCCCGTATCTCGATGGCCTTGCTGCAACCCGCGCTGATGGACGGCGAAAAAGCCTCGGGTATTTTGAATGCCAATCTGCGCCTCGGCGGTAACGCACAGAAACCGCTGGTGTTTGGCAGGCTGGCGCTGACCGGTGTTGATTTCGACGCGCAATTTATGCCGTTTGATATCACCGATGCCAATATCGGCATTAATTTCAACGGCATGTCATCCATCATGGAAGGGGTGATCAAAACTGCGCAGGGTCAGCTTGAGCTGAACGGTAACGCCGACTGGAGTGAAATTAATGCCTGGCGCGCCCGCATCGCGGCGAGAGGCAACAAAGTGCGGGTTTCCGTGCCACCGATGGTACGTCTGGACGTTTCACCGGATTTAGTGTTTGATGCCACGCCGCAGTTGTTCTCGCTTAACGGAACCGTTGATATTCCGTGGGCGCGCATTACGGTGCAGGAATTGCCGGAAAGTGCAGTGGGCGTGTCGTCGGATGAAGTAATGCTCAACGATCAGCGTCAGCCTATCGCACCGGCTTCTGCTTCTATTCCGATCAACAGCAATCTGATGGTGAACATTGGTAAAGATGTTCGTCTCGATGCCTTCGGTCTGAAAGCCCGGCTGGAAGGTGCGCTGAAAGTGGCACAGGACAGCCGCGGCCTGGGGCTGAACGGGCAAATTAATATTCCGTCCGGGCGCTTCCATGCTTACGGGCAGGATCTGATTGTGCGTAAAGGCCAGTTGCTGTTCTCCGGCCCGGCGGACCAGCCGCTACTGAATCTGGAAGCGATCCGTAACCCGGACGCGACAGAAAACGATGTGGTTGCTGGTTTGAGAGTTACCGGTGAGGCCGATGCGCCTAAACTTGAGATATTCTCAGATCCGGCGATGTCACAGCAGGAAGCCTTGTCCTACCTGCTTCGCGGGCAAGGATTAGACAACTCCGGCGGTGACAGCGGCGCAATGACTTCCGCTCTTATCGGGTTAGGGGTTGCACAAAGTGGTAAACTTGTGGGTAAAATCGGCGAGGCATTCGGTGTCAGCAATCTGGCGCTGGATACTCAGGGCGTGGGAGACAGCTCCCAGGTCGTGGTCAGTGGTTATGTTTTACCGGGTTTACAGGTGAAATATGGCGTCGGGATATTCGACTCGCTGGCAACGCTCACTCTGCGCTACCGGTTGATGCCCAAGCTTTACCTGCAGGCTGTATCGGGCATCGATCAGGCATTGGATTTGCTCTATCAGTTTGAGTTTTAATTCATGTGACTTTTACTATACGAATATAAACATGCGAATAATTGTTTACGGTAGCTTACGACGCAAGCAAGGCAACAGTCATTGGATGACGAATGCTCAATGGTTGGGTGATCATGAGCTGGAAGGTTACGCCCTGTATAATCTGGGTCACTATCCTGCTGTTATACCAGGGGAAGGCAAAGTCTATTGCGAAGTTTACCGCATTAACTCGTCCATCATGGCTGAGTTAGATGAGCTGAAAAGTAATACGAAAGATTATCGTCGTGAGCTGATTTCGACACCTTATGGCAGCGCCTGGATTTACCTCTACATTCGTTCACTGGATGGTGTGCCGAGAATTGAGGGTGGTGACTGGGTTAAGCGTAACGAAGCAGTAAGTGAGTAATCTGAGCAAGGTCGTCGGAAAATAATCGTTGTCTGACAACGCTTAATACATAAAAAAACACCGCCATCTGGCGGTGTTTTTTTGTTCAAACGGCAGAAAACTTATTTGTTTTTAGCACGTTCGAAAGAGGTCACGATTTCAGCTTTTGCAGCAGCAGCATCAGCCCAACCGTCAACTTTTACCCATTTGCCTTTTTCCAGCGCTTTGTATTGCTCGAAGAAGTGGGTGATCTGACCGCGCAGCAGTTCTGGCAGGTCGTTCACATCTTTGATGTGATCGTATTCTTTGCTCAGTTTGGTGTGCGGAACGGCAACCAGTTTCGCATCTTCACCGGCTTCGTCGGTCATTTTCAGCATACCGACAGGGCGGCAGCGGATCACAGAACCTGGTTGCAGCGGGTACGGAGTCGGAACCAGAACGTCAACCGGGTCGCCATCCAGAGACAGCGTGTGGTTGATGTAACCGTAGTTGCACGGATAGAACATCGCAGTAGACATGAAACGGTCTACAAACAGCGCGCCGGTATCTTTATCCACTTCGTACTTGATTGGATCTGCGTTTGCAGGAATTTCGATCACTACGTAGATATCTTCTGGCAGTTCTTTGCCCGCCGGGACATTCAGTAAGCTCATTGTTGGTTTCCTTCATTGAACCAGGAATAGAGTGCCGCACATTATAGCCAACTCTCCCGCGATTTCCCGCCCTTTTCGTCGAATCGTCTGCGCGCATTTTCCGGCATGACCTGCTGTTGAACCTCGGCTAAATCTTCCGTATTGGCAGTAAAATTTACTGATCCGATACTTTTCCGCGTAACTGCCTGTTTTTGCTTTTCTTATCAAGATATTCGAGCGATTGCCGATAACAATATTCAAACAAAAAATCAGGATTAACCTGATCCCTACCCATCTGAAGTATCTCCTTTTCACCTGAATGGCTGGATAACACCGTATGTTGAATAAGTTGAGCGTAAAAGCCGGTCTGATTGGCCTGCTGGTATTTATGACGTTAATTCTCTTGCTGGTGAGCGTACTGGGGGCGAATGCCATCCGGCAAAGTGCGACATCACTGCAAAAAATTAACCAGCTTCAGGGCGATGAACTTGGTTCACTGGCCGACAGCTACAGTTTCTCGTTACGCACACGTGTCGCCAGCGGCGTGGCGGTACGTCAGCTGGAAATTGGCATGATGGATGATGCGAAAAATACAGCGGACCGCATTAGCGGTTATATCAAACAAGCCGATACCGATCTGGCGAAATTTATCAGCATCCAGGATGACACTCAGCAGGGCAGAGATTTATCCGACGCCGTGAAGAAAACCTACGATGCCTATAAAGCTAACGGCTTAGTGCCGCTGCTGGCAGCAATTCAGGCGCAAAGTGCAGACGGTTATTACGATGTGCTGGAAAACAAAATCACGCCTTACAGCAATGCTTATGATAAAGCGCTGGCGGATTTCCGTGCCTATGCCGTAGATAATACCAACAACCGCATTGAACAGGCCCGCGCCAATGCACGTATCCAACTGACAGTGATTGCCACCAGCTTCATCATTGCGCTGATTATCGCGGTGCTGGCATGGTTCGCCTTGCAGAAGATCATCATGCATCCGCTGACGTTCTCCATTGCGCAACTGGAATATATCGCCCAAGGCGATCTGACCCATGAAATTGATGATTCCCGTAATAACGAAATGGGGCGTTTGCTGAAAGCGATGAAGCAAATGCAGGATTCGCTGGCGCTTTCTGTCGGACGCGTACGCGATGCCGGGAATCAGATCGATGTCGGTTCCCGCGAACTGGCTGCCGGTAACGTCCATCTGGCGCAGCGCACCGAAGAATCCGCTGCATCGCTGGAAGAAACTGCCGCGAGCATGGAGCAACTGACCTCAACCGTGCGCATGAATGCCGCGAACTCTGACCAGGCCAATCAACTGGCGCAAAGCGTGTCAGTCATTGCCAACAAAGGCAGCGAAGTCGTCCATCAGGTAATGGATAAAATGCAGGGCATCACCGATAGCTCAAAACGTATCGGCGACATTATTACGGTCATCGACGGCATTGCCTTCCAGACCAATATTCTGGCGCTGAATGCGGCAGTCGAAGCCGCACGTGCCGGCGAGCAGGGTCGTGGTTTTGCGGTGGTGGCGGGTGAAGTGCGAAGCCTGGCGCAACGCAGTGCGCAATCGGCTAAAGAGATTAAAGAGCTGATTGTGGATTCTGAAAGCCGGGTTTCTGAAGGTTCGGATATGGTGAAATCTGCCGCAAACACTATGCTGGAAATCTCCAGCGAAGTGACACGAGTGACCAGCCTGATGCGTGAGATTTCCATCGCGACGACCGAACAAACGCACGGCATCGAACAGGTGAACGTGGCGATTACGCAGATGGATCAGGTAGCGCAGCAAAACGCCGCACTGGTGGAACAGGCGACAGCGGCCACACGTTCACTGGAAGAGCAGGCGCAGTTACTGGCAAAAAGCATGGCGGTGTTTAAACTCAATCGAGCCGATCATTTCTGAAAAAATCCTGAGCGGTAAACAATAAAAAAGGTGGCTTTTAAGCCACCTTTTTATGTTTGGGTCAATGCAAAGCTACACAGGTATCACATTCATTCTTTGATGATTTTTTGATGCGTATTTCAGTTATTCATCAGGGAACTGGGCAATGAAGCGCTCCGCGTCTTCCACCATTGAACTGTTGCCCACAAAGAATGGTGCACGTTCATGCAGTTTCTGCGGGATGATATCCAGGATACGGTTTTTACCGTCACTGGCTTTACCGCCAGCCTGCTCGGCCAGGAAAGCCATCGGGTTGCATTCATACAGCAGACGCAGTTTTCCGTTCGGATGGCTGGCGGTGCTTGGATAAATATAAATGCCACCTTTCAGCAGGTTGCGGTGGAAATCTGCCACCAGCGAGCCGATGTAGCGTGAGGTGTAAGGGCGTTGCGTCGCTTCATCCTGTTCCTGGCAATACTTGATGTATTTTTTAACGCCAAGCGGGAATTTAATGTAGTTGCCTTCGTTGATCGAGTACATGTTGCCCTTTTTAGGGAAACAGACTTTTTCGTGAGAGAGGCAGAAAACACCAAGTGAAGGATCGTAGGTAAAGGCATGAACGCCTGCGCCGGTGGTGTAAACCAACATGGTGGAAGAACCATATACCACATAACCTGCGGCGACCTGGCGGTTCCCCGGTTGCAGGAAGTCAGCTTCCGTCACCGGCTGACCCAGCGGAGTCGTACGGCGGTAAATCGAGAAAATTGTCCCGACAGAAACGTTAACGTCGATGTTTGAAGAACCATCCAGCGGATCCATCAAAATGACGTATTTTGCATTTTCAGCGCGTTCACCTTCGAAAATGACAATCTCATCTTCTTCTTCTGACGCGATACCGGCAATCTCACCACGCGCCTTCATCGCGGCTTTTAATTTTTCATTTGCGTACAGATCAAGCTTCATCTGCACTTCACCCTGCACATTCTCTGCACCACTGGTACCCAGAATGTCGACCAGACCCGCTTTGTTGATATCACGGTGAATGATTTTAGCGCCGAGTTTAATTGCTGAAAGTAACGCTGTCAGTTCACCAGTTGCATGTGGAAAATCTTGCTGCTTCTCAACAATAAATTCGCCTAACGTTTTCATGACACTTTCCCTGAATCGAGGATAGATAACGGTACGTTAATAAAAATTTCACAAGAGCGTGAGCAGTTTAGCCCAAATATATGGACGAATCATAGGCAAATCCATTTCTTCTGGAGGATTCTGAGCGGTAGAATAGCGGCTGACTTAAAGGCATTAATGGAAAATATATGCGCATTCATATTCTTGGGATTTGCGGCACGTTTATGGGCGGGCTGGCGATGCTGGCTCGTGCACAGGGGCATCAGGTAACCGGTTCGGACGACAACGTTTATCCACCGATGAGTACGCTGCTGGAAAATCAGGGGATCGACCTGATCCAGGGGTACGATCCTGCCCAGTTAGATCCTCAGCCGGATCTGGTGATCATCGGCAACGCGATGACGCGCGGCAATCCTTGTGTCGAAGCGGTGCTGGAGCTTGGGATCCCTTATGTCTCGGGCCCGCAATGGTTACATGACCATGTTCTGCCAGAGCGCTGGGTTATTGCCGTTGCGGGGACGCACGGTAAAACCACCACTGCCGGCATGGTAACGTGGATCCTCGAAGCCTGCGGTTATGAACCGGGCTACGTCATTGGTGGCGTGCCGGGCAATTTCGAGGTGTCTGCGCGTCTGGGCAACAGCCCGTTTATCGTGCTGGAAGCTGATGAATACGACTGTGCGTTCTTCGATAAGCGTTCCAAGTTTGTTCATTACAGCCCGCGTACGCTGATCCTCAACAATCTCGAATTCGATCACGCTGACATCTTTGATGATCTGAAAGCGATTCAGAAACAGTTCCACCATCTGGTGCGTCTGGTGCCGGGCAAGGGAAAAATCATTCTGCCGGAGCACGACACACCGCTGAAACAAGTGATGGCGATGGGGTGCTGGAGTGAGCAGGAATTTGTCGGTGATGCCGAAAATTGTGTGTGGGATGCTAAGAAACTGACGCCAGATTCCAGTACTTTCGAGGTTTATTTGCACGGCGAAGCGGTCGGGCAGGTGAAGTGGAATCTGGTTGGCGAGCACAACATGCATAACGGCCTGATGGCGATTGCTGCGGCACGCCATGTGGGCGTGAAGCCGGAAGATGCCTGTAAGGCATTAGGCGATTTCATTAATGCCCGTCGCCGTCTCGAATTGCGCGGCGTAGAAAATGATGTCAGCGTGTACGACGATTTTGCTCACCATCCGACGGCTATTCTGGCAACGCTTTCTGCATTGCGCAGCAAAGTCGGCGGAACTGCACGTATTCTGGCCGTGCTGGAACCCCGTTCAAACACCATGAAAATGGGCATGAGTAAAAATGAACTGGCACCTTCCCTGGGACGTGCTGATGAAGTTTTCCTTTTACAGCCGCAGCATATTCCCTGGCAGGTGGCCGAAGTGGCTGAACACTGTATTCAGCCTGCTCACTGGAGCGCAGACGTCGATTCGCTGGTCGATATGGTCGTTAAGGCCTCGCAGCCTGGCGATCATATTCTGGTGATGAGCAATGGCGGTTTTGGTGGTATACATGGAAAACTGCTTACGGCCCTGGCTGCAAAAGCGAAAGCGTCACAAGTTCAGTAAAATCATATTTTTATAGTGAATAAGCACAGCAGTTGCTGTGCTTTTTTTATGCCTGTGATCCGCCGTGTTAAGGTTTTCTCAGGCAAAAAAAAGCCCCCGAAATTTTGAGGGCCAAAGGGTGTCGTCGGACAGGACGACGAGGGTATCGTTAGCAAGAGAGTCGGGCAGTGGCAGTGTCAACGCTCTTCCCAGCCTCAACAGCGCTTATTTTCGCTGGTCTGTGGCTGTTGAAACCCGGTAACGCTAATTTATGAAATACTCAAACAGCGGTTTTATATCAGTGACTTACTCAGAAATGTTATTGATAGATTTCTGCTGTCGCGTGATAAGCACCGTCGTTATGGGCTTCGATCACACGGAAAGATTTTGCGCCCTTGCTCTCAGCTTTATCAGACAGCTGCTGGCGGATATCCATTGGCACGCCGTTGACGCCGCTAACGCTGACCATGCCCATCGGTTGCAGATTTTCTGCCTGCTGGTTTGTCACAAGCTGTGCGGCAGAGGCACCAAAAGAAACAACAGACAACAGGCTAAGTGCGGCAATAGTGGTAATAATTTTCATGATGGTTTCCTGAATTCACAGACGTTGGTGCTTTTCATCAGAGAGCAACGTCGATTGAGATTTGGATTTATCAGGACTGTAATATCGTGTTCTGGAGCGCATAAAGCGTGCGGGAACGTAGATGGTGCAGTGACAAATCCTTCTTAATGCGCATAGCGCGGGCCTGAGTCATTCAGGCCCCTTCGCTTCGTTTACCCGAAATTATTGGTAAATTTCTGCGGTCGCGTGGTAGTTACCTTCTTCACGAACTTCGATAACACGGAATGCTTTAGCACCTTTGGCATCGGCTTTATCTGACAGTGCCTGACGGATATCTGATGGTGCACCGGCTACGCCGCTGACGCTGATCATCCCTGTAGGCTGCATTGTTGCGGCTTGTTCTTGTGTAACAGGTTGTGCTGCAAAAACGCCAAATGACAATGCAGAGAGAATGCTTAATGTTGCGATGGTAGTTTTAACTTTCATGATTTTGACCTCGTCGATTTTATTATGTTTCCAACAACTGGTGCTTCACACCACGGAAATGAGTATACATCTAGTCACGCCATAAATTAATAGCTCGCTAATAGTTATTTAGGTGGTTATATGTCAACTATCTGTGTTTTTAATAACAGAAAGGCATAAAAAGTGGATGAAAAACGTTCATTTTGTGTTGATTTTTAGTAAAATCAATGGATTGAGTGAATTTGACTATTTGTGCTTATTCTTGCGGTGAATCACACCCTGGAAATATTTGTGTGACGGAATTTCGTAGGTTGTAGCGAGATTTAACAGAAAGGCGGTGCGTTTGCGTTTTTTTGAGAAACGGAAGGCAGCAATAAAGGAAGTGAATGACGTTGAATGAGGTCAGAGAAGGTAATCTTCTGACCTCAGGCACAGAATGAAAGCGACAGGAGGTGCAAAATGTTGCAGCCCTAGAGCTCCTGCTCGAACAAACTGAGGATCGCATCGTGCAACTGTTTGACGCTAAATCCGCGGGCCGGTGTCGTGAAGATCGTATCATCACCGGCAATTGTTCCGAGGATCCCTTCGGATTTACCCAGGGAATCGAGTAAACGCGCGATCAGTTGTGCGGCTCCCGGGCTGGTTCGGATCACCACAACGGCATCGTTATGGTCGATATCCAGCACAAGATTCTTCAGAGGACTGGTGGTTGTCGGCACGCCAATTTCAGCGGGCAGGCAGTACACCATTTCCATCTTCGCATTACGAGTTCTGACAGCACCAAATTTTGTCAGCATCCGTGAGACTTTTGACTGATTGATATTTTCGAAACCATCATCCTGAAGTGCGACAACGATTTCGCCCTGAGAGCTGAATTTCTCTTCCTTCAACAGTGCCTTGAAGGCTTTGATCAAATCTTCCTGTTTAGCAGGATTACGCATTTTGCACCCTGGTCTCTGAATCATAGTGGGGCTGATTATGCAGATAATTGAATTTTTATGCAACAGAGGTTAATTGCAAAAATCATTAATTAAGCTTGGAACAAGGAATGTAAGTGCCGCTGTTTTAAGCTCAATTTAATGAATATGCCAAAATTGTGCATTGCGGGTGAACTGTGTTGCACAAGGGATTTAATGTGATGATCTCGATTCAGCTCTCACATTGGACCGAATTTAACCATTTATTAACCTGGCCTATTTTGTGGTGCTATTTTTAATGATGAAGCTTTCCGATAAAAAGTCACTAAAAGCGGAAAAAGGTCATCTTAGAGATGTTTTTTTACTTTCTAAACGACCAACCTCAGATTCTCTGCAGGTGAGCGATTGTTTTTAACAGCGTAAGTGATTAAGGTCACACCAATTAATTACATGACACTTATAAGTTAATGATAAAAAAGGAGTATAGGATGAAAGTTGCAGTTCTAGGTGCTGCGGGTGGTATCGGTCAGGCCCTCGCGCTTCTGCTCAAGACCCAGCTACCTTCCGGTTCCGAACTCTCATTATATGATATCGCACCGGTCACTCCGGGTGTCGCCGTCGATCTCAGCCATATCCCTACCGCGGTCAAAATTAAAGGTTTCTGTGGTGAA
This sequence comes from Rahnella sp. CJA17(1/100), assembly GCF_963881615.1. Taxonomy (NCBI): domain Bacteria; kingdom Pseudomonadati; phylum Pseudomonadota; class Gammaproteobacteria; order Enterobacterales; family Yersiniaceae; genus Rahnella; species Rahnella sp. CJA17(1/100). The sequence goes on along the minus strand of NZ_CAWOJA010000009.1, from coordinate 6,386 downwards.
GATGCTAAACCGGCTCTGGAAGGGGCTGACATCGTCCTGATTTCTGCGGGGGTGGCACGTAAACCCGGCATGGATCGTTCAGACCTGTTTAATGTGAATGCCGGGATCGTGCGGAATCTGATCCAGCAAGTTGCCAGTACCTGCCCGAAAGCCTGCATTGGTATTATCACTAACCCGGTAAATACCACGGTCGCGATTGCGGCTGAAGTATTGAAAAATGCGGGCGTCTACGACAAAAATAAACTGTTTGGCGTAACGACTCTGGACGCAATCCGCTCCAATACTTTTGTGGCTGAGCTGAAGGGTAAGCAACCTGAAGATATCGAAGTGCCAGTTATCGGCGGGCACTCCGGTGTGACGATTCTGCCTTTATTGTCTCAGATCCCAGGTGTCTCTTTCACTGAAAGCGAAATTGTTGCACTGACTCAGCGTATTCAGAATGCCGGAACGGAAGTGGTAGAGGCCAAAGCCGGTGGCGGTTCTGCCACGCTTTCAATGGGGCAGGCTGCAGCACGCTTCGGACTTTCACTGATGCGGGCGATGCAGGGTGAAGAGAATGTTGTGGAATGTGCCTATGTTGAAGGTAAAGGCGATTATGCGCGATTTTTCGCACAACCGGTTCTGCTAGGTAAAAATGGCATTGCAGAGCTTATCGATATCGGTCAGCTCAGTGCTTTTGAGCAGCAATCGCTGGATTCGATGCTGGATATTCTTCGCAAAGATATCGAGCTTGGTGAGCAGTTTATTAATAAGTGAACATTGAACAAAGCCGCCGGTTAACGGGCGGCTTTTGTTTTTCTTAACGCGGTGTTTCATTGGTCGGGCGGCAACGGCGTTCAATGATTTGCAACGTTTTGGGATCAAAATACCGGCTAGGCCAGATCAGTGAGGGATGGATACCCAAAGCGCCTGCGATAAGCAATTCTCCTTTTGGCCATGGTCGTGATAATGCATTTGAAAGTGTCGAAGAGCTCAGGCCTGCTGATCGTGATACTGCTGCGAGTGTGGTGCCCTTCTTTCTCAGTGCTGCAATAATATCAGCCTGGTGCCAGTCTTCATTCCTTGTCATCATGATCTCTTCCTTCTGAAAAATGATTTTCAATAAACACGCTATTAAACATACTTTTAAAAATTGCTCATACTACTCATATAAACCATATCAATGTTTCCTAAAATCCATTATTTTACTTATTTAGAAAATACATTCTTATTTTGATTTAGACAAACAAGTAAATTCCTTTTGCTTTTTGTGATTTGTGTCAGTTTATAATTTTATTATTGTATTTTTTTAAAGTGAAAACGTAACTGGCATGTGTTTTTTTTGAACAAATACATTGATAAGGTTAATTAACTAATTGAATTTCAGTTATTTAAATTATGATTTAAGGCGGTTTTTCTTGCTTTCTTAGATGGCTATCTACTTGTTGTAATTTGCTTTTTTTAATTTCCCTCTTATTTTAGTTTAAGATTTTATTTAAACTGCTTTCCGAAAAAAAATTTAATCAGTTCACCCGGCTGTTGATAAACATAATTCATGGAAGCATTTACATACATCTATAGACTCACTCCAAAAAATTGAATATCTTCTTTCTGTCAAATAGGTGTTTTTCTAAATGACTTATGTTAATACCACCTTTTATATAAACGCTCATTACCAGAAAATATCAGCATTACCCTCATGGATGTATAACAACGATCTTTCTTACTTACTTAATAAGAAACAAGGAATGTTATGAAAAAAGAGTGGTTTGCAGCAAAGGAACTGACCGGAAAAGAAGGACTGCCGACGTCAACCCAAGGTGTGCATGGGATGGCTCGCAGATTGTGCTGGATTAAACGCCGCAGGCTGGGCGTTCAGGGACGTGCAGTGGAATATCACATCGACAGCTTGCCCGGTAATGCCGCCGCCAGCTTATCGATGAATGAGCGTTCTGCTGAATATGTGTATACGTCACATCAGGACCCACTGGCGATCTGGATCGAAAGTTATAAGCAACTGAGAGAACCTGAACGTGAAACGATGATCTCATTCATTGTGAGGGAAGGGATATCTGAGTTGCTCAACAGATTACGTGAGCCTGAAAAAAACTAGCGCAATAATGCCTGTCGCGCCTGCTTTATTCTGGCAGGTACGACAGGCAAATATCAGAAATCGCGTTTTACAGACATATGCGCGAGGCCTTCAAGCGCAGAGCGATATTCCGACTCCGGGAGCACCTGAAGCGCCTGGATGGCTTTATCAGCTTCTTCTTCAGCACGCTGGCGGGTGTAAGCCAGAGAGCCCCACTGATGCATTGCTGCCAGCACGGGTTCCAATAAATGGCGCCCGTTACCCTCTTCGATAGCTTTGCGGATCATAGCGGATTGTTCGGCGTCACCGTGCTGCATCGCATGCAGAAGGGGCAACGTCGGTTTTCCTTCATCAAGGTCATCGCCAGTGTTTTTGCCCAGCGTTTCGCCATCAGCATCGTAATCGAGCAAATCATCAATCAGCTGGAAAGCGGTGCCCAGATAACGACCATAATCTTGCAAAGCTGTAATCTGCTCATTGTTTCCGCCCGCCAGCATGGCAGAGGCTTGCGACGCGGCTTCAAAAAGACGCGCAGTTTTGCTGTAAATCACCTGCATGTAACTGGCTTCTGTGATGTCAGGATCATTGCAATTAATCAGTTGCTGCACTTCGCCTTCTGCAATCACATTCACCGCTTTTGCCATCAGAGCCAGAACAGGAAGCGATTCAAGATCTGTCATCATTTGAAATGCGCGGGTGTAGATAAAATCGCCGACCAATACGCTGGCTGCGTTGCCAAATGCGGCGTTCGCAGTGGCCTTTCCCCGACGCATATCTGATTCGTCAACCACATCGTCATGTAACAGTGTGGCGGTATGAATAAACTCAATCAGAGCAGCGACTTTGATGTGTTTATCGCCCTGGTAGGATAGTGCTTTGGCTGCCAGTACTGCTATCATCGGGCGGATACGTTTGCCGCCGCCACTGATGATGTAATATCCCAGTTGATTGATGAGAGAAACCTCTGAATTCAACTGTTCAAGGATGGATGCATTGACTGCAGCCATGTCGTCCTGGGTAAGATCAATAATCTGTTCTAGGTTCATTGTGTTTTTTCAGCTGTTGTTCTCTTCACCGCAATGAGGTCTGGCTCACATTGGCACATGGCGCTAACTGTAAAGGGGATTGTACTTGAAAAACAGTGTAGATAAATGATATCGGAAGAACTGCGCTTTTTTTCTTCTTTTGTCGTCATTGTACTCTTGTCTTATGCTGATTTTTTGCGTAGAATTCGCGCCCTATTGTGAATATTTATAGCGCCCTCTGGACTATACAAAGTTGAGTGCGCGGAAAGCGGAGTTTTATATGTACGCGGTTTTCCAAAGTGGTGGTAAACAACACCGTGTCAGCGAAGGACAGACTATCCGTCTGGAGAAGCTGGACGTTGCAACTGGCGAAGCTATCGAGTTCGATCAGGTTCTGATGATTGCAAACGGTGAAGAAATCAACATCGGTCTGCCTTTAGTGGCTGGCGGTGTAATCAAAGCTGAAGTCGTTGCTCACGGTCGTGGCGAAAAGGTCAAAATCGTTAAGTTTCGTCGTCGTAAACACTATCGTAAGCAGCAGGGCCACCGTCAGTGGTTCACTGACGTTAAAATCACCGGCATCAGCGCTTAAGATTAGGAGAGCGGAACAATGGCACACAAAAAGGCTGGCGGCTCCACACGTAACGGTCGCGATTCAGAAGCTAAACGTCTGGGCGTAAAACGCTTTGGCGGCGAAGCAGTACTGGCAGGCAGCATCATCGTTCGTCAGCGCGGCACCAAATTCCACGCTGGTATCAACGTGGGTTGCGGCAAGGACCACACTCTGTTTGCTTTGGCTGACGGTAAAGTCAAGTTCGAAGTTAAAGGCCCGAAAAACCGTAAGTACATCAGCATCGAAGCTGAATAAGTTTTTCGCGTCTTAGTAAATAGATGTAAGCCCCGCAATTCGTTGCGGGGCTTTTTACATTCTGGTTAGCCCATTCTGGCGGGATATGGATACGAAATCACAGGCACCTGTCGGGATTCTGTTGGCGCTGATTACTGCCATGAGCTGGGGCTCTTTGCCTATCGCCATGAAGCAGGTTCTGGTGGTGATGGATCCCTTTACTGTGGTTTGGTATCGGTTTTCGATGGCGGCCGTTGTGCTGGGTTGCATTTTGGCCATGAGGCGAAGGCTACCCCCGAGAGCGATTTTCAGGCGACCGCGCTGGCTGGTTTTAGTGCTGATTGCAACTTGTGGATTACTGGGAAACTTTGTTCTTTTTAGTTCTTCTTTGCAATTTCTTAGCCCGACGGCTTCTCAGGTTATCGGACAGCTTTCTCCGGTCGGTATGATGGTGGCCAGCGTAATCATCCTAAAAGAAAGGATGCGCGTTACGCAGGTTATTGGCGCCAGTATGTTAATTTTTGGGCTGATATTGTTTTTCAATACCAGTCTGATTGAGATTTTCACCCGTCTGACGGATTACACTTTGGGTGTGATTTTTGGCGTCGGGGCAGCAACAGTTTGGGTGATATACGGTGTGGCGCAAAAGGTTTTACTGCGTCAACTGGCTTCACCGCAAATCCTTTTTTTGCTGTACACTTTATGTTCTATCGCATTGCTCCCGCTGGCCAGCCCTGCGGTGCTTTCACAGCTCAGCGGCTGGCAGTTTGCCTGCCTGTTGTTTTGCGGCGCGAATACCTTGGTAGGATATGGCGCCTTAGCGGAAGCGATGGCGAGATGGCAGGCAGCTCAGGTAAGTGCATTAGTGACACTCACGCCGCTGTTTACCCTGCTATTTTCAGATTTATTGGCACTTGCCTGGCCTGACTTTTTTGCTGTACCAGTACTTAATTTTATTGGTTATCTGGGAGCATTTGTGGTGGTGGCGGGTGCAATGTTTTCCGCAATTGGCCATCGATGGTGGCCACGTCGGACAGAGCAAAACCTGGTAGCTAAACTTTAGCTGCCCGGCGAATGATTTACGGAGACAGAACAAATGAAGTTTGTTGATGAAGCCACGATTCTGGTTGTGGCCGGTGATGGCGGTAACGGGTGCGTCAGCTTCCGCCGCGAAAAATACATTCCACGTGGCGGCCCTGACGGTGGCGACGGTGGTGATGGCGGTGATGTGTACCTCGTTGCTGATGAGAACCTCAATACGCTGATCGATTTCCGCTTTGTGAAATCTTATCGTGCTGAGCGCGGTACTAACGGTCAGAGCAGCGACTGTACTGGTAAACGCGGTAAGGACATCACCATTAAAGTGCCTGTGGGAACGCGAGTTCTTGACCAAAGCACTGGCGAAGTCCTGGCGGATATGACCAAAAATGGTCAGGTTAATATGGTCGCTAAAGGCGGCTTCCACGGACTCGGTAACACCCGTTTTAAATCTTCCGTGAACCGTTCACCGCGTCAGAAAACCATGGGCACCAAAGGTGAAGAGCGTGATATCGCACTCGAACTGATGCTGCTTGCCGATGTAGGCATGCTGGGTCTGCCAAACGCAGGTAAATCGACGTTTATCCGCTCCGTCTCTGCAGCGAAGCCGAAAGTGGCTGATTATCCGTTTACCACACTGGTGCCAAGTCTCGGTGTTGTACGTATGGATCACGAACAAAGCTTCGTGGTTGCAGATATCCCCGGTCTGATCGAAGGGGCTTCTGAAGGCGCTGGTCTGGGTATCCGCTTCCTGAAGCACCTTGAGCGTTGCCGCGTTCTGTTGCACCTGATCGACATTGCGCCGATCGATGAATCTGATCCGATCGAAAATGCCAAAGTCATCATCAATGAACTGAAGCAATACAACGCCAAGCTGGCTGATAAGCCGCGCTGGTTAGTGTTCAATAAAGTTGATCTGATCGAGAAAGAAGAAGCTGAAGCGCGTGCTAAGGCGATTGCTGATGCATTAGGTTGGGAAGGTAACTATTACCTTATTTCCGCTGCAAACCGCGAAGGTGTGAATGCATTGTGTTGGGACGTGATGAAGTTCATCAACGAAAATCCTAAGCACATGGCGATTGAAGAAGCGGCACCCGAGAAAGTTGAGTTCATGTGGGATGATTATCACCGTGAACAACTGGCTGAAGTGGAATCTGAAGCCGACGACGACTGGGATGATGACTGGGATGAAGATGACGACGAAGGCGTAGAAATCATTTACGAACGTTAATCCCGTGTATTAGCGTTTCATCGCTGAAAGAAAGGCTGCCATTGGCATAATGCCGATCGTTTAAGGATCAGTTGACCGATCCTGTGGCTCGTGTAAAAAGGGTTCATGCTCATCATGGACCCTTTTTAAATGGAACTTTCACAAGCTCTCGGTATTATCAATCTTACTGCCCCC
>NZ_CAWOJA010000008.1:0-102831 GCF_963881615.1 Rahnella sp. CJA17(1/100) | reverse complement strand
TTTGCCTGGCGGCAGTAGCGCGGTGGTCCCACCTGACCCCATGCCGAACTCAGAAGTGAAACGCCGTAGCGCCGATGGTAGTGTGGGGTCTCCCCATGCGAGAGTAGGGAACTGCCAGGCATCAAATTAGTTCCTTTTCCCCTGACAAGGAAAATAACAGGAACAAACAGGTATCAGACGATTGCTGATACGTGTGAAAGAACCGGTGGAGCGGTAGTTCAGTTGGTTAGAATACCTGCCTGTCACGCAGGGGGTCGCGGGTTCGAGCCCCGTCCGTTCCGCCAATTATTAAAAATTATGCCTGCTAAATTAGCAGGCATAATAGTAAGCGTAATTTAGGGGCGTAGCTCAGTTGGTAGAGCACCGGTCTCCAAAACCGGGTGTCGCGAGTTCGAGTCTCTCCGCCCCTGCCATATTTAAACCCTTCGCGAAAGCGAGGGGTTTTTTTTCGTCTCAATTTCCTGAAACTCCTCTCTATTTTTTAACCTCTTCCCCTTAGCCCCATTATTCTGGGGATTATTTGCACCAATGGGCTCAAAATCTTCGCTTTTGCCAGTTGTTTTTTGTCATGTTTTGGCTGAATACATGCACGAATTGATTGTTCTCCCCGTATGTGACCTCGCTCATGCTCCCATTTTCCCTATGTACTAAACCTAATCATCGTCTTATGACGACTATCAGACCCTGACAGCATTCTTTTATCCTTTTTCCGACAAAACTGTCGTAGCGGCTGAATGCGTATGTCGGGTAAACGTCCTGGCCGTACCCTACGAGTCATAACAAAAAGTAGCTCAGACTACACGCGAGGAAAGAAACATGTACAAACGCTTATTTGTGGCAGCAGCAGTAGCAACAGCATTTTGTGGCGCAGTTCAGGCGGCTCCGCTGGTTGTTGGTTTTTCGCAGATCGGCTCTGAGTCTGGGTGGCGTTCTGCGGAAACCAAAGTCTCTAAATCAGAAGCGGAAAAACGTGGTATTACACTGAAAATATCTGATGCTCAGCAAAAACAAGAGAACCAAATCAAAGCAATACGTTCATTCATCGCACAGGGTGTTGATGCCATTTTCATCGCTCCTGTTGTTGCTACTGGCTGGGCTCCGGTTCTGACCGAAGCTAAAGAAGCTAAGATCCCTGTGTTCCTGTTAGACCGTACGATCGAAGTCAGTGATCCGTCTCTTTACACTGCTGCAGTCGCTTCTGACAGCGTGTATGAGGGCAAAGTGGCGGGTGACTGGCTGGTGAAGGATGCTGCTGGCAAACCATGTAATGTTGTCGAATTGCAGGGTACGGTCGGTGCCAGTGTGGCGTTAAATCGTAAACAAGGTTTTGCAGATGCGTTGAAAGCTGCACCAAACGTCAAAATTATCCGCTCACAGTCCGGCGATTTCACCCGCAGTAAAGGCAAAGAAGTCATGGAAAGCTTCATCAAGGCTGAGCAAAACGGTAAGAACATTTGTGCTGTTTACGCCCATAACGACGATATGGCGATCGGTGCAATTCAGGCTATCAAAGAAGCTGGCCTGAAACCGGGTTCGCAGATCAAAATCGTCTCTATCGACGGTGTTCCTGATATCTACAAAGCTATGCTGGCGGGTGAAGCGAATGCTTCTGTTGAGCTGACACCAAACATGGCTGGCCCGGCATTTGATGCGCTGATTGCGATGAAAAAGGATGGTACGCAACCGAAGAAATTCATTCAGACTCAATCCGCGTTGATCCTGCCGGACATGGCTCAGAAAGAGTATGACATGAAGAAAAACATGGGTTATTAAGCCGGTTTACCGGCTTGTCTCACGGGCAAGCCGGTAACAATTATTCCCTTTTCGCTTATAGCGAATGCAGCAGGAGTAGTGACGTGACGGATAATCCTGGTTCAGAAACGCTGCTTGAAGTACGCGGCTTATCAGTTGAATTCCCCGGCGTAAAAGCGCTGGAAAATGTCGACTTTACCCTCGAACGCGGTGAAATTGTTGCCCTTTTAGGTGAGAACGGCGCCGGTAAGTCCACAATGATTAAGGCCCTCACCGGTGTCTATAAACGTTCTGCTGGCCAGGTCTTTCTTAACGGAAAACCGATCGAGCCAATCAGTACTGCTGATGCCCAGTCGCTGGGGATTGGTACGGTATATCAGGAAGTAAATCTCCTGCCAAATATCTCTGTTGCTGCCAACTTGTTCATTGGGCGCGAGCCAACCCGTTTCGGGCTGGTTAATCAGCGCAAGATGGAACAACAGGCCGACGCCCTTCTGGAAGGCTATGGGCTGCATCTGGATGTCAGCCAGCCACTCTCAACCTACTCCATTGCGATTCAGCAAATCGTGGCAATTGCCCGCGCTGTTGACCTGTCTGCACAGGTTTTAATTCTTGATGAACCCACTGCCAGCCTTGATGCCAAAGAAGTCAGTATGTTGCTCGATATTCTGGTTCAACTGCGTAATAAAGGGGTGGGGATGATTTTCGTCACCCATTTCCTCGATCAGGTTTATCGGATCAGCGACCGGATTACCGTTTTGCGAAACGGTAAGCGTGTGGGGTCTGAACGAACGGTGGATTTACCGCGTATCGATCTCGTGCCGATGATGCTGGGACACAGTTTTGATGAAAACCTGCTCAAACGCACCGAACATAGAAATGTAACGGGCGAGCCATTAGTGGATTTCAAAGACTATGGGCGTCGAGGTGTGGTCGAACATTTTGACCTGAAAGTACGTCGGGGTGAAATCGTCGGACTGGCGGGTTTACTGGGATCAGGACGGACGGAAACCGCTCAGCTGATTTTTGGCATTAAAGGGCATGACAGCGGCAATGCACGTGTCGATGGCAAAGAAGTCGCCATCAGCACGCCCAGAAAAGCGACCAAACTGGGATTTGGTTACTGCCCGGAAGATCGTAAAACCGATGGCATTATCGGCGCGGCTACAGTGCGTGAAAATATCATCCTTGCCTTACAGGCGCAGCGCGGCTGGTTGCGTCCTTTACCCATGAAAGAGCAGCATCAGATCGCCGAAAAATTTATCAAACTCCTTGGCATCCGTACACCCGGCACTGAGCAGGAAATTCAGTATCTTTCCGGTGGTAACCAGCAAAAAGTATTGCTGTCTCGCTGGCTTGCAACCAATCCTCGTTTCCTCATTCTCGATGAACCTACCCGTGGGATTGACGTCGGTGCCCATGCAGAAATCATCCGTCTGATTGAAAAACTTTGTGACGAAGGCCTGGCGTTACTGGTCATTTCCTCTGAGCTGGAAGAACTGGCGGGTTATGCCGATCGTATTGTTGTCTTACGCGACCGTCGTCATATTGCCGAAATTGAGCAGGCTGATATCTCCGTGCCAGCCATTATGAAAGCCATTGCGGCGCAATGAGGGGAGATAGTGATGAATAACAGGAGCCTGCCAATGACGGGAAAACCGCGCAAAGTAAGATGGGTATTTCCAAAAGGCACCACGCAAATCGGTGCTTTCGTCGCAATATTAATCATAGACAGCCTGGTCGCCCCGGGCTTTTTCTCTATCCATATTCAGGATGGCCGCTTGTTTGGCAGCCTGGTGGATATTTTCAACCGTGGTGCCCCTGTCGCTTTGCTGGCTCTCGGGATGACGCTGGTTATCGCGACCGGCGGCATCGACCTTTCCGTCGGTGCGGTCATGGCGATTGCCGGTGCAACAGCCGCGACCATGACGGTGCAAGGATATCCGCTGATGATCGTGCTGCTGGCCTCGGTCGGGGTGGGGGCAATATGCGGTTTGTGGAATGGTTTTTTGGTCGCTGTTCTGCAAATTCAGCCGATTGTTGCCACGCTGATGCTGATGGTCGCCGGACGTGGCATCGCACAGCTAATTACGGAAGGGCAAATCGTCACGTTTGAACACAATGGCCTATCGCAGTTTGGCAGTGGTTCTTTGTTCTATCTGCCAATGCCGGTGATCATTGCCGTCGCTATGCTGGTTCTTGTCTGGGCACTGACGCGGAAAACAGCGCTTGGCCTGTTCATCGAATCAGTCGGCATCAATATCCGTTCTGCTTATAACGCCGGCGTAAATGCCCGTTTAGTGCTGATCTCCACTTACGTCATCTGTGGGATTTGCGCGGCCGTTGCGGGCGTTATCATAACGGCCGATATTCGCGGAGCGGACGCCAATAATGCCGGACTATGGCTGGAACTTGATGCCATTCTTGCCGTCGTCATCGGCGGCGGCTCGTTACTGGGTGGACGTTTTAACCTGCTTCTTTCGGTTGTCGGTGCACTGATCATTCAGGGAATGAATACCGGCATTCTGCTCTCCGGCTTCAAACCGGAATTCAACCTGGTGCTGAAAGCTCTGGTGGTGCTCGCTGTACTGGTAGTTCAGTCGCCCCGCGTCTCTTTCAGTAATCTGTTCCGGAGGAAAGGATAATGCTCAAAAGAAATCTGCCCCTGCTGATTACTATCGTGGTTTTCCTGGCCGGATACGCCTATTGCTTCACTCAGTTCCCCGGTTTTGCATCCACACGCGTGTTTTTTGATTTGCTGACGGATAACGCGTTTCTCGGCATCGTGGCCGTCGGGATGACATTTGTCATCTTATCCGGCGGCATCGATCTGTCAGTGGGTTCTGTTATCGCTTTCACCGGTGTTTTGCTGGCGAAACTCATCGGTGCTTATGGCATCGCGCCTGGCTATGCCTTTGTCATCGTGCTGTTGATGGGCACCACGTTTGGTGCGCTGATGGGATGGATCATTGATACGTTGAAACTGCCTGCTTTCATCATCACGCTGGCGGGCATGTTTTTTGTGCGCGGTATGAGTTTTATTGTTTCGGAAGAATCGTTGCCGATTAACCATCCGGTTTATGAATTCCTCGCCAATTATGCCTGGAAAATGCCCGGTGGTGGTCGTTTCACATTGCTGGCTCTGGTTATGTTGCTGGTGGTGCTTGGCGGGATTATTCTGGCTCACCGTACGCGATTCGGTAACAACGTCTATGCCGTTGGCGGTAGCAATGTGTCGGCTGCGCTGATGGGGGTGCCGGTAAGGCGTACCACGATTTATATCTACATGCTGTCCAGTACGCTGGCGGTCTTATCGGGCATCATTTTCTCGCTCTACACCTCTGCGGGTTATGCACTCGCGGCGAGTGGTGTAGAACTGGATGCTATCGCCTCTGTTGTGATTGGGGGGACGTTACTGAGTGGCGGCGTAGGCACAGTTTTAGGCAGCTTGTTTGGCGTGCTTATTCAGGGGTTGATCCAAACCTACATCACTTTCGATGGTACGCTTAGTTCGTGGTGGACCAAAATCGTGATGGGCGTTTTGTTGTTTATCTTCATCGGATTGCAAAAAGGGATGGGCAGCTTCTGGACAGCCAGAAGAGCGCGCCATCCGCGACCAGAACCGTCCTGAAACAGGACGGTATCAGAAATTAGTGATCAGCGGTGTTTTGAGTAACTGACGGATCAACACTTGCTGGTCGCTGGTTTGCAGCCAGACGGCGTAAAGCGGGCGGATCACCGGCGGAATATCTTCATGTGCGGCCAGTTGCGGATATTCTTTGGCCCAGTGCGCAGGCAGGAACGCACAACCGCCGGTATTTTCCAGCAACTGACGCGTCAGATGTGCAGAGGTTGTGGTTAACACCGGTTCCTGATCGCTGTTTTGCAGTTTTTCCTGCTGAGGAAAATCAGCGCCCCATTCCAGCTTCACATACGGTGATTGTTCGCTTCTGACCGTTTTCTGCGATGAGAATAGTCGTAACGAGAAATTACCTAGTAACTGACTTGAGAGCTCGTCCATCTTTGGTGGCTCGGTGGTGATCAGCAAATCCAGTTGTCTTTCATGCAATTGTTTGACCAGCGACTGACGCAGTGCAATGCGCGCCTCAAGCCTAAGCGTGCCACGCTGGGTGTAAAGAGACTGCAGCCACGGGGTCAGATAGGCTTCCCAGAGCGACGCCGTCGCACCAATCGACAATTCTGTGTGCTGTAACGAGCGTACAACCTCTTTTTTCGCCATTTGCCACGTTGACATAAGATTCTCTGCATAAGGCAGCAGACGTTCTCCTGCGGGCGTTAAGCGGATGTTATTGCGATGCCGTGTGAATAAATTGGCGCCAAGTTGGGTTTCCAGTTGCCGGATACGAAAGCTGACAGCGGATTGCGTCAGGTAAAGGGATTCCGCCGCCCGACCAAAGTGGCGAGTTCTACTGACCTCCAAAAAGGTTTTCAGTAATTCCGTGTCCAAAACTATCTCCAATATTTTTTGTCGTTAAGATTTAAATGTTTTGTTTTACACAATGTCAAGCCTAACTAATACTCCGCGCCATAACAGCACGACCATGAGAGAATTAGGAGCGTGTCAGATGGCGGAAAGCTTCACCACGACAAGTCGTTTTTTTGATAATAAACATTACCCTCGCGGGTTCTCCCGGCATGGCGATTTCACCATTAAAGAAGCGCAAATGCTAGAACGTTACGGCTTTGCTTTTAACGAGCTGGATCTGGGAAAACGTGAGCCCGTTACCGACGAAGAAAAACTGTTCCTGGAGGTTTGCCGTGGTACGCGCGAACCTGTAACGGATGCAGAAAAAGTGTGGAACAAATACATTGTCCGCACCCGTCGTCCGAAGAAATTCCACACGTTGTCTGGCGGTAAACCGCAGGCTGACGCTGTAGAAGACTACACGGAAAGCGATGACTAATGAAACGGGGCGATGCCCCGTTTTTTTATGCCAGACTCTTATGTAGAGTTAACAATAGCCTATCCATGCTGCGATAGCTCAGTGCTTCAGCAATATGTCTTCGTTCAATAGATTCCCCGCCGCCCAAATCAGCCAATGTTCTCGCGACTTTCAGAATGCGATGCCAGGCTCTGACCGATAATCCCAGTTTATGCAGGACTTCTTCCAAAAATTCAGCATCTGCTTTGGTTAACACACAGTACGTCTCCACTTCGCTACTGCTCAGATGCGCGTTGATTTTTCCCGCGCGTTTTAACTGAATTTCTCTGGCGGTCAGTACCCGTTCCCGCACTTGTACACTATTTTCCCTGAGCGCAGGCGTATGGTTTTGCTGGCTCAAAATGCCGGGCGGCAGGAGTGGGACTTCAATCGACAGATCGAATCTGTCGAGAAATGGCCCGGAAAGCCGGCTCAGGTAGCGTAAAACCTGCTGTGGTGGTGTGCGGTTATGAATGCCCTGATAGTGTCCGGTCGGGCTGGGATTCATCGCTGCAATCAGTTGCGCTCTTGCCGGATAGCGGACTTTCGCCCGTGCACGGGAAATGGTGATTTCGCCGGATTCCATTGGCTGGCGCAAGGCATCAAGAACCTGGCGCTGAAATTCTGGCAGTTCGTCGAGAAACAATACGCCGTTATGTGCCAGTGATATTTCTCCCGGTCTGGGTAACGACCCGCCTCCCACCAGCGCGCTCATGGATGTGCTGTGATGCGGTGCACGAAAGGGGCGGATGCGTGAAAACTCGCCGTCATCTTCGGGGTTATACACCAGGCTGGCAATGGCGGCCGTTTCCAGCTTTTCCTCGTTACTCATGGGCGGCAGTAAACCGGGCAACCGGCTAGCCAGCATGGTTTTTCCGGTGCCAGGAGGCCCAATCAACAATAAATTATGCCCTCCCGCTGCCGCCACTTCGAGCGCGCGCTTTGATTGCTCCTGTCCGATGATATCGGCAATGTCAGGTTGATACTCGGGCGGAGGCGCCGTCGCCGGAAATTCAATCGGTGGCAAATTGTCCTCGCCCTGAAGGAATGCGCAGACCTGCAATAAGTGCCCGGCCACCTGCGCTACACCGGGATCAAGAAGCGTCATTTCCGTCTGATTACTTTGCGGCAGGATCAACACCCGGCCCTCTTTTTGCGCCTCAAGTGCCGCCGGAATCGCACCATTTACACTGCGCAGTGCACCGGAAAGGCCCAGTTCACCCAGAAACTCGTACTCCTCAAGCTTATCGCCCTGAAGCTGCTCTGAGGCCACCAGAATCGCCAGCGCGATGGACAAATCATACCGTCCGCCTTCTTTGGGTAAATCAGCGGGTGCAAGATTGACGGTGATGCGTTTGGCCGGAAAGGTAAACCCGCAGTTGATGATGGCGCTGCGAACCCGATCTCTGGCTTCCTTGACGGTGGTTTCCGGTAAACCGACCAGTGTCAGGGCCGGTAATCCGTTGCTGAGATGGACCTCAATCGAGACACCGGGTGCCTGAACCCCCAGCGATGCGCGGGTATATACCACGGCTAATGACATGCTTTTTCCTTTGCTATGAGCTCTGCTGACGGCAGCATGCCTGAGCTGGAAACGCTTTCGGGAAGAAGTTTGCTGCAATGCGTAATGCGATGGGAAAATAATCTGCAAGTCACCGACTTAACATGAAGGGATGCGAACTGCTTCGCAACGACAGCAATACTCCTTAACAGTTTAAGGTTTCTGGAAACAAATTAGCGGACTAATTAAGTTGCCGCAAATACCGGCAGGGGTGTTTAATCTTGCTGTATTTAACAATAAATAAACAAATACAGAACACTGATTAACATCTCTCTGCCTGACCAGGGATTTTCCGCAATGCCCTGGTGAGTGCACTACCTGCAGCTATTCCGAAATAGGGACTCACCCATGTTTGGTTGGACTTCTCGGCAGCGTAACGTTGCCATCGCCAGCTTTCTGAGCTGGACTCTCGACGCTTTCGATTTCTTCATTTTGGTCTTCCTGCTCAGCGATATCGCATCGGCATTTCAGGTAGATATCAAACAGGTCACGCTGGCAATACTGCTGACGCTGGCCGTGCGACCGATTGGGGCGTTGCTGTTCGGGCGTGCGGCGGAAAAGTACGGGCGCAAGCCGGTGCTGATGGTCAATATCGCGCTATTTTCTTTCTTCGAGCTGTGTACTGCGGCGGCACCTTCCCTGACCGTTTTCCTGATCCTTCGCGTGATTTACGGCATTGCGATGGGCGGTGTCTGGGGCGTAGCTTCTTCTCTGGCGATGGAAACCATACCCGACCGTTCCCGTGGCGTGATGTCGGGGATTTTCCAGGCGGGTTATCCGTTTGGTTATCTGCTGGCGGCGGTGGTATATGGTTTGCTGTTTAACGTGGTCGGCTGGCGCGGCATGTTTGTGATTGGTGCGATACCGGTTTTCCTGCTGCCTTTCATCTGGTTCAAAGTACAGGAATCGCCGGTCTGGCTGGCGGCGCGGGAACGCAACGAAAGCACGGCACTGATGCCGGTGCTGAAGAAAAACTGGAAGCTATGTATTTATCTGGTTGTGCTGATGGCGGGTTTTAATTTCTTCAGCCACGGTACGCAAGATCTCTATCCGACGTTCCTGAAAGTTCAGCACGGTTTTGACGCACATACCGTCAGTTTAATCGCCATAAGCTACAACATTGCGTCAATTATCGGTGGGATCTTCTTTGGTTCGCTGTCTGAGAAAATTGGTCGTAAGAAAGCGATTATTATCGCCGCGTTGCTTTCACTGCCGGTCATTCCATTATGGGCTTTCTCCGGCGGTTCATGGATGCTGGGGCTGGGCGCGTTCCTGATGCAGTTTATGGTGCAGGGCGCATGGGGCGTCGTGCCGACTTATCTGACCGAACTGGTGCCTGCTAACACGCGCGCGGTTCTGCCGGGGTTTGTTTACCAGCTCGGTAATCTGATTGCTTCGGTTAATGCGACGCTTCAGGCTTACATTGCCGAAAGCCACGGACACAACTACGGACTGGCGATGGCAATTGTGGCCGGTACCGTCGCCATCCTGATTTCTGTTCTGGTGGCATTTGGCCGGGATACCCGTGGAAAAGCGATTGCTGGAGCAATAAATAATCAAACGGCAAATCATCACGCTAAGTTTTGATTTTTCAGATGATTTTTCATGGTTTCTGCAACGGACTGCAAATAATAACGCAAGAAAAGTGTTGTCATTAATCATCTTACTGTGATAACTCTGTAGGCAATCGTTCGCAATATGAATTTTAGAAACCTAAAAATGAAAGCCCTTCTCCTCGTAGTTAGCCTAGTCGTGATTAGCGTGGTGGTGATTATTATCCCACCGTGCGGGGCTGCACTTGGACGAAGAAAGGCTTATTAAACAAGCCTGAACCTGAAAAGAAACCCCGCACCGAAAGGTCCGGGGTTTTTTTTTGGGTCAGGAATTTCAGAGAACAGAGAAGCGGGGTCGGAAAATGAGCAACAGCATAATATTCTGCACTTGTCGCAAAAAGGCAGGAGAATAAAGATGAACGGAGCACAATGGGTAGTACAAGCGTTGCGTGCGCAGGGTGTAAATACAGTATTTGGTTATCCTGGCGGGGCAATCATGCCGGTATACGATGCATTGTATGACGGCGGCGTGGAACACCTGTTGTGCCGGCATGAGCAGGGTGCTGCAATGGCCGCCATCGGCTATGCCCGTTCTACCGGAAAAGTTGGCGTCTGTATCGCCACTTCCGGTCCTGGTGCGACCAACCTGATCACCGGTCTGGCCGACGCGCTGTTAGACTCCGTTCCGCTGGTGGCCATCACCGGGCAGGTTGGTTCTGCCTTCATCGGCACCGATGCCTTCCAGGAAATCGACGTTTTAGGGTTGTCCCTGGCCTGCACCAAACACAGTTTCCTGGTTGAATCTCTGGAAGCGCTGCCGGAAATCATGGCGGAAGCCTTTGCCATCGCCAGCTCCGGTCGTCCGGGCCCGGTTCTGATCGACATTCCGAAAGATATCCAACTGGCCGTGGGTGAATTACCGCCGCATCTGGTGGCGGTTGAAGAAACTTTTCCGCATCCTGCGGCTGAATTACAACAAGCCCGCGCCATGATCGCTGCAGCGCAAAAACCGATGGTTTACGTCGGTGGCGGTGTCGGTATCGCGCAGGCCGTTCCGGCATTACGCGAATTCATTACTGCGACAGGCATTCCTGCGGTAGCAACGTTGAAAGGTCTGGGGGCGCCGGATGCCAGCGACCCATGTTATCTGGGTATGCTGGGCATGCACGGTACCAAAGCGGCGAATCTGGCTGTTCAGTCCTGCGATTTGCTGATTGCCGTCGGCGCGCGTTTCGATGACCGCGTGACCGGCAAGCTGAATACTTTTGCGCCAGACGCCGCGGTTATCCACATGGATATCGATCCGGCCGAGCTGAACAAATTGCGCCAGGCGCATGTGGCGTTGCAGGGTGATCTGAATGCGCTGTTACCGGCGCTGCAACAACCCCTGAACATCAACGCCTGGCGTGATGAAGTGATGACGCTGAAAGCGCAGGGCGAATGGCGCTACGATCATCCGGGTGAAGCGATTTATGCGCCGTTGTTACTGAAACAAATCTCTGACCGTAAATCGGCCAATACCGTGGTGACCACCGACGTCGGCCAGCATCAGATGTGGACCGCGCAACATATGCAGTTCACCCGCCCGGAAAACTTCATCACCTCCAGCGGTCTGGGCACGATGGGTTTCGGCGTTCCTGCCGCCGTCGGCGCACAGGTTGCCCGCCCGGACGATATGGTGATCTGCGTTTCCGGTGACGGTTCATTCATGATGAATGTTCAGGAGCTGGGCACCATCAAGCGAAAACAGTTGCCCGTCAAAATCCTGTTGCTGGATAACCAGCGATTAGGGATGGTTCGACAGTGGCAGGAATTGTTCTTCGACGGACGCTTCAGTGAAACCAACCTCTCCGATAACCCCGATTTTGTCACGCTGGCCAGCGCATTCAACATCCCCGGCCAACGTATCCACCGTAAAGATCAAGTCGATGCCGCTCTGGACGCTTTCTTCAACAGTGAAGGTCCGTATTTGCTCCAGGTTTCCATCGACGAAAATGAGAATGTCTGGCCGCTGGTTCCACCGGGCGCAGGCAACGAAACCATGCTGGAGAAAATGTCATGATGCAACATAACGTCTCAATTCAGGCCCGCTTCCGCCCCGAAATGTTAGAGCGCGTATTACGCGTCGTCCGTCACCGTGGTTTTCAGGTGTGCGCAATGAACATGACGCCGATGTTCAATGCGGAAAACATAAATATCGAATTGACCGTTGCCAGTCAGCGGCCCGTAGATTTACTGTCTTCACAGTTACGCAAACTTATGGATGTCGCTTGTGTCGAGATCCAGCAACATACATCACAACAAATACGCGCGAATGCGTGAGTAAAGGAACGAGAGAATGACGAAGAAAGCTGATTACATTTGGTTCAACGGCGAGATGGTTCCGTGGGCAGAAGCTAAAGTCCATGTCATGTCACACGCACTGCATTACGGCACTTCCGTTTTCGAAGGCGTGCGTTGCTACGACTCCCATAAAGGCCCGGTCGTATTCCGTCACCGTGAACATATGCAGCGTCTGCGCGATTCCGCAAAAATTTACCGTATGCCTGTTTCCCAGAGCGTGGACGAGCTGATGGAAGCTTGCCGCGAAACCCTGCGCAAAAACAATCTGGTCAGCGCGTATATCCGTCCGCTGGTGTTTGTCGGCGATGTGGGTATGGGCGTTAATCCGCCGGACGGCTACAAAACTGATGTGATCATCGCCGCCTTCCCGTGGGGCGCGTATCTGGGTGAAGAAGCGCTGGAGCAGGGTATCGACGCGATGGTGTCTTCATGGAACCGCGTTGCTGCAAACACCATTCCAACCGCTGCGAAAGCCGGTGGTAACTACCTGTCCTCCCTGCTGGTCGGCAGCGAAGCACGTCGTCACGGTTATCAGGAAGGTATCGCGCTGGACATTCACGGCTATGTGTCTGAAGGCGCTGGCGAAAACCTGTTTGAAGTGAAAGAAGGCATTCTGTTCACACCGCCATTTACCTCTTCTGCCCTGCCAGGTATCACCCGTGACGCTATTATTAAACTGGCAAAAGACCTGGGTCTTGAAGTGCGTGAGCAAGTTCTGTCCCGTGAATCCCTGTATCTGGCAGACGAAGTCTTCATGTCCGGTACCGCTGCAGAAATCACCCCGGTGCGCAGCGTTGACGGCATTCAGGTCGGTATCGGTAAACGTGGTCCGGTGACCAAACAAATTCAGGATGCATTCTTCGGCCTGTTCACCGGCAAAACCGAAGATAAATGGGGTTGGCTGGATCCAATCAACCCACAATAATTTTACCCGTCATCCTTCAGGCCGCCTCCGCGTTCGCTGCCTGGTGCAACCCGAATGATTCAGGGTAAATAAGAAATTCAGCAGGTAGCGATTTCGCTGCCTGCTAAACAGAAATGATTTGGAGTGAACAGAGCATGCCTAAGTACCGTTCCCACACCACGACACACGGCCGCAACATGGCTGGCGCCCGCGCATTATGGCGCGCTACCGGCATGACGGATAACGATTTTGGTAAGCCCATTATTGCCGTCGTCAACTCATTCACCCAGTTCGTGCCGGGCCACGTGCATTTGCGCGATTTGGGTAAGCTGGTTGCCGAGCAAATCGAAGCGTCCGGCGGCGTGGCGAAAGAATTCAACACTATCGCTGTGGATGACGGGATCGCCATGGGGCATGGCGGCATGCTGTATTCATTGCCTTCACGCGAACTGATTGCTGACTCGGTGGAATACATGGTTAACGCGCACTGCGCTGATGCCATGGTGTGTATTTCAAACTGCGACAAAATCACCCCGGGAATGCTGATGGCCTCACTGCGCCTGAATATTCCGGTGATCTTCGTTTCCGGTGGTCCGATGGAAGCCGGTAAAACCAAACTGTCTGACAAAATCATCAAACTCGACCTGGTCGATGCGATGATTCAGGGCGCAAACCCGAACGTCAGCGATGCCGACAGCGAACAAATCGAACGTTCTGCCTGTCCGACCTGCGGCTCCTGTTCCGGTATGTTTACCGCCAACTCCATGAACTGTCTGACCGAAGCGCTGGGTCTGTCTCAGCCGGGTAACGGTTCATTGCTGGCAACGCACGCCGATCGCCGCGATTTGTTCCTTAACGCCGGTCGCCGCATCGTTGAGCTGACCAAACGTTATTACGAAAAAGACGATGAAAGCGCATTGCCGCGCAACATCGCCAGCAAAGCGGCATTCGAAAATGCCATGATCCTGGATATCGCGATGGGCGGCTCGACTAACACCGTTCTGCACCTGCTGGCTGCCGCGCAGGAAGGCGAAATCGACTTCGACATGACCGACATCGACCGTCTGTCACGCAAAGTCCCGCACCTGTGTAAAGTCGCGCCGAGCACACAGAAATACCACATGGAAGACGTTCACCGTGCCGGTGGCGTGCTGGCTATTCTGGGCGAACTGGATCGCGCCAATCTCCTGAACCGCGACGTGAAAAACATTCTCGGCCTGACCCTGAACCAGACGCTGGATCAGTACGACATCATGCTGACCAAAGACGAAGCCGTGAAAAAAATGTTCCGCGCCGGTCCGGCAGGTATCCGTACTACCCAGGCGTTCTCACAGGATTGCCGCTGGGATACGCTTGATGACGACCGCGCCGAAGGTTGTATCCGTTCGCTTGAGCATGCGTTCAGCAAAGACGGTGGTCTGGCCGTGCTTTACGGCAACATCGCCGAAGCGGGCAGTATCGTTAAAACGGCGGGTGTGGATAAATCCAACCTGACTTTCCGTGGTCCGGCAAAAGTGTACGAAAGCCAGGACAGCGCGGTTGAAGCGATTCTCGGCGGCAAAGTGGTTTCCGGCGACGTTGTTGTGATTCGTTACGAAGGGCCGAAAGGCGGGCCGGGCATGCAGGAAATGCTGTATCCGACCACTTACCTGAAATCCATGGGTCTCGGCAAAGAGTGCGCGCTGATTACCGATGGTCGTTTCTCCGGCGGCACATCCGGTCTGTCTATCGGCCACGTTTCTCCGGAAGCGGGCAGCGGCGGCCTGATTGCGTTGGTGGAAGATGGCGACATCATCGATATCGACATTCCGAACCGTAGCATGGTGCTGGATGTGCCTGCGGCAGAACTGGCGGCGCGTCACGAAGCTGAACTGGCACGTGGCGACAAAGCCTGGACGCCGAAAAACCGCGAACGTGTGGTTTCACTTGCGCTGCGTGCTTACGCATTGCTGGCGACCAGTGCCGATAAAGGCGCAGTGCGCGACAAGTCTAAGCTGGGAGGCTGACAGTCATGGCGGTATCACAACCTCTACCCGACCAGCCGTGCGGCGCAGAATACCTGCGTGCCGTGCTGCGTGCGCCGGTTTATGAAGTCGCACAGGTTACGCCTTTGCAGGTCATGGAAAAGATTTCTTCCCGGTTGGGTAACACCATTCTGGTGAAGAGGGAGGATCGTCAGGCCGTCCACAGTTTTAAACTGCGCGGTGCCTATTCGATGATCGCCAGCCTGACGGAAGAACAGGCTGCGCGTGGTGTTATCACTGCGTCCGCGGGAAATCACGCGCAGGGCGTTGCATTGTCGGCGACCAAAAAAGGCATCAAATCTCTGATTGTGATGCCGGTTGCCACAGCGGATATCAAAGTGGATGCCGTGCGTAACTTTGGCGGTGAAGTGTTGCTGCATGGCGCGAATTTCGATGAGGCGAAAGCCAAAGCGATCACGCTGTCGCAGGAACAGGGCATGACTTTTGTGCCGCCATTTGATCATCCGGCGGTGATTGCCGGGCAGGGCACGCTGGCCATGGAGTTGCTGCAACAGGATGCGCATCTCGACCGCGTATTCGTGCCTGTCGGCGGTGGCGGTCTGGCCGCTGGTGTCGCCGTGCTGATCAAACAACTGATGCCGCAGATTCAGGTCATCGGTGTTGAAGCCGAAGATTCTGCCTGTCTGCGCGCGGCAATGGACGCCGGTGAACCGGTCGACCTGGCGCGTGTGGGTTTGTTCGCAGAAGGCGTGGCGGTGAAACGTATCGGCAACGAAACGTTCCGCTTGTGTCGCGAATATCTTGATGACGTCATCACCGTCGACAGCGATTCAATTTGTGCCGCGGTGAAAGACTTGTTCGAAGACGTGCGTGCGATTGCTGAACCTTCCGGCGCGCTGGCGCTGGCGGGACTGAAGAAATACGTGCAGCAGCACAATATTCAGGGCGAACGACTGGCGCATGTGCTTTCCGGCGCGAACGTGAATTTCCACGGTCTGCGTTATGTGTCGGAACGCTGTGAACTGGGCGAGCAACGCGAAGCGCTGCTGGCGGTGACCATTCCTGAGCGCAAAGGCAGTTTCCTGAAGTTTTGCCAGTTGCTGGGTGGCCGTTCGGTGACAGAGTTCAACTACCGTTATGCCGATGCCGACAACGCCTGCATTTTTGTGGGCGTGCGTCTGACGCGCGGTCACGCTGAGCGTCAGGAAATTATCGACGAACTGAATCACGACGGTTATCAGGTTGTGGATCTGTCCGACGATGAAATGGCGAAACTTCATGTGCGTTACATGGTGGGCGGGCGTCCGACCAAACCTCTGCGCGAGCGGCTTTACAGCTTTGAATTCCCGGAATCTCCAGGGGCTTTGCTGAAATTCCTGCATACGCTGGGCACGCACTGGAATATTTCGCTGTTCCATTACCGCAGTCACGGTACCGATTTCGGTCGTGTGCTGGCCGCATTTGAGCTGAACGAAGAAGAGCCGGAGTTCGAGCAGAACCTGTCGGCGCTGGGTTATGACTGTCACAACGAAAGTGATAATCCGGCGTTCCGCTTCTTCCTGGCGGGCTAAAACTAAACGGGGCATCTGAAAAGTGCCCCTTTTTTATTCTGTAAACGTTCAGAGCAACTGCCAGAACGCGTCGATCAGTGGCTCGCTAAGGCGTTTTCTTTGCACGCAGACGCCCAGTTCCAGCGGCGCGCCGAGCGTGATGTTATCCAGAATGGAAATACGGTTGCGCACCGGTTCCGGGCTGTTATCGACCACTACGGACGGGATCAGCGCGATGCCGCAGCCGAGCGCGACCATCGATACAATCGCTTCGTGGCCGGATACCGTGGCATAAATCAGCGGATTGCTCAGGCGGTTGCGTTTGAACCAGACGTCAATGCGTTTTCGCGCCGGGCCATGTTCCGGCAGGATGAACGGAATTTGTGACCAGTCCGGATGCGGCTCACTGACCTGGGTGCGGACGGCGCAGGGCAGGGAAGGAGAAATCAGGATCATCGGGATTTCGCCGATCTGCGTGAAATCGACGCTGCCCGGCAAACTTTCCGGACGTCCGGCAATCGCCAGATCCGCTTCGGTGGACTGGACTTTTTCAACCGCATCCGCAGCGTCGCCGGTGGTGAGTTTGATTTCGACCAGCGGATGCTGCGCACGGAAGCGGTCAAGGATTGGCGGCAAATGGCTGTAGGCGGCCGTCACCGAGCAGAACAGGTGCAGTTCGCCGCTCAGCGTCGGGCCATGCTGATCCAGCCCGCTGCGCAGTTGCTGGTAATGCAGCAGCGTCTGCTGGGCAAAGTTTTTGAGTTGTTCACCGGCACTGGTCAGTTGCACGGTGCGGTTATCACGCTGAAATAACGGCTGGCCGAGTTCTTCTTCCAGCCGCTGGATCTGGCGTGACAACGTGGACGGGCTGACATGCATCGCCTTCGACGAACGGCCAAAATGGCGACTTTCCGCCAGATGTAAAAACAGTTTCAGATCACGTAAGTCCATAAAGAATATCCGGCTCTTTGGTTTCACAGATGACAGGCTAAGTATATTGCATAATTTGCAACGTCATCTTCGTAATATATCAATTTAAGCAATGTGTCACATGACATATAGTGAATTCACGGCGTTCACCGGCTCACCGGTGAAACAAAAAATAACAGCACTTACCTCGATAGAACGGAGCAAGACATGGCTAACTATTTCAACACACTGAACCTGCGTCAGCAGCTGGCACAACTGGGCAAATGCCGCTTTATGGGTCGCGATGAATTCGCGGACGAAGCCAGCTACCTCAAAGGTAAAAAAGTGGTGATTGTAGGCTGTGGCGCACAGGGCCTGAACCAGGGGCTGAACATGCGTGATTCCGGTCTGGATGTGTCCTACACCCTGCGTGCAGAAGCGATTGCTGAGAAGCGTGCTTCATGGCGTAAAGCGACCGAAAACGGCTTTAAAGTCGGTACCTACGAAGAGCTGATCCCGCAGGCAGATCTGGTTATCAACCTGACACCAGACAAACAGCACAGCGCGGTAGTGAAAGCGGTTCAGCCTCTGATGAAAGACGGCGCAACACTGGGCTATTCCCACGGCTTCAACATCGTTGAAGTGGGCGAGCAAATCCGTAAAGACATCACCGTGGTGATGGTTGCGCCGAAATGCCCGGGTACCGAAGTGCGTGAAGAATACAAACGTGGTTTCGGTGTACCAACACTGATCGCCGTTCACCCGGAAAACGACCCGAAAGGCGAAGGCATGGCGATCGCTAAAGCCTGGGCAGCAGCAACCGGCGGCCATCGTGCAGGTGTTCTGCAATCTTCCTTCGTTGCCGAAGTGAAATCTGACCTGATGGGCGAGCAGACTATCCTGTGCGGCATGTTGCAGGCGGGTTCTCTGCTGTGCTTCGACAAACTGGTTGCTGACGGCGTTGATGAAGCTTACGCAGAAAAACTGCTGCAGTTCGGCTGGGAAACCATCACCGAAGCGCTGAAACAAGGCGGCATCACGCTGATGATGGACCGTCTGTCTAACCCGGCGAAACTGCGTGCTTATGCGCTGTCTGAACAACTGAAAGAGATCATGGCGCCGCTGTTCCAGAAACACATGGACGACATCATCTCTGGCGAATTCTCCAGCGGCATGATGGCTGACTGGGCGAACGACGATAAGAAACTGCTGACGTGGCGTGAAGAGACGGGCGCAACTGCATTCGAAAACGCGCCACAGTTCGAAGGTAAAATCTCCGAGCAGGAATACTTCGACCACGGTGTTGTGATGATTGCGATGGTGAAAGCAGGTGTTGAGCTGGCTTTCGAAACCATGGTAGCTTCCGGCATCATCGAAGAATCTGCTTACTACGAATCACTGCACGAACTGCCGCTGATCGCCAACACCGTTGCACGTAAGCGTCTGTACGAAATGAACGTGGTAATCTCCGATACGGCTGAATACGGTAACTACCTGTTCGCTAACGCTGCTGTACCGTTGCTGAAAGAGTTCATGACCACTCTGCAGGCAGGCGATTTGGGCAAATCAGTTGCCGAAACTCAGGTTGATAACGCGCAGCTGCGCGATGTTAACGAAGCGATTCGCAATCACCCGATTGAGTCCATCGGCCGCACCCTGCGTGGCTATATGACCGATATGAAACGCATTGCTGTAGCGAGTTAATTCATTAACCCTCAGGTATGAAATAGAAATAAAAAGGGCACTGCATGAAAATGCGGTGCCCTTTCTTTTGGTTCTGTCTGAGGCAGAACTTAGTTGCGGTACAAAATCTTAATGATGTGGTAACCGAACTGAGTGTGCAGCGGGCCCTGTGGCTCGATCAGCGGCGCAGAGAAAACCACTTTATCGAAAGCTGGCACCATTGCGCCTTGCTTGAATTCACCTAAATGGCCGCCTTTCTTGCCTGACGGACAGGTGGAATGTTTTTTAGCCAGTTTCTCAAAATCGCCACCGTTCTTCAGTTGTTCCAGAAGATCAAGTGCCTGTGCTTCTTCCTTTACCAGGATATGCATTGCTGCGGCAGTTTTTGCCATGATAAGACCTTTTTGCGAGAGTGTTTCCAGAGGCGTAATGTAACATCTGAAACACTGCGGGGGGAATCCGGCCTGCATTCCATACATCACAAATTGCGCCTTAAAGCCTGTCAATCTCAGGCGATGTTTCTGCTACAATCGCCGTCCTTGTCTATCAGGTGAGCAAAAATACGCCATGCGATTAAACCCCAGCCAACAACACGCCGTCGAATTCGTCACCGGACCCTGCCTGGTTCTGGCGGGGGCTGGCTCCGGTAAAACCCGTGTAATTACCAATAAAATCGCACACCTGATCCGTGAATGTGGCTATCAGGCACGTCACATTGCGGCTGTCACCTTTACCAATAAAGCCGCGCGTGAAATGAAAGAGCGTGTTGCACAAACCCTCGGTCGCAAAGAAGCGCGGGGCTTGCTGATTGCAACGTTCCACACGCTCGGGCTGGAAATCATCAAACGCGAATTTGCTGCCCTGGGGATGAAATCTAACTTCTCTTTATTTGATGATCAGGACCAGCTGGCGCTGCTGAAAGAGCTGAGCGAAAAATGGCTGGAGAACGATAAAACATTATTGCAGCAGCTGGTTTCCACGATCTCCAACTGGAAAAACGATCTGGTTGATCCTTCGCATGCCGCCGGGCTGGCGCGATCTGAACGTGATCAAATCTTTGCGCACTGCTACAGCCTTTATCACGATCATATGCGCGCGTGTAATATTCTCGACTTCGATGACCTGATCCTGTTGCCTACGTTACTGCTGCAAAGTAATGAAGAAGTGCGTGAACGCTGGCAGAACAAGTTGCGTTATCTGCTGGTCGATGAATATCAGGACACTAACACCAGCCAGTACATGATGGTGAAATTGCTGGTTGGCAACCGCGCACGTTTCACCGTTGTTGGTGACGATGACCAGTCGATTTACTCCTGGCGCGGCGCACGACCGCAAAACCTGGTGCTGCTGAAAGAAGACTTCCCGCAGTTACAGGTCATCAAACTTGAGCAAAATTACCGTTCCACCCAGCGTATTCTGAAAGCCGCCAACATTCTGATTGCCAATAATCCGCATGTGTTCGAGAAGCGCTTGTTCTCTGAACTGGCTTATGGCGAAACGCTGAAGGTCGTGACGGCGAATAATGAAGATCATGAATCCGAGCGGGTGGTCGGTGAGCTAATTGCTCATCATTTCATCAACAAAACCGCTTATGGCGATTACGCGATTTTGTACCGTGGTAACCACCAGTCGCGTTTGTTTGAAAAAATGCTGATGCAAAACCGCATCCCGTACCGGATTTCCGGCGGCACGTCCTTCTTCTCCCGACCGGAGATTAAAGACCTGCTGGCCTATTTGCGTGTGCTGACCAATCCGGACGACGACAGCGCATTCCTGCGCATCGTTAACACGCCACGTCGTGAAATCGGCGCGGCCACCCTGCAGAAACTGGGGGAGTGGGCCAATCAGCGCAACAAAGGGCTGTTCAAAGCCAGTTTTGATATGGGACTGAGCCAGTCTCTGACCGGACGCGGGCTGGAATCCCTGCAACGTTTCACGCACTGGATGGGTAATATCTCTGAGCTGGCCGAACGTGAGCCGGTTGCGGCTGTCCGGGATTTGATCCACGGCGTTGACTATGAAAGCTGGCTGTTTGAAACCTCGCCAAGCCCGAAAGCGGCTGAAATGCGCATGAAAAACGTTAATCAGCTGTTCAGTTGGATGACGGAAATGCTTGAGGGTACTGATCTGGATGAGCCAATGACGCTCACGCAGGTGGTCACCCGCTTCACGCTGCGTGACATGATGGAACGCGGTGAGAACGACGAAGAGCTGGACCAGGTTCAGCTGATGACGCTGCATGCTTCGAAAGGGCTGGAGTTCCCGTATGTGTATCTGGTCGGTATGGAAGAAGGTTTGCTGCCGCATCAGAGCAGTATCGATGAAGACAACGTGGATGAAGAGCGGCGTCTGGCTTATGTGGGAATTACCCGGGCACAAAAAGAGCTGACGTTTACACTCTGTCGCGAACGCCGTCAGTACGGCGAGCTGATCCGTCCGGAACCGAGCCGCTTCCTGCTGGAATTACCGCAGGATGACCTGGCCTGGGAAAGCGAACGCAAAGTGGTAAGTGCGCAGGAACGCATGGTGAAAGGACAAAGCCATCTGGAGAAAATTCGCGAGCAACTGGCGAAAGCGAAAGGCGGCAATTAGCCATTAAGCATGAGCCATTAAAAAAGCAGAGGCTGATGAATCAGGTCTCTGCTTTTCTAACGTTTTACAACTGCTCATTACTGTTCTTCGACAAACAGCGGCCAGTGGACATAACTTTGCCAGTGGCTTTCCTGCTCTAATTCTTCAGCGCGCAAAGGATGCTGTTCCAGCCAGCCCTGCGGCACAATCACACTCAGTTCATCATCATTAGCACGTAAACGCACAGCAGGCAGTGTGTCGTCGCGACGACGGCTGGCAAATATGATCGCCAGGCGCAGAATACGACAAAGACGTTGTGCCTGACGCGGCGGCACGGCGTTTTGCTCATTGAGCAACGGTAAATCGAGCATGTTGTTCTGGTTTTGCAGTAACGTCGCCAGCAGTTTTTTCTGCGCCGGCGTGAAACCCGGTAAATCCAGATGACGGATCAGATAGGCTGCGTGATGCGGTGCTTTCTTGAAATCGACACTCAGCCCAATTTCGTGGATCAGGCAGGCACTGTTGAGCAGTTCACGGGCACGGGCATCCAGCTTCCATTCCTGAGCCACCTGCAGCGAAAAGTTCTCAGCCAGTTGCGCCACACGCTCGGCCTGCTCGTTATCCAGCAGATAACGGCGTTGCAGATTACGCAGCGTACGCTGACGGATATCCTGCTCGATCGGCAAATGCAGCATGCCGTAAACCAGACCTTCACGCAGTGCACCACCCGCCAGTGTCATCATTTCGATGTTCAGCGTTTTGAAAATGGCGATCAGAATAGACAGTCCGCTCGGGAAAACCAGCGCACGTTCAAGGGTCAGACCTTCAATCTCCAGTTCTTCCAGCTTGCCGCACTGAATGGCGCGCTGTTTGAGCTGCTGAAGTTTAGGCAGAGTGATGCGTTCATCCATGCCCTGAGCGACCATGATTTCCTGCAAGGCTTGCACGGTACCTGAAGCGCCGACACAAATCTGCCAGCCATTGGCAATCAGCTCAGGTGCCACAGGAAGGATCATGTCGGTCGCAGCCTGTTCAGCCTGATCAAAGTTTTCTTTTGCCAGATTTCGATCTGCAAAATACTGCTCGAGCCAGGTGACGCAGCCCATCGAAAG
This sequence comes from Rahnella sp. CJA17(1/100), assembly GCF_963881615.1. Lineage (NCBI taxonomy): Bacteria > Pseudomonadati > Pseudomonadota > Gammaproteobacteria > Enterobacterales > Yersiniaceae > Rahnella > Rahnella sp. CJA17(1/100). The sequence goes on along the minus strand of NZ_CAWOJA010000008.1, from coordinate 79,965 downwards.
GCTATAAAGCGTGGTGGCCTGAGCCCCAATGCCGGTCACCAGTTCGGTGCTGCCACCACCAATATCGACCACCAGACGTTTATCTGGCCCGCCCGTGGTGTGAGCAACGCCGTGATAAATCAGACGTGCTTCTTCTTCACCGGTAATGACCTGAATCGGGCAACCGAGAATTGCCTGAGCTTTACCCAGAAACTCATCGGCATTGCTGGCAAGACGCAGCGTTGCGGTGGCAACCACACGAATTTGGTCGCGCGGGATATCCTGCAATCTTTCAGAAAATAGTTTCAGGCATTGCCAGCCACGCTGCATCGCTTCCTGAGAAAGCAGGTTTTGTTTATCCAGACCGGCTGCCAGACGCACTTTGCGCTTAATTCTGGCGAGGGTCTGGATACTGCCTGCCACCTCACGAACAACCAGCATGTGAAAGCTGTTAGAGCCCAGATCAATCGCTGCATACAGTGAGGTGGAACTTAACATAGGTTATCAGCCCGGACGTTTACGGTTGCTACGTGGTGCACTGCTGCGACGTGAAGACGAATTACTGTTGCGGCGCGGGCCGTTACCGGTGCGCGAGCGGGCAAGACGTTTTGCAGGAGGCAAATCAGTTAACAGCGCATCGCTGTTGTATTTACTCACCGGAATGCTGTGGCCGGTATAGGTTTCTATCGCTGGCAGATTCAGGGCATATTCTTCACACGCCAGGCTGATGGAATGACCACTCAGACCCGCACGGCCGGTACGACCAATGCGATGCACGTAGTCTTCACAGTCGTCAGGCAAATCATAGTTAAAGACGTGTGTCACGGCAGGAATGTGCAAACCACGGGCAGCAACGTCGGTCGCAACCAGAATATCCAGCGTGCCTTTAGTGAAGTCTTCCAGAACGCGAAGGCGTTTTTTCTGCGGGACGTCACCGGTCAGCAAACCGACGCGGTGTCCGTCGGCAGCCAGATGGCCCCAGACATCTTCACAACGGTGTTTGGTGTTTGCAAAAATAATGCAACGATCCGGCCATTCTTCTTCAATCAGCGTCTGTAACAGACGCATTTTTTCTTCATTTGAAGGATAGAACAGCTCTTCCTGAATACGGTGGCCCGTTTTTTGTTCCGGTTCGATCTCAATCGACTCGGCATTATTCATGTTTTCGAACGCCAGTTCTTTCACACGATAGGAAAGCGTTGCTGAGAACAGCATGTTCAGGCGTTGATTAGCAGGAGGCATCCGGCGGAACAACCAGCGGATATCTTTGATGAAGCCCAGATCGAACATACGGTCTGCTTCATCCAGTACCACCACCTGGATCGCGCCCAGGTCGATGTGGTTCTGTTTAGTGTAATCGATTAAACGGCCGGTGGTTCCGATCAGGATGTCCACGCCGCTTTCCAGCACTTTAAGCTGTTTGTCGTAACCGTCGCCGCCATACGCCAGACCTAATTTCAGCCCGGTAGATTCAGATAATGCTTCGGCGTCGGAGTGAATCTGCACCGTGAGTTCACGCGTAGGTGCCATGATCAAGGCACGCGGCTGGTTAGTCTGACGACCTTCCGCAGCAGGGTGAGAAAGCAGATAATGGAAAGTAGACGCTAAAAAAGCCAGCGTCTTGCCGGTACCGGTTTGCGCCTGACCTGCAACATCACGCCCAGCGAGCGTGATTGGCAATGCCAATGCCTGAATAGGAGTACAGTAATGGAACCCTTTCTTTTCAAGGGCTTCTACTGCCAGCGGGTGCAGGGCGAAGTCGGAAAACTTCTGTTCGGTCAAGTGTGTTTTGCTCATAGTGTGGTAGAATATCAGCTAACTATTGCTTTACGAAAGCGTATCCGGTGAAATAAAGTCAACCTGATGTTGGTTAATGCTACATCAACAAGGTAAAGATAATCCTTTGGAGTAAACATGAGCGATAAAATTATTCACCTGACCGATGACAGTTTCGACAACGACGTATTGAAAGCCGAAGGGCTGGTGCTGGTCGATTTTTGGGCAGAGTGGTGCGGACCATGTAAGATGATCGCTCCAATTCTGGATGAAATTGCCACTGAGTTCGAAGGCAAGCTGACCATCGCGAAACTGAATATCGACGAAAACCCAGGTACTGCACCTAAATACGGCATCCGTGGTATTCCTACCCTGCTGTTATTTAAAGGCGGCGAAGTCGCAGCAACTAAAGTTGGCGCACTGTCGAAAGGTCAGCTGAAAGAGTTCTTAACAGCTAATCTGTAATCGGTCGGGATGACCCAAGCCAGGTGTTTAGCGGGCTGTCGTGTTTTTCACATTGTCCGCTAGACGCCTGTCAAGAAGCGTGCTAAGTTTACGCTTACTGCAAATAGAGCTTACCTGTAGTTTGATTCTTACGTTTTACTCTGTTGTGTCAAAAACATCTGCCTATAAAGTTTCTTTGAATAATAATTAAATTGAACTGGCACTGTGCTTGACCATCTAACGGTTTTGACAAAATCGGCTTTAAGACACCTTCAATATCAGCACTATCCCTCAAGAATCGCCCGCGAGCGACTACCTGCGGCTGGATTTCCGGGCTGTTATTTAAGTGTCATACAATAAACAGGCATGGATGACCCTGCCATACCCATTCACGACAGATGTTCGAGACATACCCCGAGTTTAAGAACCCACCATTATGAATCTTACCGAATTAAAGAATACGCCGGTCTCTGACCTGATTGCACTCGGCGAAAATATGGGACTGGAAAACCAGGCCCGCATGCGCAAGCAAGACATTATCTTTTCAATATTGAAGCAGCATGCGAAAAGCGGAGAAGACATCTTCGGTGATGGCGTACTGGAGATATTGCAGGATGGATTTGGTTTCCTCCGCTCCGGAGACAGTTCCTACCTCGCAGGCCCCGACGACATCTACGTATCTCCAAGCCAAATCCGCCGCTTCAACCTTCGTACTGGCGACACCATTTCCGGTAAAATCCGTCCACCTAAAGAAGGTGAACGTTATTTTGCCCTGTTGAAAGTTAACGAAGTTAACTACGACAAACCAGAAAACGCCCGCAGCAAAATCCTGTTTGAAAACTTAACCCCTCTGCATGCAAATTCACGTCTGCGTATGGAACGGGGTAACGGTTCAACAGAAGATTTGACCGCTCGCGTACTGGACTTAGCGTCTCCAATTGGCCGTGGCCAACGTGGTCTGATTGTTGCGCCGCCGAAAGCCGGTAAAACCATGCTGCTGCAAAACATCGCGACCAGCATTGCGTATAACCATCCTGATTGCGTACTGATGGTTCTGCTGATTGACGAACGTCCGGAAGAAGTGACCGAGATGCAGCGTCTGGTGAAAGGCGAAGTTATCGCTTCCACCTTTGACGAACCGGCATCCCGACACGTTCAGGTCGCCGAAATGGTGATCGAGAAGGCGAAGCGTCTGGTTGAGCATAAGAAAGATGTGATCATTCTGCTGGACTCCATTACCCGCCTGGCACGTGCTTACAATACCGTGGTACCGGCTTCAGGCAAGGTACTGACCGGTGGTGTGGACGCCAACGCCTTGCACCGTCCAAAACGTTTCTTCGGTGCTGCGCGTAACGTGGAAGAGGGCGGCAGCCTGACCATCATCGCTACTGCGCTGGTCGATACCGGTTCTAAAATGGATGAAGTTATCTATGAAGAATTTAAAGGTACCGGTAACATGGAATTACATCTGGCGCGTAAAATCGCTGAAAAACGTGTATTCCCTGCCATCGACTACAACCGCTCTGGTACCCGTAAAGAAGAGCTGTTGACCACTTCTGAAGAACTGCAAAAAATGTGGATCCTGCGTAAAATCATTCATCCGATGGGTGAGATTGATGCGATGGAATTCCTCATCAACAAGCTTGCAATGACTAAGACAAATGACGACTTCTTCGACATGATGAAACGTTCGTAATTTGGTGTAACGTCAGATCAACGCCACGCACAGTCGTGGCGTTTTTTGCTTTTGGTGGCTACCATAATGCTACTTTGGGAAGATTGTCAGACTATTCGGATAATAGCTGATGGTTTTCCACGTGCCCTTTCTTTACTTTGTCGGTTGATTGCCCAAGAAATGGCAGCAGATAAGGTCTTGCCCGAGACAAAACCATAACTGCCACCATAGGATATGATTTAAGGCTGTGAGGTTTATGATGCTTTCGACTCCACACACCTTATTTTTGCAGAAGAGAATTCTTAACTGTGAATTTACTCAATATGAGTACTGAGCTAGCTGTTGTTTTCGTATTTTCATTCCTCTTTTTATTCGTTGCCCGGAAGGTAGCGAATAAAATCGGACTTGTTGATAAGCCAAATTTTCGTAAGCGTCACCAGGGACTGATCCCACTGGTGGGTGGGATCTCTGTATTTGCTGGCGTTTGCTTTGCCTTTCTGATCACCAGTTATACCATCCCCCATGGCTATCTTTACCTTGCCTGCGCCGGACTACTGGTATTAGTCGGTGGTCTGGATGACCGTTTCGATATCAGTGTCAAAACCCGGGCGATGGTTCAGGCTGTGGTCGCTGTTGCGATGATGAGTTTTGCTAACCTCACTCTTCGCAGCCTCGGACATCTGATTGGTCCCTGGGAAATGGTATTAGGCCCGTTTGGCTATCTTGTCACCCTGTTTGCCGTTTGGGCTGCTATTAATGCCTTCAACATGGTCGACGGTATTGATGGCTTACTGGGTGGCTTGTCTTGTGTCAGCTTTGGCTCGTTAGGCATTATCATGTACGACAGCGGACACATGGAACTCGCGTTCTGGTGCTTCGCGATGATTGCCGCGATCATCCCCTATATTTTACTCAATCTGGGTGTTTTAGGGCCCCGTTACAAAGTCTTTATGGGTGATGCTGGCAGCACGCTGATAGGGTTTACTGTCATCTGGATCCTCCTGCAAAGTACGCAAGGTGAATCTCATCCGATGAATCCGGTGACGGCACTTTGGCTTATCGCTATTCCCCTGATGGACATGGTTGCCATCATGTACCGACGCCTTCGCAAAGGAATGAGCCCGTTCTCAGCGGATCGTCAGCACATTCATCATTTGATCATGCGTGCAGGTTTTACTTCTCGCCAGGCTTTCGTCTTAATTACCGTCGCTGCCGCCATTCTGGCGGGGATTGGCGTGGTGGGCGAACATCTGAGTTTTGTTCCCGAATGGATAATGCTGGCTTTATTCTTCGTTGCCTTCCTGGTGTACGGCATTTGCATCAAGCACGCCTGGCGCGTGGCGCGGTTTATTAAACGGGTTAAAAGACGTTTGCGCCGTTCCTCTAATCAATAATCACTCTTTTAAGCAAGGGCATACTGGCTGTGGATAAACCAGAAATGATGAGAAACCAGAACGAACACGCCATCGAGAACGAGCTTGATATCCGTGGGTTGTGCTGCACTTTATGGAACGGAAAATTCTGGATTGCAGGTCTGGCGATACTCTTTGCCTTAATCGCCCTGGGCTCGTCTTACCTGATGAAACAGGAGTGGAGTTCCACGGCGATCACGGATCGACCTACGGTCAATAATCTTTCGTCCTATTTCTCGCAGGCACAGTTTCTGCGTAATTTGGATGTGCATAACGCGCCGCAGTCAGACGCCAGCAGGCCACCCATTTCTGATGAAGCCTACAACGAGTTTGTCATGCAACTCGCGGCTTATGACACCCGCCGGGATTTCTGGCTGCATAGCCCTTATTACAAGCAACGTCAGGAAAATGTTGCGCGTGCTGATGCCGTTCTGCTGGATGAAATGATCAATGACATTCAGTTTACTGCCCGTGATGTACCGAAAGTGCCGAACGATATTGTGAAACTCACTGCGGAAAACGCGGCTGATGCTAATAAGCTTTTGCGCCAGTATGTCGATTTTGCCAGCCAGCGTGCTGCACAGCATCTGTATGATGAACTGGAAGGTGCGTGGGCGGCACGAACGCAGTCAATGAAAGCGCAGGTCAAACGTCAGGAAGAAGTTGCTCAGACTATTTTCAAGCGCACCACGCATAATACTGAGCAGGCAATGAAGATTGCTCAGCAGCAAAACATTCATAAAAGTGTGACTGACACGCCCGCTGAAGAATTACCGGATTCCGATATGTTCCTGCTGGGTGTGCCCATGCTCAAGGCCCGTCTTGAATTACTGCAAGCATCCGGTCCGGGGTATGATCTGGACTACGATCAGAACCGTGCGATGCTGTCGACCCTCAACGTCGGGCCAACGCTTACGGCAAAATTCCAGACTTATCGTTATTTGAGAACGCCTGAAGAACCTGTAAAACGTGACAGCCCGCGCCGGGCATTACTGATGATTATGTGGGGCATTGTCGGTGGTTTAATCGGGGCTGGTGTTGCCCTGACTCGCCGTAAAAATAAGAGAAACACATTGTGAAAGTGTTGACGATTTTCGGCACTCGTCCGGAGGCCATCAAAATGGCCCCGCTGGTGCTTGCTTTGTCGCAGGATGCGGCTTTTGAATCTAAAGTTTGTGTGACGGCTCAACACCGTGAAATGCTCGATCAAGTATTGCGCCTCTTTGAAATTACTCCGGATTATGATCTCAACATCATGAAACCAGGGCAGGGTCTGACAGAAATTACCAGCCGGATCCTGACCGGGCTTAAGCCTGTTCTGGATGAGTTCAGGCCTGACATTGTGCTGGTTCACGGTGATACCACCACGACGTTATCCGCCAGCCTTGCGGCGTTTTATCACCAGATCCCCGTCGGGCACGTTGAAGCAGGCCTGCGTACCGGAGATCTGTCTTCTCCGTGGCCGGAAGAAGGTAATCGCCTGTTAACAGGCCATCTGGCGAAATGGCACTTTGCGCCCACCGAGAATGCCAGTGCCAATTTGCAGCGGGAAAATATTGCCGGAGAGAATATTTTTGTTACTGGAAATACGGTGATTGATGCACTGCTCTGGGTTCGCGACCGCTTTAATAGCGATGCCTCGCTGGCCCAGCAACTGGCTGATAACTATCCATTTCTTGATGCGAACAAAAAGCTGATTTTGGTGACGGGCCACCGCCGTGAAAGTTTTGGCGAAGGCTTTGAGCGGATTTGCTCGGCCCTGGCGGAAATTGCGTGCAAGCACCCTGATGTACAAATTGTTTATCCGGTGCATCTCAACCCCAATGTCAGCGAACCGGTGAACCGCATTCTGCAAAGCATCGACAATATCGTGCTGATCGACCCTCAGGACTACCTGCCGTTCGTTTATCTGATGGATAAAGCCTATCTGATCCTGACCGACTCCGGTGGCGTGCAGGAAGAAGCGCCTTCACTGGGCAAGCCCGTGCTGGTGATGCGTGAAACCACAGAACGTCCGGAAGCGGTTGATGCCGGAACAGTCCGGCTGGTGGGTACAAATCCCGCTAAAATAGTCGAGGAAGTGAACCGTCTGCTGAACGATGAAAACGAATACAACAGCATGAGCCGGGCGCACAATCCTTACGGCGACGGGCATGCCTGCCGCCACATTCTTGACGCATTGAAAAATCATTGGGTATCACAATGAGTTTTAACACTATCTCTGTTATCGGACTGGGCTACATCGGTCTGCCAACCGCCGCCGCTTTTGCCTCACGCCAGAAAAAGGTGGTGGGTGTTGATATCAATCAGCATGCCGTGGAGACGATTAACCGCGGTGCGATCCACATTGTTGAACCCGATCTCGACCTTCTGGTCAGACAGGCGGTTGATGCGGGATTTTTGCGGGCAGTGACTCAGCCTGAACCTGCGGATGCTTTCCTGATCGCTGTCCCGACGCCATTTAAGGGCGATCATCTACCGGATATGAAATTCGTCGAATCTGCTGCACGTTCTCTGGCGCCGGTTCTGAAAAAAGGCGATCTGATCATTCTGGAATCCACGTCACCGGTGGGTGCGACAGAGCAAATGGCCGCCTGGCTGGCAGAAGTCCGCCCTGACCTGAGCTTCCCTCAGCAGGCCGGTGAGCAATCCGATATCAATATTGCCTATTGCCCGGAGCGTGTGTTGCCAGGGCAGGTGATGGTTGAACTGATTAAAAATGACCGCGTGATTGGTGGCATGACATCAGTTTGTTCACGGCGTGCCAGCGATTTGTATAACATTTTTCTCGAAGGTGAATGTGTTATTACCCACTCCCGCACTGCCGAAATGTGCAAGCTGACGGAAAACAGTTTCCGTGACGTAAACATTGCCTTTGCTAACGAATTGTCGCTGATTTGCGATGCGCAGGGCATTAACGTCTGGGAACTGATCAGCCTGGCGAACCGCCATCCACGGGTAAATATTTTGCAGCCGGGTCCGGGTGTGGGCGGGCATTGTATTGCGGTCGATCCATGGTTCATTGTTGCGCAAAACCCTGAGCTGGCAAGAATTATCCGCACGGCGCGTGAAGTGAACGACAGCAAACCGCACTGGGTGGTGGAGCGCGTGAAAGCGGCACTGGCAGATTGCCTGACCACCACGGGAAAACGTGCGGCCGACATCAAAATCGCCTGCTTTGGTCTGGCGTTTAAACCGAATATTGACGATCTCCGCGAAAGTCCGGCAGTGGAAGTGACCCATCTGATTGCTGACTGGCATTCAGGTGAAACCTGGGCGGTTGAACCTAACGTGCATCAGCTTCCTGCTTCTCTGGCGGACAAAGTGACGTTACATCCCCTTGATCGCGCGCTGGCAGAAGCCGATCTGCTGGTGATGTTAGTCGATCACAAGCCGTTCAAAGCGATCCCTGCTGATCAGGTCCGGCAGTCATGGATTGTGGATACCAAAGGCGTATGGCGATAAACCTGCCTTTGCACGGCAATATCGCCCCGCTCGAATGGGAGAGTGATTTCTTCCAGCTCAACAGTGCGCGTCTGACGCCAGAGGCCTCTGCCGGTGAAATCACGCCGCAGAGGCTGGAACAATATGCGCTGGTGCAGGCGAAAGTGGATGCGTCACAAACGCACACGCTGGACGCACTTTCTGCGCTGGGTTTCCGGCTGGCAGAAGGTGAAACGGACATTTGTGTCGCGGTGACGACGCAAGATAATGCGCTGACGGCCGGGCGTCTGGCGGTACCGGACAATATTGCGGATGTGACCGCGATTGCCCGTCAGGCTTTTCATCTCAGCCGTTTTCGCGCGCCCTGGTATCAGCCTGATGACAGCGCCCGTTTCTATGCGATGTGGGCGGAAAAGGCGGTGCTGGGTACGTTCGACCATCTTTGCCTTTGGGCCGATGACGAGCAGGGCAATGCGCAGGGTTTTGTCACCTTGCGTCGTATTTCGCAAGACGAAGCAAGAATTGGCCTGCTGGCTGTCAGACCTGAATATCAGGGGCAGGGAGCGGGCAAAAAGTTAATGGCGGCTGCGAAAAAATGGTGTGCTGAACAGGGCGTGTCGCGAATGTATGTGGCCACGCAAACCGGCAATATCGCGGCCTTAAATCTTTATCTCGCCAGCGGTGGCAAAGTTATCCGCACGGCGTACTGGTTGTACAGGTGAAACGATGATCCCTTTTAATGCGCCACCGATTGCGGGTACTGAAATTGATTTCATGCGCGAGGCGATGAACAGCGGCAAACTGTGTGGCGATGGCGGATTCACCCTGCGTTGCCAGAAGTGGTTTGAACTACGTTTTAACTGCCCGAAAGTGTTGCTGACGCCTTCCTGTACCGCTTCTCTGGAGATGGCGGCATTATTGCTCGACATCCAGCCCGGTGACGAAGTGATTATGCCGAGCTTCACCTTTGTCTCGACCGCTAATGCGTTCGTACTGCGTGGCGCGAAGATTGTATTTGTGGATGTCCGCCCGGATACCATGAATATTGATGAAACCCTGATTGAAGCGGCTATCACGGAAAGAACGAAAGTGATTGTCCCGGTGCATTACGCGGGCGTGGCCTGTGAAATGGACACCATTATGGCGCTCGCCGAAAAACATCATCTGTTTGTGGTGGAAGATGCGGCGCAGGGCGTGATGTCGACTTACAAAGGCAAAGCGCTGGGCACTATCGGCCATATCGGTTGCTTCAGTTTCCATGAAACCAAGAATTACACAGCGGGCGGCGAAGGCGGTGCCACGCTGATTAATGATCCGGCCCTGATTGATCGTGCCGAAATCATTCGTGAAAAAGGCACCAACCGCAGCCAGTTCTTCCGTGGTCAGGTGGATAAATACACCTGGCGCGACATTGGTTCCAGCTATCTGATGTCCGATTTGCAGGCTGCGTATCTGTGGGGAAATCTGGATGCGGCTGAAAAGATTAATCAGCGCCGTCTGGCAATCTGGAATCAGTATTACGAAGCGTTGCAGGATCTGGCCGACGCTGGCCGCGTTCAGCTGCCTTCAGTTCCGCAGGATTGCGTGCAAAACGCCCATATGTTCTATGTGCGCCTGAACGATATCGACGACCGCGATGCCTTTATTCGTCACATGAAAGCGGCCGATATTCTCACCGTATTCCATTACATCCCGCTGCATGCTTGTCCGGCGGGCGAAAATTTTGGTCGTTTCGCGGGTGTCGATCGTTTCACGACAAAAGAGAGTGAGCGGCTGGTGCGTTTACCGTTGTTTTACAACATGACCGATGACACGCAGCGCGTCGTGATTGCGGCCATGCTGCAATATTTCGCCTGATATGTCGCTGGCAAAAGCGTCCGTCTGGACCGCCGGTTCTACGCTGATTAAAATTGGTGCCGGGCTGCTGGTGGTGAAATTGCTGGCCGTAACCTTCGGCCCTGAAGGCGTGGGGCAGGCAGGCAATTTCCGCCAGCTCGTAACCGTACTTGGCGTTCTGTCCGGTGCAGGTATTTTCAATGGTATTACCAAATACGTTGCCGAATATCATCAGGATCCTGAGCGGCTTAAAGCCGTACTCGGCACGTCGTCTTCGCTGATTTTGGGTTTCTCGACGCTGCTGGCCGCCATCTTTTTGCTGGCCGCCGGGCCCATCAGTGTCGGGTTGTTCGGGCACGACCGCTATCAGTCCGTTGTCCGGGCCGTGGCCTTTATCCAGATGGGCATTGCTTACGCCAACTACTTTCAGGCCATCCTGAAAGGTTATCGTGATGCGATGGGTAATGCGCTGGCCGTAATTGGCGGCAGTCTGATTGGTTTACTGGCCTATCTGTTGTGTTTCAAACTGGGTGGCTATGAAGGCGCGCTGGCCGGGCTGGCGCTGGTGCCTGCACTGGTAATACTCCCTGCGGGTGGCATGGTGTGGCGACGAAAATCCTTTCCGCTGGCCTACTTAAAACCGGGCTGGGATCGCTTTATCGCCAGTCATTTGGGGAAATTTACCCTGATGGCGCTGATCACGTCTGTTACGTTGCCCGTGGCGTATGTGATGATGCGAAATCTGCTGGCGGAGCATTACAGCTGGAAGGATGTGGGGATCTGGCAGGGCGTCAGCAGTATTTCCGATGCCTATTTGCAGTTCATTACCGCCTCTTTCAGCGTGTATTTATTGCCGACGTTATCGCGCATGACTGACAAACGCGATGTCTCGCGTGAAATCGTTAAGTCGTTAAAATTTGTTCTGCCCGCCGTGGCGGCCGTCAGTTTTACTGTCTGGCTGCTGCGCGACTTCGCCATCTGGTTGCTGTTTTCAACACAATTTATCGCAATGCGCGATTTGTTTGCCTGGCAGTTAGTCGGTGACGTACTGAAAGTCGGCTCGTATGTTTTTGGCTATCTGGTGATTGCGAGAGCGTCTCTGCGCTTTTACGTGCTGACTGAAATCAGCCAGTTTGCGTTACTGACGGGTTTTTCACATTGGTTGATCCCGATACGGGGTTCTCTTGGCGCCGCGCAAGCGTATATGGCGACGTATGTCGTTTATTTCGCCCTGTGCTGTACCGTATTTGTTATTTATCGTAGACGAGCATGACAACGCTGATTCACGTTTTGGGATCTGACATTCCCCACCATAATGTCACCGTGCTGCGCTTTTTTAATGATGTTCTGGCCGAATGTGCGCCTGAAAAGCTGATTTATCATTTTATGGTGGCGGCAGCGGATGCATCAGCATTTGCTGAATTCACTCGTCTGGATATTCGTGTTTATCCGGACAAAAAATCGCTGGCCGATGCGGTTATTTCCCGCGCCCAGGATCGCACACATCACTTCTTCTTCCATGGTCAGTTCAACCCGACGCTCTGGCTGGCGCTGCTGACCGGCAAAATTAAGTCGCAACAGGCCAGCTGGCACATCTGGGGTGCCGATCTTTATGAATCGGCAGGTGGTCTGAAATTCCGTCTGTTCTATCTGATGCGTCGTCTGGCACAGGGACGTATCGGCCATGTTTTCGCTACCCGCGGCGATCTGATTTATTTCCATCAGCGACATCCGCGTGTACCGTCCTCATTACTGTATTTTCCGACGCGCATGGATCCGTCACTGACGCTTCCAGCCGGTCAGCCTGAACCGACAGGGCCGATGACGGTGCTGGTCGGCAATTCCGGTGACCGCACTAACCGACATATTGAAGCGCTGCGTTCGTTGCATCAGCAGTTTGGTGCGGATATCCGGGTGATTATCCCGATGGGGTATCCGGCCAATAATCATGCGTACATCGACCAGGTGCACAGTGAAGCGTTGAAACTGTTTGCGCCCGAAAACATTGAAGTGATGACTGGCTCGATGCCTTTTGCTGATTATCTTGATGTGCTGCGCCGTTGCTCGCTGGGGTATTTTATTTTCGACCGCCAGCAGGGTATCGGGACGCAGTGTTTGCTGATTCAGTTTGGCGTGCCGTTTGTGGTCAGCCGTCAGAACCCGTTCTGGCAGGATTTGGCGGAGCAAAATCTGCCGGTACTGTTTTATGGTGATGCGCTGGATGCCAGAACCGTGGCCGAAGCGCGCCGTCAGTTGCTGAACACGGATCGGGAGAATATCGCCTTCTTCAACCCGAATTACATCGCGGGCTGGCAACAGGCATTACTGCTGGCGGCAGGAGAAACATCATGACAATGGCACAGCTTGGCGGCCTGTCGGTCGTTTATGCGTTCTCGCTGCTGTTCATTCTGACGCTGACTTATAAAGAATTCCGCCGCGTACGTTTTAACTTCAACGTCCTGTTTTCGCTGTTGTATCTGCTGACATTTTATTTTGGTTTTCCGCTGACCTGTCTGCTGGTTTTCCAGTTTGATGTCAACGTTGTACCGGTTGAAAACCTGTTACAGGCGATGCTGGCCGCAACCTGTTTTTACGGTATTTATTATGTCAGCTATAAAACGCGGCTCAGGGCGAAGCGTGAAGGCCCGTCCCGCCCGCTGTTTACGATGAACCGTGTCGAAACCCATCTGACCTGGTTTTTGCTGGCGCTTATCGCCGTGGTGACCGTTTCCATCTTCTTTATGCATAACGGTTTTTTGCTGTTTAAGCTCAAGTCGTACAGCCAGATTTTTTCCAGTGATGTGTCCGGGGTTGCGCTTAAACGCTTCTTCTATTTCTTCCTGCCAGCGATGCTGGTGGTGTTCTTCCTCAAACCCAATCCGCAGCGCTGGCTGTTTTTCCTGGTGAGTACCGTCGCATTTGGCCTGCTGACGTACATCATCGTCGGCGGGACGCGCGCGAATATTATCATCGCGTTCGCACTGTTTTTGTTTATCGGTATTGTACGCGGCTGGATTAGTTTGTGGATGCTGGCGGCGGCGGGCGTACTGGGTATCGTCGGTATGTTCTGGCTGGCACTTAAACGCTACGGATTGAATGTCAGCGGCCCTGAGGCGATCTACACGTTCCTTTATCTGACGCGTGATACATTTTCGCCATGGGAAAATCTGGGGCTGTTGCTGCAAAATTACGACAAAATTAGTTTTCAGGGGCTGGCGCCTATTGTCCGTGATTTCTACGTCTTTATCCCCAGCTGGCTGTGGCATGACCGTCCGGGCGTAGTGCTCAACACGGCCAACTATTTCACCTGGGATGTGCTCGACAACCATTCCGGTCTGGCCATTTCGCCGACGTTAATTGGCTCACTGGTCGTGATGGGCGGCGTTTGGTTTATCCCGCTTGGCGCAGTGGCTGTGGGCATGATCATTAAATGGTTCGACTGGCTTTATGAAAAAGGCAAAGCCGACACCAACATTTATAAGGCCGCCATTTTGCAAAGTTTTTGCTTTGGTGCTGTGTTCAATATGATCGTACTTGCCCGCGAAGGCGTGGATTCCTTTTTCTCGCGGGTGGTGTTTTTCTGTGTCGTATTCGGCGCCTGCCTGATTGTCGCAAAACTGTTGTACTGGATGTTTGACGCCGCCGGGCTGATACGTGCCAAAATGCCGGTCAGGAAAAACCTCATGGAGCCTTTGGCAGTAAGGAAGATGGATGAATTTGGAGAATAAAATCCCGCAATACGACATCCGTGGGATCCGCCTTTGGGGCTTTCGCAATATGGCGCATTTTCTCGATTATCTTTTTGCCGGTCATCAGGTGAAAAACGGTTCGCTGGTGGCGATAAATGCAGAGAAAGTGCTGACGGTCGAAAGCAATCCTGAAATGCGTACGCTGATCGAGCACGCGGAATTTAAGTACCCTGACGGGATCAGCATTGTGCGGGCTATACGGCGTAAATACCCGCAGTCACACGTCTCGCGTATCGCGGGTGCTGACCTCTGGGAAGGGCTGATGGAGCGAGCAGGCCGTGAAGGAACACCGGTCTTTCTGATAGGCGGTAAGCCGGAAGTACTGGCGCAGACAGAAGAAAAGCTGCGCGCCAAGTGGAACGTCAATATTGTCGGTAGCCAGAATGGTTATTTTGTGCCGGAACAGCGCGAGGCATTGTTCGAAAGGGTGAAAAGCAGCGGCGCGGCTATCGTGACCGTGGCAATGGGTTCACCAAAACAGGAAATCCTGATGCGCGATTGCCGCCTTGTGCATCCTGATGCGCTTTATATGGGCATCGGCGGAACCTATGACGTCTTTACCGGACATGTTAAACGTGCGCCTAAAATCTGGCAAAATCTGGGGCTGGAATGGCTCTACCGGTTGATTTTACAGCCGAGCCGTTTACGTCGTCAGCTCAAACTGCTTAAATTTATCCGTTATTACTATACCGGTCGTCTGTAATACTTGCGCCGTGGCTGATCTTCAGCGCGGCGTTTTACCTCTCATTTCACTCCATCGTTTACTGTCGTTTTCACCCTGACATGTCTACCCGTGCGGATCTTTCTCAATTGTGATTTGCAACTCATGCTGAAATGCGGAACCATAGCGCCGTTTTTCCGCCCTATATGGGCATCATCACAAATAAAAATAACATTTCGGTCATTCCGGAAGGCAAACACAATTAAAGAGAAACTGAGGAACTATGGCGAATCAAGAGGAAAAGGGTGGGCTACACCGGGGGCTTGAAGCGAGACATATTGAGCTGATAGCGCTCGGCGGCACCATCGGGGTTGGATTATTTATGGGCGCGGCCAGTACCCTGAAATGGGCCGGGCCGTCAGTATTGCTGGCCTATATTCTGGCGGGCGTGTTCGTCTTCTTTATCATGCGCTCGATGGGCGAGATGCTGCATCTGGAGCCCGTTGCCGGTTCGTTCGCCGTCTACGCCCATAAATATCTTGGGCCATATTACGGCTACCTGACCGCATGGAGTTACTGGTTTATGTGGATAGCAGTGGGGATTTCTGAAATCACCGCTATCGGAGTATACGCCCAATACTGGTTCCCGGATTTACCACAGTGGATCCCCGCGCTGATGGCTGTGGCGATTGTAGCCGCCGCGAACCTTGCCGCCGTTAAACTGTATGGCGAAATGGAGTTCTGGTTTGCGCTGATCAAAATCACTACCATCATTGTGATGATCGTGGTGGGGCTGGCGGTAATCTTCTTCGGCTTTGGCAATCACGGCGAAGCTGTCGGTTTTGCCAATCTGACCGCGCACGGTGGTTTCTTCGCAGGCGGCTGGAAAGGTTTCCTGTTTGCGCTGTGTATCGTTGTGGCGTCCTATCAGGGCGTGGAACTGGTGGGGATTACCGCCGGTGAAGCGAAGAATCCGCAGGTTACGCTCAAACGCGCTATCAACAATATCCTGTGGCGTATCCTGATTTTCTACGTCGGTGCGATTTTCGTCATCATCACCATTTTCCCATGGAACGAAATGGGCATACACGGCAGCCCGTTTGTCCTGACATTCGCGAAGATTGGCATTGCTTCGGCGGCTGGCATTATCAACTTCGTAGTGCTGACGGCGGCGTTGTCCGGCTGTAACAGCGGTATGTACAGCTGCGGACGTATGCTTTATGCACTGTCGAAGAATCGGCAGTTGCCTGCGTTTCTGAGCAATGTCTCGAAAAGTGGTGTGCCGGTTTACGGTATTGCCATCACCATTTTGTGTCTGCTGGTCGGTTCGTGCCTGAACTACATCATCCCGAATCCTGAGAAAGTGTTCGTGTATGTCTACAGCGCCAGCGTACTGCCGGGCATGGTGCCGTGGTTTGTGGTGCTGATCAGCCAGTTACGTTTCCGTGATGCGCATAAAGAGAAACTGAAAAACCATCCGTTTAAATCGGTTCTCTTCCCTTATACCAACTACCTGACGCTGATTTTCCTGGCATGTGTGCTGGTCGGTATGGCGATTAATCCGGATACGCGGGTTTCTTTACTGGTCGGCGGTATTTTTATCGCGGCAGTCTCGCTGATATACTTCGGTCTCGGCATGCATAAGCGCGCTGCGCTGACGGCAGAAAAAGCAAAATAACGTCGTAAGTCACGGGTGGGGAAGGCAAGATGCTTACTTTTACTGCGTATTGGATAAAGCGTAATCAAACGCAATATTTCTGATAAAAAGCACTAGACAGCCAAGCGTTAAAACCGTAGTATCCCCACCCGCAACGGCGCTAAGCGCCCGTAGCTCAGCTGGATAGAGCGCTGCCCTCCGGAGGCAGAGGTCTCAGGTTCGAATCCTGTCGGGCGCACCATTTAGTATGCGCTAGAGTTGCGGTGGAATGTTGAAGTCAGACAATTCACGTTAGTTAGAGATATGGTGGCTATAGCTCAGTTGGTAGAGCCCTGGATTGTGATTCCAGTTGTCGTGGGTTCGAGTCCCATTAGCCACCCCACTCTAAAAATGATTTTGTGATTGTGACATGCGATGGTGGCGGAATTGGTAGACGCGCTAGCTTCAGGTGTTAGTGTCCTTCGGATGTGAGGGTTCGAGTCCCTCCCTTCGCACCACACACAAAATACATTTAAATGATGCAGTTAGCGTCAGAAAGTAGTAAGATGCACGACATCGGCGAGTAGCGCAGCTTGGTAGCGCAACTGGTTTGGGACCAGTGGGTCGGAGGTTCGAATCCTCTCTCGCCGACCACATTCAAAGAAACCTGCTTTTTTTAAAGCAGGTTTTTTTTCGTCTGGAGTTTCTCAACTCACCCTGTTGTTTATCTGCGACATTCCGCTGTATGCCTGTCTCTTGCAGGAGACACTTATCTTATTGATAAATAAAGCTTCACATAAGCTGACATTCACACGTCGCTCACTGGCGACAGAATGGCGGTTTAACGGGCAGTCCCTGGCTTTCCAAAAATTGACTGCTGAAAGTTAGTGAAAATAAAGTTGTTAATTATCAGTTAAATAAAAAATTTTAACCTGACTCTTGCCATACTGGCACGCGTCCTGCAATATTCCCGCCGTAGATGCTCATTCCACCTATTATGTTTGCTCCGGCTTCATAAACCTGGGAATGATGCAGAGCCAATTTACAGTGCCTATTGTCATCCTGACCGATAACGCGCAAGCGCTATCATCCAGAAGGCAAAACGTTGAGTGAGGCACTAAATCTGTTGTCCTAGACCTGATTGTTTTTAGACACTTGTCTTCCAGACAAGTGTTTTTTTTGTCTGAAATTTACGACCGACATAAAAAAGGCTCCCGAAGGAGCCTTTTACAGACAGCAAGGTTATTACTGTTGCTGCGAATTATTCAGGGTCAGCATCAGCCCTTCACGGCGCATCTCCGCTGCTTCTGCCGGTTTATGCAGCTTGTCCAGCGCATCAGCCAGCCAGGCGTAATCATACGCGTCAGGACGCTGTTTCAGCGCCTCACGGAAGGCTTCGCTCGCCAGTTGCCATTCACCGTGTTTCATCAGCAACTGGCCCAGGGTGCTGCTCAGCAGCGGCGTTGTGCCATTCTGTTTGATCAACTGACGCAGTGTTTTTTCCAGTTGCTCAGGATTACCCGAACGCAGCTTCGGCATCAGCGCGACCAGCCGATCGTCGTACTGGCGTTTCAGCCCGTCGAGGATCACTTCCTGTGCCAGATCCTGATCATTGCATTCAATCAGATGCGTTGCCATTGCGACCTGTAGGGCCACTTCATGACGGGTTTTACGGCTCTGATCTTTCCACCAGCGCTTCAGGCCTTCGCTGCCTTCTTCAGCCATCAGCTGATTCATCATGCCGATATAAGCCTGCTCCTGAAGCACCCGGATTTCATCGTCGGTATGAATATCGGCTTTCGCCATCGACGGTAAAATCTCCAGCAGTGAACCGTAAGCGCCGGTCAGAAGATAAGCCTGCTCTGCCAGACGTAAAACTTCCGGATGACGTGGCGACTGACCCAGCAAACGGTCAACGCCATGGCGTGCTGCGTGAACTTCACCTCTGGCCAGCTGGATACGTACGCGGGTGATATCGACCGGCATCTGGTCGATATCAGCGATTTCTGCCGCCCGCTCCAGATACTGATTGGTGCGGATATCGTCGCCGCGCTGCTGCGCCGCTTCCGCTGCCAGTAAATAGTTCACCACCGGCTGTTCGGCGTGATCAGCATTGCGCGCCAGCAATTTCTCCATCTGACGATGATCGCCTTCCGCCAGCTTGAGCATAGCTGCGTGAGTTTGCTTACGCGCTTTAGAGCTTTTGCGCCCGGCAAACCAGCCGCGGGTGCGAGCACCGGTACGCAGAACGCGGCGCAGGATCCATTCAATCAAGAACAGCACCACAATCAGCACGATCAGCATGATGACTAAACCGGTGACGCTGGTTTCAATATTGTAATTGTCGGTTTGGATCAGGACATAGCCCTGATGGCCGGCCAGAATCGGGCCGACAATAATCCCGGCAAACACAATCAGGAACAACACGAAAACTCGTAACATGTGTTATTCCCCCTGCGTGGCGGCGGCGGGCTGCTGAAGCAGGTTACGCACGCGGGTCTGCATCAGTTTTTCCAGCATCGGCTGGCTTTTCAGCTCCTCCGGCACGTCCATCGAAACAGATTGCTGGCTGAGATTGTCCAGTTCTTCAAGAAACGCTTTGGTCGAAGGATCGGACGTATCAAAGTAGGCGCGAACCCAGGTTGAGACGCTTTCCAGCGACTGTTTGTAGACTTCATCCTGATGACGCGGAACGGCTTGTGCGGCAATCAGCAGACGCGAGCGAATATTCTCGCGCAGGTACACATCCTGATTCGGTGCCAGGAGCGGTTCTGCGCTGCTATCACGGCGGCGAATGGTGATGAAGTCATCCATAAAGTTGTGCCAGCTTTTGGTCAGGTTCTGACGCCATTCGGTCAGAGAGCTGGACAAGCTGGAACTGTCATTGTCCATCGGGGAATCGTCAGTGTCATTGTCGGCCAGGCGCAGGTTATCCACCTGATTCGATAGCTGATTCAGCTTGAGAATGATGCCGTCGAAATCGACCTGCGCAACGGCAGAAAGGCTGCCCACGTCTTCGTTCAGCGCACGGCGCACGTCAATCAGGCTCGGATCGTTCATGTCGGCCAGGCTGGCATCTGCGCTTTTCAGCAGTGCGGCAGCGGTGGTGACATCCTGATCGCTCCACAATTTGCGGCCAGCGAGTTTCACCAGATAATCGGCCTGCGCCAGTAACCAGGTTTTGGCATCGCTGCCGGAAATGCTGGCGACTTTGTCTTGTAGCTCATTTAGCTGACGACCAAAGGAAGCCTGCTGACGATCGGCCTCTTGCCGGGTTTTTTGCTGCTGAGCGAGCAGATCAGCGATTTGTTGTTTGTCCTGCTGCTGGGTTTTTTGCAGCGCATCGAGTTGTTCAGAAAGCGCTTCATCTGAGGCAACCTGCGCCAGCGACTGCTGGTGGCCGTGATAATAGAGACCGGCACCAAGCGCGATCACCAATACAATTGCTACAGCACCCAGTACCGGCGCGGTGCGTTGCTTTTTCTGCAACGTTTTCAGCGTCTTGTCCAGGTCGGAAGCGTCTGGCTGGGGGCTCTCAACCGCTGGGGAGACAACAACATTCTCATCCGGCGCGGAAGGATTTTTTTGTTCCGTCATTTTGGCACATCCCTTAGTCAGGTAGTTGTAATGCGCGGATCAGCGCATCATTGTCTGCATTCTCAGCAACCCGAATTGCGCTCCAGCCAAGCTGGCGTGCAAGGGCTGCCAAACGTTCACTGACCACCACCAGATTACAGCGCAGTAACCATGAATTTCGGTAGTAATCAGGAACTAACTGGTACAACTGTTGCAGCATTTCTCCGCTGGTCACGACCAGCGTATCAACTCCGGCCCGTTGCCAGAGTGCACTCTGTTCACTGGCATCGTAGTAAACCGGGCTGCGCTGATAACATTCGCAGTAAGTGACATCGACACCGCGTTCTGTCAGCGTTTCGGCTAACAGCTCCCGTCCGCCATTACCGCGCAATATCAGCGCTTTTTTACCCTGTATGCGTTGCAATGCCGGAAGATTCAATAGCGTCTCGCTGGTTTCGCCATCCTGAGGATAGAGAACCGGCAGGCTGCTGACCCGGTGGAAAATCAGGCCAGTGGTGCGACCAATGGCAAAATAATTCACGGTGTCCGGCCAGTTTGTGGCGGACTGGCGCAAAGCCCGGTCAGCGTAACTGACGGCATGTTGCGAGAGCACGAACACCAGATCTTGCTGATTTAATGAGGATAGCAGGTTCGGAAGCGATGCGAGCTGGTTCCCCGGTGCAAAATCAATCAGCGGGGAATGGAAGGCAACCCGCCCCAGAGCGCGCAGCCGGCTAACCAGTGCTTCTCCTGCCGGAGAGGGGCGGGTGACCAGAATGGTCATTTAGGCACGTTCCCCTGATAGACCTCATGCAGGATTTCGCGCGCGCCGTTGGCGAGCAGCTCTTCTGCCAGGTCGACACCCATGCGGTGCGCGTTAGCGGCCGGACCGCGACGTTCTCCACACACCATCTGGCTGCCATCCGGTGCGCCGACCAACGCACGAAGCCAGAGCTCGTCACCTTCCAGCTCGGCATAGCTGCCGATTGGCACCTGACATCCCCCTTCAAGACGCATATTCATTGCCCGTTCAGCTTGCACACGTAACGTGGTTTCACGGTGCGCCAGTGGCGCCAGCAAGTCGCGGGTAGTTTGATCGTCAAGGCGGCATTCGATGCCGACGGCACCTTGTCCTACAGCGGGCAGACACTCTTCCGGTGTCAGTGCGTAAGTGATGCGGTTTTCCAGACCCAGACGTTTCAGGCCAGCGACAGCCAGAATAATGGCATCGTATTCACCGTTATCGAGTTTGGATAAGCGGGTGCCCACATTGCCGCGCAGATCACGAATCACCAGATCAGGACGTTTCTGACGCAACTGACACTGACGGCGCAGGCTCGATGTTCCGACAATACTGCCTTGTGGCAAATCCGCCAGACTGGCGTACTGATTGGAGACGAAAGCATCACGCGGGTCTTCGCGTTCACAAATAGTGACCAGTCCCAGACCTTCCGGGAACTCTACCGGCACGTCTTTCATGGAATGCACGGCGATATCCGCACGGCCATCGAGCATCGCCAGTTCAAGCTCTTTGACGAACAAACCTTTGCCACCCACTTTGGCCAGCGGGGTATCTAAAATGATATCGCCTTTGGTCACCATTGGAACCAGTTCCACCTGCAAACCGGGGTGACAGGCCATCAGCCGGCTTTGAACATATTGTGCCTGCCACAAAGCCAGCGGGCTCTGGCGGGTGGCAATTCGAATGATTTTGTCTACCATGTTTGTTACCGTTTAACTGTCTCTGTGCCCATCCTACCACTGACAATAGAAAGCTGTCAGCGTAAGAAGCCATTCGTAAAAGAAGGTTAACGGGTGTTGAAGAGATTTGTTCCGTTTCGGAACAGACGGTAAAATCCAGAGAAGCGGAAGAGTAATTGTGGTGCGTTACTTTCTTTACGGTCAAACAGCAAGGTGTTAAATTGATCACGTTTCCAGCAATTATTCGTCAACTATTTGCACAATCGCGGTTGTTCAAAGCATAAGCATCACGATAAATGACGGATTAGGAACGGGGTTCTTTCCAGACACATAATCAGGCGAAACGTCTTGTACCTCTACATCGAGACATTGAAGCAAAGATTGGATGCGATCAATCAGTTACGAGTAGATCGCGCACTGGCAGCAATGGGTCCTGCGTTTCAACAGGTCTACCAGCTGCTTCCTGTCTTTTTACATCAACATCACCCTCTGATGCCGGGATACCTTGAAGGTAAGGTTCCGCATGGTATCTGTGTTTTCACGCCTGATGAATCCCAACAAACCTACCTGACTGACCTTGAAGATAAATGGGGCAGCGCGCTCGAACCTCTTGTGAAAGGTGAATTGCCGATCACTGGCGTGTATTCCATGGGCAGCACCTCTTCCATTGGCCAGAGTCAAAGCTCTGATCTGGATATCTGGGTCTGCCATCAGTCCTGGCTCGATAACGAAGAGCGTAACCGCTTACAGCAAAAATGCAGCCTGTTAGAAAAATGGGCGGCCTCGCTGGGCGTAGAAGTCAGCTTCTTCCTGATCGATGAAAACCGCTTCCGCCACAATGAAAGTGGCAGCCTGGGTGGTGAAGACTGTGGTTCAACGCAGCACATCTTATTGCTCGACGAGTTCTACCGTACCGCCGTGCGTCTGGCCGGTAAGCGTATTCTATGGAATATGGTGCCGGGTGAAGAAGAAGCACATTACGACGAATATGTGCTTTCGCTGTATGCGCAGGGCGCGCTGACGCCAAACGAATGGCTCGATCTCGGTGGCCTCAGTACGCTGTCAGCGGAGGAGTATTTCGGCGCGAGTTTGTGGCAGTTGTATAAAAGTATCGATTCTCCTTATAAAGCGGTGCTCAAAACGTTGCTGCTGGAAACATACTCCTGGGAATACCCTAAAACGCAATTGCTGGCGATGGATATTAAACAACGCCTGCATCAGGGTGAGATCGTCTGCTTCGGGCTTGATTCCTATTGTATGATGCTCGACCGCGTGACCCGTTATCTCACCCAGATTGAAGATTTCACCCGCCTTGATTTAGTCCGCCGTTGTTTCTATTTAAAAGTCTGCGAAAAACTCTCCCGTGCACGGGCATCGGTTGGCTGGCGTCGTGAAATTCTCAGTCAACTGGTGGCTGAATGGGGATGGGATGAAGAACGTCTGGCTATGCTGGATAACCGGGCGAACTGGAAAATCGAGCGTGTGCGCGAAGCGCATAACGAATTGCTCGATGCCATGATGCAAAGCTATCGCAACCTGATCCGCTTTGCCCGTCGCAACAATTTAAGCGTCAGTGCCAGCCCGCAGGATATCGGCGTGCTGACCCGTAAGTTGTACGCCGCGTTTGAAGCGCTGCCGGGCAAAGTCACGCTGGTGAATCCGCAGATTTCACCTGATCTGTCAGAAAGCGATTTAACCTTTATTCATGTGCCGATTGGCCGGGCGAACCGCACCGGCTGGTATCTGTATAATCAGTCGCCGTCGATGGAATCTATCGTCAGCCACCAGCCGCTGGAATATAACCGCTATCTGAATAAACTGGTGGCGTGGGCCTATTTCAACGGACTACTGACGTCCACGACACGCCTGCATATTAAAAGCGGCAGCTTGTGTGATATCGCCAAACTGCGCGAACTGGTGGCAGATGTTTCGCACAACTTCCCGCTGCGTCTGGCGGCACCGACGCCAAAAGCGTTGTACAGCCCGTGCGAAATTCGTCACTTAGCGATTATCGTTAATCTGGAACACGATCCGACCGCAGCTTTCCGCAATCAGGTGGTGCATTTTGATTTCCGTAAGCTGGATGTTTTCAGTTTCGGGCAGAATCAGCAATGCATGGTCGGCAGTATTGACCTGCTCTATCGCAACTCATGGAATGAAGTGCGTACGCTGCATTTCAGCGGTGAACAGGCGGTGCTTGAAGCGCTGAAAACTATCCTGGGCAAAATGCATCAGGATGCTGCACCGCCGGAATCGGTAGAAGTGTTCTGCTACAGTCAGCATTTACGCGGCCTTATCCGTACGCGGATTCAGCAACTGGTGTCGGAATGTATTGAGCTTCGCCTGTCGAGCAAACGACTCGAACCCGGGCGTTTCAAAGCCGTGCGTGTTGCCGGGCAAACCTGGGGACTGTTCTTTGAACGTCTCAGCGTTTCTGTGCAAAAGCTGGAGAATGCGATCGAATTCTATGGCGCGATTTCCAACAACAAACTGCACGGTTTGTCGGTGAAATTGCAGACCGATCAGGCGCATCTCCCCGCTGTGATTGACGGCTACGCCAGCGAAGGGATCATTCAGTTCTTCTTCGAAGACAGTTCGGATGACATCGGCTTTAATATCTACATTCTTGATGAATCCAACCGTGTTGAGGTCTATCACCACTGCGAAGGCAGCAAAGAGGATCTGGTGCGCGATGTCAGCCGGTTCTACTCGTCTTCCCATGACCGGTTTACCTACGGCTCAAGCTTTATTAACTTCAACCTGCCGCAGTTCTATCAAATTGTGTCGCTCGATGACCGGATTCAGGTGATCCCTTTTCGCAGCAATGCCCTCTCTGCCGCCTGCGCCACCTTGCCTGAAAGCGACGTCGAACCTTCGCGGCTGAAGCAGCAATTCCAGTTGCATTAGAAAAGGTGTCCATATCACGGACATGTGGCAGATTATCCGGCTTTCCTGCGCTTTAAACCCTGAAAATGTGCCCGGGGGTTTTGTCGATTCCTGTTGCTTTTCATGATCCACCTGCGATTATAGAGAGCTTGGTCGCATGAATTACGGGCATTCATAAAATGAAAAACGCTTTACGCTGGTCTCTGGCCGCGACAATACTCTTTTCTCTCTCCGGTTGCGGACTTAAAGGGCCGTTGTATTTCCCACCGCCGGAAAAATCAGCCACGCAAAAAACCAGCAATGTTCCGGGTACGGCGAACGATGGTTCGTCGCAGGAAAAAGGGGTATCACCAGAAAGCCTCACGACGAACTCCAGAGATTGACCAGCAAATTGTCGGGGGTTTCGTGCCATGCTGGCAGAACCCTCTTCTTAAAGGATCATCGCGACTGGATTTGACCAGCGGTAAACGGAGTCAGTTATGCAGTTCTCCAAAATGCACGGCCTGGGTAACGATTTTATGGTCGTTGATGCCGTCACTCAAAATGTCTATTTTTCTCCCGAGTTGATCCGTCGTTTGTCTGACCGTCACCGTGGCGTAGGTTTTGACCAGTTACTGGTGGTGGAACCTCCTTACGATCCCGAATTAGACTTTCATTACCGTATTTTTAACGCGGACGGCAGTGAAGTCGCGCAGTGTGGTAATGGTGCGCGCTGTTTTGCCCGCTTTGTCCGCATTAAAGGTCTGACAAACAAACGTGATATCCGCGTCAGCACGCAGACCGGCCGCATGGTGCTGACTGTCACCGAAGATGAAGAAGTGCAGGTCAACATGGGCGAGCCGGTTTTCGAGCCGCAACAGGTGCCTTTCCGTGCAGCGAAACCGGAAAAGACCTATATTCTGCGTGCAGAAGAGCGCACAGTATTTTGCGGTGTGGTGTCGATGGGAAACCCGCATTGCGTATTACAGGTGGATGATGTGCTGACAGCAGAAGTCGAGGTTCTCGGGCCGATGCTGGAAAGTCATGACCGTTTTCCTGAGCGTGTGAACGTCGGTTTCATGCAGATCCTCAGCCCGGAAAGCGTAAAATTGCGCGTGTATGAGCGCGGCGCCGGTGAAACACAGGCATGCGGAAGTGGTGCCTGCGCGGCTGTTGCGGTTGGCATTCAGCAAGGTTTACTCGCAGAAGAAGTTCAGGTGGAACTGCCGGGAGGCAGCCTCGACATTCGCTGGAAAGGGCCGGGTCATCCGCTTTATATGACCGGACCTGCCACTCATGTTTACGACGGATTTATTCATCTATGAACAATCTTGATGACCAGATTGAACCGGTAATAGCTCTCGACGATGACAGCGTGATGCAATATCTGCTGCAAAACCCGGATTTCTTTATTCGCAATGCGCGCAGCGTCGAGCAGATGCACGTACCGCATCCGGTGAAAGGCAGTATTTCGCTGGTTGAATGGCAACTCGGACGTCAGCGTCATCAGATTGCCCAGCTTGAAGAAGAAATTACATTGCTGATGGAGCAGGCTTCGGTCAACGAAGCGTTGTTCGGGCGGATGATCGAGCTTCAGGCCACGCTCGCGGCGGCCAGCAGTTTGCAGGATATGCTTAACCGCCTGCAACGCTGGGCACGCAGTCTGGGGCTGGCGGGCGCCAATGTGCGCTTGTTCAGTGAAGGCTGGCGCATCGGCGCGCCATCAGATTTCACGCATCTTGCGGTGAGCCGCAGCGCGTTTGAATCCATGCGCATCCAGCGTCTGGGTGAAACGCCGCATTATCTCGGCGGCCTGAACGGTCCGGAATTACTGCTGTTATTGCCGCAGGCGAAAGCCGTGGGTTCCGTCGCACTGTCGCTGATGGGCGAACAGGGTGAGCTGGGCGTGCTGATTTTCAGCAGCCGTGATCCCCAGCATTATCAGCCTGGAATGGGCACGGTGCTACTCAACCAACTGGCAAAAATGTTACCTGGCCTGCTGGAACGCTGGATCGAACGCGTATGAATCACACCGAATCGCCTCTCTATCCCGCAGTCGAGGCGTTTCTGCGTTACCTGCATGTTGAACGCCAGCTCAGCCCGCTTACCACCACCAATTACAGCCGCCAGTTAGAAGCCCTGATCGCCATCTCCGGCGAGATCGGTATTTCCAACTGGCAGCAACTCGATGCGCCAAAAGTCCGCATGTTACTGGCGCGCAGTAAACGCGCCGGTTTGGGGCCATCCAGTCTGGCGCTGCGCATGTCTTCGCTGCGCAGCTTTCTTGACTGGCTGGTGCGTCAGGGCGTATTAAGCGCCAATCCTGCCAAAGGCATTTCCACGCCGCGTTCACCCAAGCATTTGCCAAAAAATCTTGATGTCGATGAAGTGAATAAACTGCTGGACATCGATCTCAATGATCCGCTTTCCGTGCGTGACCGCGCGATGCTGGAAGTGATGTATGGCGGCGGGCTGCGTCTTTCGGAACTGGTGGGTATCGACTGCAAACATATCGATATGGCCTCCGGCGAAGTGCGCGTGTTGGGTAAAGGCAGCAAAGAGCGCAAAGTGCCGATCGGGCGAACGGCTGTCACCTGGCTCGAACACTGGCTGGAACGCCGCGCTGATTTTAATCCGCAGGATGACGCGATGTTTTTGTCGAGCAAAGGCAGCCGTATTTCTGCGCGCAACGTGCAAAAGCGGTTTGCTGAATGGGGCGTGAAACAGGGCGTTAACAGCCATATTCATCCGCATAAACTACGACATTCTTTTGCCACGCACGTGCTGGAATCCAGCGGGGATCTGCGCGCGGTACAGGAACTGCTGGGGCACGCGAATCTGTCCACCACCCAAATCTATACCCACCTCGACTTTCAACATTTGGCGACGGTTTACGACGCCGCGCATCCCCGCGCAAAACGAGGAAAATCCTGATGAAGTTCTATCGTCCGCTGAAACGCATTGAAGCGATCACCTTCGATTTAGACGACACGCTGTATGACAATTACGACGTTATCCGCCGTACCGATACCGAAACGCTGAAATTCATGCAGGGTTTCCATCCGGCGCTGACGGATATGGCACCGGATACTGTCCGCCTGATGCGTGCAGAATTACTGGCGCAGGACGCGGAGATTTATCACGACGTCACCGAATGGCGCCGTCAGGCGGTTTTGCTGGCGATGACCCGCGCGGGTCTGAGTCGCAGTGAGGCTGAGCAGGGCACCAAAGCCACAATGGAAACCTTCGCGAAGTGGCGCAGCAGGATTTATGTTCCGCAGGAAAATCACGACGCGCTGGCGGCGCTGGCCGAACGCTGGCCGCTGGTTGCTATCACCAACGGCAATGCCGATCCGCACGCCTGTGGTCTGGCACAATATTTCCAGTTTACGTTGCGGGCGGGCGATCATGGCCGTGCCAAACCTTACGCCGACATGTATAAAAAAACGTCGATGAAGCTGGATATCCCGCTGGAAAACATTCTGCATGTGGGCGATGACCTGACGACAGACGTCGCGGGCGCGGTGCGTTGCGGGATGCAATCATGCTGGATTAATTTGCGCGAAGGCGACCTGATGCACATTAACGATGCCCGTCTGTTACCGCATATTGAGATTTCGCAGTTGGCATCGCTGACAGCATTGCTATAATCCCTTCTTAAATTACTCTGTATAAATTCACAGTGGAAATGCATTCGCGGCGATAATTTTCGCGTGAGTGCTTTTCTCATCTGACAAACGGTGCCTATGGACGTTTCTGACCTGCTCGACAGCCTGAATGAAAAACAACGTGAAGCCGTGGCCGCGCCGCGCAGCAATCTGTTGGTGCTGGCCGGGGCAGGCAGTGGCAAAACCCGCGTGCTGGTTCACCGCATTGCGTGGTTGCTGGCGGTAGAAAAGTGCTCGCCGTATTCTATTATGGCCGTCACATTTACCAATAAAGCGGCGGCAGAAATGCGCCACCGTATCGACCAGCTGATCGGCACCAGTCAGGGCGGCATGTGGATTGGTACCTTCCACGGCCTCGCGCACCGTTTGCTGCGTGCACACCATTTAGACGCCAATTTGCCACAGGATTTCCAGATCCTCGACAGTGATGACCAGATACGTCTGATCAAACGCCTGATCAAAGCCCTGAACATCGACGATAAACAATGGCCCCCGCGTCAGGCGATGTGGTACATCAACGGCAAAAAAGACGAAGGTCTGCGCCCGCAGCATGTCGAAACCTACAACAATCCCGTTGAAGCGACCTGGTTACGCATTTATCAGGCCTATCAGGAAGCTTGTGATCGTGCCGGGCTGGTGGATTTTGCTGAGTTATTGCTGCGCGCCCACGAACTCTGGCTGAACAAGCCACATATTTTGCAGCATTACCGCGAACGTTTTACCAACCTGATGGTGGACGAATTCCAGGACACCAACAGCATTCAGTACGCGTGGATCCGCCTGCTGGCAGGTGACAACAATAATGTGATGATCGTGGGTGATGATGACCAGTCGATTTACGGCTGGCGCGGTGCGCAGGTTGAAAACATCCAGCGCTTCCTGAAAGATTTCCCGAATGCACAAACCATCCGTCTGGAGCAGAACTACCGTTCAACCAGCACTATCCTGAAAGCCGCCAACTCACTGATTGAAAACAACAATGGCCGTATGGGTAAGAACCTGTGGACCGAGGACGGCGAAGGCGAACCGATTTCACTCTATTGCGCGTTCAACGAACTGGATGAATCGCGCTTTGTGGTTAACCGCATCAAAACCTGGCAGGACAACGGCGGTGCGCTGAAAGATTGCGCCATTCTTTACCGCAGCAACGCCCAGTCGCGTGTGCTGGAAGAAGCCTTATTGCAGATGGCGATGCCATACCGTATTTATGGCGGTCAGCGGTTCTTCGACCGTCAGGAAATCAAAGATGCGCTGGCGTATCTGCGATTGATGTCGAACCGCAATGACGATGCCGCTTTTGAGCGCGTGGTGAACACACCGACGCGCGGCATCGGCGACCGCACGCTGGATGTGGTGCGCCAGACAGCACGTGATCGTCAGATGACCATGTGGCAGGCCACCCGCGCGCTGTTGCAGGAAAAAGTGCTGGCAGGTCGTGCGGCATCTTCACTGCAACGCTTCACCGAACTGGTTGACGCACTGGCGCATGAAACCTCAGATATGCCGCTGCACGTGCAGACTGACCGGGTGATTAAAGATTCCGGCCTGTTCATCATGTATGAGCAGGAAAAAGGCGAAAAAGGGCAGGCGCGAATCGAAAACTTAGAGGAACTGGTGACAGCAACACGCCAGTTCAGCTATCAGGATGAAGACGAAGATCTGATGCCGCTGCAGGCGTTTCTGTCGCATGCCGCGCTGGAAGCGGGCGAAGGGCAGGCGGATGCCAATCAGGATGCGACGCAGTTAATGACACTACACTCGGCGAAAGGGCTGGAGTTCCCGCAGGTGTTTATCGTCGGCATGGAAGAGGGCATGTTCCCGAGCCAGATGTCGCTGGAAGAAGGCGGACGTCTGGAAGAAGAACGCCGTCTGGCCTATGTCGGCGTCACCCGCGCTATGCAAAAATTGACCCTGACCTACGCGGAAACCCGCCGTTTATACGGCAAAGAAGTGTCTCATCGCCCGTCACGTTTTGTCGGCGAACTGCCGGAAGATTGTGTCGAAGAAGTCAGGATGCGCGCCAGTGTGTCACGCCCGATGAGCAACCGCAGCGTCGGCACGCCAACCAGCGTCAGCGACACCGGCTTCAAACTCGGCCAGCGCGTTGTGCATCCTAAATTCGGCGAAGGTACTATCGTCAATATGGAAGGCAGCGGCGAACACAGCCGGTTACAAGTGGCGTTCCCGGGCGAAGGGATTAAGTGGCTCGTCGCCGCCTACGCTCGCCTCGAAGCAGTCTGATTTTTAACTCCCTCCCCTGCGAAGGGGAGGGTTGGGGTGGGGTATTAAGGTCAAAAACCAACGTTTAAGCGCGCTTAATCTCCTGTTTTGTCTGTAAAACCCCCTCCCATCCTCCCCCTTCGCAGGGGGAGGAGCCGAAAGGTCAGAGGCTAAAAGTTTCACCCACTTCGGCTTTCGCATACCATTCCAGCGTTTCTTTTACGCCTGCTTCGCCTTCCGGCGGGGTGCCTGGCAGATAATCCTGTTCCTGAACTGGCTGATACGCACCGTGTTTCACTTCAAAAATCACGCCGCCTTCGTCGAGAGATAGCACGCTGTGCCAGGTATTGGCCGGGATTTCCAGCAGACGGGTTTCTGCGCCGAGCCACAGGCGGTCGGTGACTTCGCCGCTGTTATCGTAAATCAGTACCAGAAAGCGACCACGCAGCGCGGTCAGCATTTCCCAGGTGTGTGGATGGCGGTGAATGCGCACATAAGTGCCGGGTTCCATGGCGATGGCCAGACGCTGAACGTCATCTTCAGGCGCCGGATGCATATTCAGATTTTGACGCAGTCGCGGTGAATGCGCCGCCTTGGTGATCAGGTCGCATAACGTATCTTGGTTTATCTGCTTAATCATTTTGGGTATCTGAAAAGTGAGGGGAGATCAGGGCATTGAGTGTAGCCAAAAAAGCGCCATCCGATAAGCCGGTAAGGTTATCAGGCCAGCCTGAAATTTATGCATAAATGTTGCCAGAATAGATTTGTTCGCGGTTGACAGTCTTTTTATTCCCGGCGTAACATGCGCGCACTATTATCAATGAGGAACTTCGCCTTGGACACACCCAGTAGATACTGGCTCAATAACCTGTTCATTAGGTACCACTTCTAAGGCCCTCCTCTTTGCTGATGGCCTTAGTGGTTGTCAGCGACCCCCGTTCTGTCGCTGTGAGTCAGATCTGAATTTGGTCTGAATTACGCCGGTGACAATTCTCACCCCGTGATTTTCTGTGCTTCAACGCGTTGTCCACTTTCTGTCATTTTTGGGAGAACGGGCACATGCTGAGTGCTTTTAAATTAGAAAACAGCCGCTTATCCCGTTTAGAGCTGGACGAGTCAGACGATCTCAAAACCTCATTGTGGGTGGATTTGGTCGAACCTGACGAGCTGGAGCGTGAGCGCGTTCAAAGTGAATTAGGGCAAAGCCTGGCGACACGTCCTGAACTGGACGACATCGAAGCTTCTGCACGTTTCTTTGAAGATGAAGACGGCCTGCACATTCACTCCTTCTTTTACTATGAAGATGCCGAAGATCATGCCGGCAACAGCACCGTGGCATTTACCGTGCGCGAAGGTCGTCTGTATACCCTGCGTGAGCGCGAATTACCGGCATTTCGTCTCTACCGTATGCGTGCCCGCAACCAGACGCTGGTTGACGGCAACGCCTATGAACTGCTGCTGGATTTGTTCGAAACTAAAATAGAGCAACTGGCGGATGAAATTGAAAATATCTACAGTGATCTGGAAAAACTCAGCCGGGTGATCATGGAAGGGCATCAGGGCGACGAATACGATGCTGCACTTTCCACGCTGGCAGAACTGGAAGATATCGGCTGGAAAGTGCGTTTATGTCTGATGGATACCCAGCGCGCGCTGAATTTCCTGGTGCGTAAGGCTCGTTTACCCGCAGGTCAGCTTGAGCAGGCGCGTGAAGTATTACGCGATATCGAATCCCTGTTGCCACACAACGAATCCCTGTTCCAGAAAGTTAACTTTCTGATGCAGGCGGCGATGGGTTTTATTAACATCGAACAGAACCGCATTATTAAGATTTTCTCGGTGGTTTCGGTGGTGTTCCTGCCGCCAACGCTGGTGGCTTCCAGTTACGGGATGAACTTTGAATTCATGCCGGAACTGAAATGGTCATTCGGTTATCCGGGCGCGATTGCGCTGATGATCCTCGCCGGGCTGGCGCCTTACCTGTACTTCAAACGTAAAAACTGGTTATAACCGACCATGCTGATGGAAAGGATGGTTCCGGCGGGGCAGTGGTTTATCCTCGTCGTTTCCTCACTGATTCTGGGCATTATTTTTCAGACCTTCCACGTTCCCGCTGCGCTCCTGCTCGGGCCGATGATTGTCGGCGTCGTCATGGGTTTATTGGGTGCCAGCGTGCGTATTCATCCGCTGTTCTTCAAAATATCGCAGGGCATTTTGGGCTGTATGATCGCGCAAAGTCTGTCGCCCTCGATTCTGCCGCCGTTACTCAATGACTGGCCGCTGGTGCTGATGGTGCTGGTGGCGACACTGCTTGCCAGCGGACTTTCCGGCTGGTTGCTGGTACGTTTTAGCCAGTTACCCGGCCCGACCGGCGCGTGGGGTTCATCACCTGGCGGTGCCAGCGCCATGGTCGCGATGGCCGGTGATTTCGGTGCGGATGTCCGTCTGGTGGCGTTTATGCAGTATCTGCGCGTGTTGTTTGTTGCCACGGCTGCCGCATTTGTTGCGCGTATGGCTATGGGCGACAGCGCATCGCTGGCGGCGGCAGTGGTCTGGTTTCCGCCGCTCACCTGGCGTTTCTTTGCCACGCTATTTCTGGCAGTAGCCGGTGTCTGGCTGGGGCCGCGCCTGCGTATCCCTTCCGGCGCGCTGCTGCTTCCGGCCATTGTCGGCGCGGTTTTGCATTCCACCGGAACGGTGACCTTAGAAGTGCCGGAATGGCTGCTGGCGATAGCGTACACGCTGATTGGCTGGAGTGTCGGGCTGCGCTTTACACGTCCGATTTTCAAACTGGCTTTACGTACGCTGCCTCAGATGATTGCCTCGATTATCGGGCTGATGCTGATTTGCGGGGGCATGGCATGGGTGCTGACCAAACTTTTGCACGTCGATATGCTGACGGCTTATCTGGCGACCAGCCCGGGCGGGCTGGACACCGTGGCGATTATTGCGGCAGGCAGCCACGCCGATTTAGGTTTTGTGATGGCGATGCAGACGCTGCGTCTGATCACCATCCTGGCAACTGGCCCCGCGATGGCGCGCTTTATCTCACGCAGCGCTGTGTCCGCTTCTTCCTCGTCGTAAACGGCCCTGCGTATAGAGCGCATCGCCGATAAAGCACAGCAGTCCCACCCAGATAAAGCCGAAGGTGATAAGTTGTGAGGTGTTGACGGTTTCACCGTAAAACACCACGGCCAGCAGGAACATCAGCGTTGGCCCGAGATACTGGAAAAAGCCCATCGTGGAGAGCTTCAGCCGGGCAGCGGCGGCGGTAAAGAACAGTAGCGGAATGGTGGTGATAATCCCGGCCGCCATCAGCAATAAATCCAGAGACCACGGATTCGCTGCCAGATTGCTGGTCTGGCTGTGGGCAATAAAGAACAGATAAATCCCGGCCACCGGCAGTAACCAGAGGGTTTCAATCAGCATCCCGGTTTGCGAATCCACGCCTATTTTTTTACGCAGCAGGCCATAGAAGGCGAATGTCAGGGACAGCCCGATGGCGATGACCGGCACGGAACCAAATACCCACACCTGCACCAGCACCCCGGCGAAAGCCAGCGCCACGGCGAACCATTGCAAACTTCGGAATCGTTCACGCAAAAACAGCATGCCAAGCACCACATTCACCAGCGGATTGATAAAGTAGCCGAGGCTGGCTTCCAGAATGTGATTATGATTAATTGCCCAAATAAAAATCAGCCAGTTCCCACCGACAAGCAGGGCGGTAATCAGTAACATGCCGATTTTCTTCGGTTGTGCCAATACCCGGCGGACATCGCCCCAGCTGCGGCTGACGGAGAGCAGCACTAACATAAAGAAGAAAGACCAGATCACCCGGTGAGTCAGAATTTCATCCGCCGGAACCTGTTTGATGAGCTTGAAATACGCCGGCGCGATCCCCCAGATCAGATAGGCGATAAAGGCAAAAATAACACCTTGCCGGGTACGGTGTGCGTCCATGTGGGTACCTGAAAAAAGAGTAAGGAAAGAAGCGGATTTTACCTGATCTCAGCCCACCATATAGGTCGCCGTAGTGGTCGCGATGTGAATGCCCGTGTCGCTGTGTAAATCCACGCGCGCCACGGAGACTTTGTTCCCGGCACGGATCAGGCTGGCGGAGGCAATAAAATACTCGCCACGGCCCGGACGCAGGTAATCAACGCGTAAATCGATGGTGCCCATTTTGGATAAACGCTGACGCATTTCGGCTTCCAGTAACGGGTGATCAGGTTTGTCGCGGCGGATCAGTGAACTGGTCACACAGACCAGACCGGCGGCGACATCCAGCACCGCAGCAATTACGCCGCCGTGCAGGATTTTTTGTGCGGCATTGCCCACCAGTTTTGTCTGGTTGGTAAATTTTAACTCTGCGTAGTCGCAGTCGAGACGTTTCAGCTCGAGGCCCAGTTCGCGGTTAAACGGCATATCGTAAACGAAAATATTGCCGATCAGTTGCAGGGCGGCCTCGTGGCTGAGAGATGAAGCAGACATGAATAAATTCCTGACGAAAACGAGTGGACAGTATGTTCGCCGAAAAAGTTAACGAAGTGTTGATTTTAGGTGCGGGCAGGAAGGATTTCTACACAGCGAAGGATAAATGTATTCAGTACTCATCTAGAAATGTATTTGTGTGTAAAATGCCCTGCTTTGAGATTTCCGGATTTTAGTCAGCGCGTGGTTGGCCGGGCAGACGGCATATTTTCAAAAATAATCAGTCGATAACTTTAGGGTGAGGGTAAGGAATAATGCGTAAAAATTGGGCTGTCGGAGCCGCCATGCTGGCGATGCCAATGCTGGGACACGCCGCAGAGGCCACTGTGCAGGAAGTGCATGATAAACCTGCGGTACGCGGAAGTATTATTGCGAATATGTTGCAGGAGCACGACAACCCGTTCACATTATATCCTTACGAACAAAACTACCTGATTTACACTGATACCAGCAATATCAACAAGAAAGCCATTCAGTCTTACGACTGGGCAGATAAAGCACGTCATGATGAAGTTGAGTTCCAGCTCAGCCTGGCGTTCCCGTTGTGGCGTGGAATTGCGGGTGATAACTCGGTGCTCGGCGCGTCTTACACGCAAAAATCATTCTGGCAGCTTTCCAACAGCGGCGAGTCTTCACCTTTTCGTGAGACCAACTACGAGCCACAGCTTTTCCTCGCCTGGGCAACGGATTACGATTTCCTCGGCTGGACATTGCGCGAAGCAGAATATGGTGTCAGTCATCAGTCTAACGGCCGCTCAGATCCGACGTCCCGCAGCTGGAACCGCGTGTATGCCCGTTTCATGGCGCAAAACGGTAACTGGCAGGTGGATTTAAAACCGTGGTACCGCATCCCTGAAAGCGATGAAAACGACGATAACCCGGACATCAACAAATACATGGGTTATTACCGCCTGAAAGTCGGTTATGCGTGGGGTGACAGCGTGTTCAGCGTGGAAAGCCGTTACAACTGGAATACCGGTTACGGCGGTGCGACGACTGGCTGGAGCTACCCGATTTCCAAACAGGTCCGCTTCTATACTCAGGTATTCAGCGGCTACGGCGAGTCATTGATCGACTACAACCATAAGCAGACCCGTATCGGTGTGGGTATCATGCTTAACGACATCATGTAATTGCGCCATACTTCTGGTTGCAGTTGCGTTGGCCGCACCCGGAATTATTTAGGGTATATTATGTCGGTGCAGTACAGCCCCGGCGGCTTTAGGGCTTAGCCGGGTGGTTTGAACAGTTGGGGAATTGAGTGTCTACGGCGGCAGTGATAAACAAAGAAGAGCTGGCTCATCAGGTATTACGCGATACCTTCGGCTATCAGCAATTCAGACCAGGCCAGCAAACTATCATCAATACCGCCCTTTCTGGCCGGGATTGTCTGGTAGTGATGCCAACAGGCGGCGGTAAATCGCTGTGCTATCAAATTCCCGCGCTGGTGATGGACGGCCTGACGCTGGTTGTTTCGCCGCTCATCTCGCTGATGAAAGATCAGGTCGACCAGCTGATGGCCGCAGGCGTTGAAGCCGGTTGCCTGAACTCAACGCAAACCCGTGAGCAACAGCTGGAAGTGATGGCCGGTTGCCGTGCGGGACGTATCAAAATGCTGTATATCGCGCCGGAACGCCTGATGATGGGCGATTTCCTCGAGCAGCTGCAACAGTGGAATCCGGCGATGCTTGCCGTGGATGAAGCCCACTGTATTTCCCAATGGGGCCACGATTTCCGCCCGGAATATCGCGCGCTCGGCCAGCTGAAACTGCGTTATCCGCAACTGCCGGTGATCGCCCTGACCGCGACCGCCGATGAAGCCACCCGTAACGATATCGTCCGCCTGCTGGAACTGAACGATCCGCTGATTCAGGTCAGCAGTTTCGATCGTCCGAATATCCGTTACACGCTGGTGGAAAAATTTAAGCCGCTCGATCAACTGATCCGCTTTGTGCAGGATCAGCGCGGTAAAAGCGGCATTATTTACTGTAACAGCCGTGCCAAAGTGGAAGACACAGCCGCCCGTCTGCAAAGCCGCGGGCTGAGCGTCGGCGCGTATCACGCCGGGCTGGATAACGACACCCGCGCCCGCGTGCAGGAAGGTTTCCAGCGCGACGACCTGCAAATTGTGGTCGCCACCGTCGCCTTCGGGATGGGCATCAACAAACCTAACGTGCGTTTTGTGGTGCACTTTGATATTCCACGCACCATCGAGTCTTATTATCAGGAAACGGGCCGGGCAGGGCGTGACGGCCTGCCTGCCGAAGCGGTGCTGCTTTACGATCCGGCTGATATGGCCTGGCTGCGCCGCTGTCTGGAAGAGAAACCGGCGGGCGCTCAGCAGGATGTTGAACGCCATAAGCTGAATGCCATGAATGCGTTTGCGGAAGCGCAAACCTGCCGCCGTCTGGTGCTGCTCAATTACTTCGGTGAAGGCAAACAGAACGCCTGCGGTAACTGCGATGTGTGCCTTGACCCGCCAAAACGCTATGACGGTTTGCTGGATGCG
This sequence comes from Rahnella sp. CJA17(1/100), assembly GCF_963881615.1. Classification (NCBI taxonomy): domain Bacteria; kingdom Pseudomonadati; phylum Pseudomonadota; class Gammaproteobacteria; order Enterobacterales; family Yersiniaceae; genus Rahnella; species Rahnella sp. CJA17(1/100). Next base: position 42,320 of record NZ_CAWOJA010000008.1, on the reverse strand, counting down.
CAGAAAGCGTTGTCGGTCGTTGCGCGCGTCGGACAACGTTTTGGCTTAGGGTATGTGGTCGAAGTGCTGCGCGGTTCGAACAACCAGCGTATCCGCGAATACGGCCACGACAAGCTGACTGTGTACGGCATCGGCAAAGAACACAGCAACGAACACTGGACCAGCGTGGTACGCCAGCTGATCCACCTCGGGCTGATTACGCAAAATATTGCCATGCACTCGGCGTTACAACTGACGGAATCGGCGCGTCCGGTTTTACGGGGCGAAATCCCGTTGCAGTTGGCCGTGCCGCGTATTCAGACGCTCAAAATTAAAAGCAGTGCCAGCCAGAAAACTTACGGCGGGAATTACGATCGTAAGTTGTTTGCTAAATTGCGTAAACTGCGTAAGTCACTGGCGGATGACAATAATGTGCCGCCGTACGTGGTATTTAACGACACGACGCTGCTGGAAATGGCTGAACATCTGCCCGTCAGCGCGAGCGATTTGCTGGACATCACGGGTGTTGGTCAGCGTAAGCTGGAGAAATTCGGCAGGCCATTTATGGCGATGATCCGCGATCACATCGATAACGGCGACGAATAAGAATTCTGTTTCCTACACATAACACAGAGAGTTAATCATGCTGATGCTATTCCTGACGGTTGCGATGGTTCATCTGATCGCGCTGATGAGTCCGGGGCCGGACTTCTTCTTTGTTTCACAAACCGCCGCCAGCCGGTCGCGTAAAGAAGCCATGATGGGCGTGATTGGTATTACGCTCGGCGTACTGGTGTGGGCAGCGGTTGCGCTGATGGGATTACATTTAATTCTGCAAAAAATGGCCTGGCTGCATCAGATCATCACCGTCGGTGGCGGCCTCTATCTGTGCTGGATGGGCTGGCAGTTGATGAAATCAGCACGTGCTAAAAAACAAAACGGCGACGACACTCCTGTAACGCTGCCTGCCCGTGGCCGCACGTTTATGCGCGGGCTGCTGACCAATCTTTCGAATCCTAAAGCTGTTATTTACTTCGGCAGCGTGTTCTCTATGTTCGTTGGCGACAGTGTCAGCGGTGGCGAGCGTCTGGGTATATTTCTGCTGATTGTGGTGGAAACCCTGGCCTGGTTCTCGCTAGTGGCGCTGGTTTTTGCCCTGCCGAAAATGCGTCGCGGCTATCAGCGTTTAGCAAAATGGATCGATGGCGTGGCAGGCGTGGTGTTTGCAGGCTTTGGTGTTGCGCTTATCGTGAATCGTTAATCAACGCATTTTGCGCATAAAAAAGGGTTCGGTTGATGCCGAACCCTTTTTGCATTTTGCGGCGTTAAACCTTCCGCGCACTTGCCAGTAACACACCCACCAGCATAAACAGCGAGCCGAAAATGCGGTTCAGCAACTGCATTTGTTTCGGGGCTTTCACCCAGCCGGCGATGCGCGTGGCCAGCGTGGCGTAACCGATCATCACAATAATATCGACAACGACGGTGGTCACGCCCAGTACCACGTATTGTGCAGCCTGAGGTTGGTGCGCAATGATAAACTGCGGGAATAACGCGGCCAGAAACACAATGCTTTTTGGATTGGTCAGGTTCACCAGGATGGCGCGTTTGAATAAACGGCGACGTGGCATACTGCTGGCGAGCGCGCTCAGATCAATCGCACCGGCAGAACGCCACTGGCAAATACCCAGCCAGATTAAGTACGCCGCACCCAGCCATTTGAGAATTTCAAAGGCCATCAGCGATGATGAGATCAGTGCGCCCAGCCCGATACCGACCAGCACGATGTGGATGGTTAAACCGAGCTGTAACCCGGCGATGGACGCCACCGCACCGCGATAGCCGTGGCTGATGCCCGTACTCATCGTATTAATCGCGCCGGAACCGGGGGATAAACTTAAAATAGAAGTGGTGAGCAGGTAGGTTAACCACCAGTCAAGTGTCATTGCGAGACTCCCTGAATACGTTTTATGTTGTTTTATGGCACAATACGCCATTGTTTATAATTGCGCTATAACTCACAAATAACACTTTTCCTCCTCCCTGCCTGACGACTTTGGATCATTGAATGCCTGTGAATTTTGGGAAGTGGTTAACACGAGAGAAGGAGTTTTCCGCCTTTGCGACCGGACCTTTGCTGGATTTCTGGCGTACGCGCGAAGAAGGCGAGTTTAGCGGCGTTGACGATGTCCCGATCCGCTATGTCCGGTTCTGTTCCTCCGCGCATGATAAAGTCATCGTGGTGTCACCGGGTCGTATAGAAAGCTACGTAAAATATCCTGAAGTAGCCTACGATTTATTCCATTGCGGCTACGATGTCATGATTGTCGATCACCGTGGTCAGGGGCGTTCCGGGCGTATGCTCGACGATCCGCATTGTGGCCACGTTAAGCATTTTGACGATTATGTTGAGGATTTCGAAAGCTTTTATCAGCTGGAGATTGCCCCACGTCAGTACGCGAAAAAGTTCGCGCTGGCACACTCCATGGGCGGTGCGATCCTGGCGCTGTTTCTGGCGAAAAATCCGGGCAAGTTTGATGCAGCGGCGTTACTCGCGCCGATGACCGGCATTTATTTGCCCATGCCGGGCTGGATTTCCCGCCGGATCCTCAACTGGGCGGAGAATCGTCCGCTACGCCGTGACGGCTATGCGCTGGGCACCGGTCACTGGCGGCCATTACCGTTTGTGGTCAACCGCCTGACACACAGCCGTGAGCGTTATCGCCGTAATCTGCGTTTTTATGCCGATTACCCTGAGCTGCAGGTCGGCGGGCCAACCTATCATTGGGTACGTGAAGGGATTGAGGCGGGGATGCATATCCTGAAAGAAGCCGAAAAAATCACCACCCCTGTTCTGTTATTGCAGGCGAGCGAAGACCGTGTGGTGGATAACCGGTCCCATCTTGCTTTTTGTCAGGCCATGGCCGTTGCGGGACACCCTTGTGAAGGGGAAAAACCGCTGGTCATTGAAGGCGCGCGCCATGAGATCCTGTTTGAACGGGACGACCTGAGGGCACAGGCGCTGGACGCTATCATGCGCTTTTTTGCGCGACAGCATTAATCCGCGGTTCGCCGCGCACAACTCCATCAGAGGTTAGAACCTAACGCTATGTACCATGTTGTTGCTTCCGATTTAGATGGCACGCTGCTATCACCTGATCATACCCTGAGCCCGTTCGCCAAAGAGACGCTGAAATTGCTGACCCAGCGCGACGTGCATTTCGTGTTCGCCACCGGGCGTCACCATATCGATGTAGCGCAGATGCGCGACAATCTGGAAATCAGTGCGTACATGATCACCTCCAACGGTGCGCGCGTGCATAACACCGACGGTGACCTGATTTTCTCGCACAATCTGGATGAAGACATCGCCAGAGACCTGTTCGGCATCATGCATAACAATCCGGATATTCTGACCAACGTTTATCGCAACGATGACTGGTACATGAACCGTGACCGCGCCGATCAGGATGATTTTTTCCGCGAATCCGTTTTCAAATACAAACTGTATGAACCGGGTTTGCTGGAAACTGACGGTATCTGCAAAGTGTATTTCACCTGTGAAGATCATGAAAAACTGTTGCCACTGGAAGAAGCGATCAATGCGCGCTGGGGCGACCGTGTGAATGTCAGCTTCTCACTGCCGGTATGTCTGGAAGTGATGGCAGGCGGCGTATCGAAAGGGCATGCGCTGGAATATGTTTCCAAGCTGATGGGTTATTCCCTGAAGGATTGCATCGCCTTTGGTGATGGCCTGAATGACCTGGAAATGCTGAGCATGGCCGGTAAAGGTTGTCTGATGAGCGGTTCATTGCCACGTCTGAAAGCTGCCATGTCGGATGCAGAAATCATCGGATCCAATGCTGACGATGCCGTGCCGCATTACCTGCGTAAGATGTATCTGGCCGAAGAAAGCTGATTCGCAGCAAAACCAAAGCAGGGTGTTACCCTGCTTTGGGATCTGCACTTGCAAATCACTTATAAGACCTGTAATGATAATAGTAAATACACCAACTGCCAGCACCGCAAATTATTCCTCCTGCAACACTAGCCTTTAGTATTTTGAGAAAATCAATTGCTAAAAAGTCTATAGGGTCACCGTACATAATTAGTAAAAATAAATCACCCAATAGTAAAGTGCTACACGATGCAACAAAAATAACTAATGGACAGCTAAAAATTAGATAAATAAAGATCATGAGCCATTTTTTGGTAGAGATTTTCTTCATTTTCCTCCCACCTTCTTCCCTGCTTGATCATTATTGTACTCAGTTATCACTGAGCCAGTTATATTCCCTGCCGTTCCTGGTAATGGATCCAGTCGCATGGGTTTTGATATACCCATCCCCATGTCTGTCCATTCCCAGTTTCTCCAGTTCTGGTTAATTATCTTATCCAGTGGCCCTTGAACCAACTTACCGGCCCCATAGCCCAATCCTGAAGCTATGCCATTTATTGCCCCTCCCTTAAATGGATCATATCCCTTCAGATAACTTGATGTCGCACCGCCTGCGGCATTCCAACCCACAGTTCCCCACAGCCCCGTATTCGCCGTAAATGCTCCCACATAAGTAGCTATAAGCACATCTGTAGGATTGGTTTTACCATTCAAGCCATACTGGATTGCTGCATTCGCACTGCCGCCAATAGCACCTGTCGCCTGCATGCCACCCGGCAGATAAATCAGCCCTGCGGTCGCCATCGCTCCAGTCACCGCATCCCGTTCATTCAGCGCCTTCTGGCTACTTGCTGAACCAGGCGCTGACTCGCAGCTTGCCATATCAATACCGTGCTGGCGTATCCACGCTTCTTGTCCCACTTCCGTACCACCACCTAACAGGTTGTTGTTCACCGTCGTGTTTCCTGCTATCGCGCCTGTCATACCGTCTGCCGTACTGTCTCCGGTTAAACCACCCGCCAGCCGGTCGTCACTTTCGTCACTCACCGACTGTGCTGTCGTCACCGCACTGTCCAAAGTGTTGAAACTTTGACTGTGAGTGGTGCCTTCTTCGTTCATCTCGTGGTGGAATGGATTATTATCTGTAATTAAGTACATATACTAAATCACTATGAATAAATGAAAGTTTTCTTAACCCTGACTGACTTTAAAAAATATAAAGACCAAATGATAGCGAACACTAAAGCCCTGACTATTGGCATTATTTGTTCAAAACCAATTTTGTATCCATCAAAAATATTAACAGCGCTCATCTGGTCTAAACAGGGTATGGCAACAGTGCTTATAATAAGAAAAATGAAAAGTTTGGGGAGTGATTTTTTCTTTCTTAAGAAAATGGAGATCACATAGATAATCATAAAGAACAGTACGCTATTAGCAACTAATGCCATTAAGAAGTACAGTTTATGAGTGCTTATCATCATGGTATAACTTTCATTTATGATTATTATATTCCCTGCCGCACTTATAAAATAAACCACACCTAAATAAAATAAATTAAAAAGTGGAATAAATAGAAAACCACCGATTTTTCTGTAGCGTTTTTCTTCACACGCAGGGCAGTATTCCTTGTGCTGAGATATTGGTGCGTCACATTTAATACAAGTCCATTTCATAGAAAAATCCTTTTTTATGTAGTTAAAAGTAAAATTATTTCAGTCATTAGAAAATTTCTTGATGGTCTTCTGGACAATGACTCCACATGGCCGGTTGATAAGAGATCCTGGCCAAATCGACGGGATCTCTTAAAGGATCTCTTAAAGGATCACTTATCACTTATCACTTATCACTATCGACTGGAGGCTTTTTGCGGCCATTGTATTCATCGATTTTATTGAAGATGAAGGCTGCCAGAGTTATTGACAAACTAGGAACGCTACTCATTTTAACCAGATGTATAAATTTATTTAAATTAAAATCTACTGTTCCAGTATAATAAAATTCGATCGTAATTCTAATAAGCAACCCCAAAAATAAAAAGCAAATAAAAAAATAAAATGTCATCAGGATAAGGGTTGAAATTGTTAATTTATTTTTCATTTATTATCCTTATTGATCATCACTTCTTTCGTTACAGAGTTTATATATTCAAATGTAAACGCTCCACCTGCATCGTAAATAAACCCAGGTAAATTACCATCAATAACCTTACCAACCCCGATCGGCGCATATTTCCCAAATCCCCCGCCGAACACAGAACCCGCAATGGCTCCGCCCTGACCAGACAAACTCGGTCCATCCGTCATAAATGCGCCGCCCATATTAATCAGCGTATTTTCGCCGATTTTATAACCCGGAGCCAGATAACCTGCTCCTGCCGCAACCGCTGCACTGTAATAACTGAACTCACCATCGGGTGCCATATTTATATACTGGAATGCAGAATTAGCCCCTCCGCCAATCACCGCACCGGCAATGCCTTTTCCTATGGCTATTGTCGGACCAAGATAAAACGCACCGGCCATAAATACGCCATCCTGATAGCCTTCGACTATCGCTTTGGTGATATTCGCCCCTTCCGGCAAATCCCCTTTCGCTATTTTATCCAGCCCTGCCTGTGTCTGCTCGGGCGAGAGATTATTATCTACAGCAAACTGATTCCATGAGCCTGCTGTATCAATATAATCCATCATCCCTGAAGGCAGATTAAAGTGATTGTATTCCGTCGCATTCTTACCTGCCTGACCACCCGCAACAGCACTTTCTGTATCATCACCTGCAATTCCGCCCGCCAGCCCCGCAGCCAGCGTACTCAGCGCCACGATTTTCTGCTTTTCGTTCTCCGTCAGATCTTCGCATTTCACGCCCGGATAAAGCACCTGGGCGATTAGCTCACCGGTAGCGGCACCTGCCGCACCCGCAGCGGCATCACGTCCCTGTAGCTCTGCGATCACACCGCCGACAATCGCATGGGCGATAGCATTGGCGGCAGCGTTATCTTCGCCGACCTGCTTCTTGATTTGCTCCGCCAGATACGGAGCCGTACTGTCCCTGAAGCGCCATAGTTGCTGCGTGATACCTTGCTGGATTACAGACAAAATCTCGATCAAAGCAGGTATTTATATTTACCTGAGTTGGTGTAAATTAAATCGAAACATAAGCCAGTTCCCTATACCGAGCATACAGCCTATCACTCCTCCATTTTTAATAATGCGAACCCAGTTAAGCTGGAGAATTGTTTTATCTGTTAATAACCACTCAATGAAAAAACCAATACAAGAAATCATAAAACACCAAATAAAGATCATGAGCAGTAGGAATGTTAATGGATGTTTCATTGCTTATTCCTCTTCAGTATCTCTTGATTTATAACCGAACCGCTATACTCTAGGCCGAAAGCACCCGCTGTTCCTCCAAAAACCCCAGGAAGAGGACTCATTTCCCCACCTTTAAAAATCAATCCATAGCTAAAAGTATTCTCTGTATATTTAAGGGCATTACTACTGGCTGACATACCAAAGTAATCTTTGATTGCCCGACTTTCCATTTGATTAGTAATACCTGAACCAATACCAAAACCAATACCCGTACCTGCCGCTGCACCCATCATGGCAGCCTTTGAATCCTGCCCTGAAAGCTGACTGGTAAAATACGCGTTACCAACATTAATCATTAAATTTGAGTTCAGTGACTTACCAACCCCTGCAGCGCCAGTAATTCCCGATGTGACAAAGCTCAGATAATCAAATTTATCACCGGTATTACCATTCAGAAGTTGAACCCCGCCATTAGCTCCATAGCTCAACCCTGCACCGATCAACTTATTTCCGAAGGTTGCAGAGGATGTAAATAAGGATCCACCGCCAGCAACTATACCCCAGAAATTTTCAGGTTCACCTATGAAGGCCAGCCCTTTATTACCCATGTTGGTGTTGCCATTCAGATAATTCAAATCATAACTATTATTATCCAGAACATATATTTTGACATCATCATTCTCCAATGATCCGTATAGCCAGTCAGGACGCTCACCTGCGGCAAGGCCACCCTCAATATTCCACTTAGTTTGACCAGCGAGTGCCGTTAATGGATCTTCTGCGACCTGTATCTGCATATCCGCTCGATTCTCTTTGTTTAACACATCGTATTTACGGATGGTGTCTGAACAATCACGACCAGAAGCCCTGCACTCTGTCATTTCCTTATCGAACGCACGCGCCTGATCAAAACTCAGATAATTATTCTCAACCGTATTCTTCCCACCCTGCGCCCCAGCAATAACACCCGCCGTATCATCACCCGCAATTCCACCCGCCAGACCCGCAGCTAACGTACTCAGCGCCACGATTTTCTGCTTTTCGTTCTCCGTCAGATCTTCGCGTTTCACGCCCGGATAAAGTGCCTGGGCGATTAGCTCACCGGTAGCGGCACCTGCCGCACCCGCAGCGGCGTCACGTCCCTGTAGCTCTGCGATCACACCGCCGACAATGGCGTGGGCGATGGCATTGGCGGCAGCGTTGTCTTCGCCGACCTGTTTCTTGATTTGCTCCGCCAGATACGGAGCCGCACCGCCTGCCAGTGCTGCTGCCATATCACCGCCCGCCAGCCCCTGAAGTGCCATCGTCGCTGCGCTGATACCTTGCTGGATATCACTTCCGGTACCGTACTGTTTCTGGGTATCTTTGTAGCTGCCGGTCTCTTTCAGCGCCGCAGTGTAGGCATCCCATTGCTCTTTTGTTCCTTCTTTGCCCGGCGGGGTTATGCCTTTTTCTGCCAGCTCTGTCTTGCCTGCACTTATCGCTTTAATCTCACCCGCCGTCCGCGCAATATCTGCCGCCTGACTGCCTGCGTCCCCCAGCGCCTGCGCGATTTCCAGCCGCTTCTGCTCTTTCTCTTTATCAAAGATAGGGCTGATGCTGCCGTTGGCATGTTCCGCATCACGGCTTAAATCCGCCACGTCCTGCTGCTGGTTTTCGGTATCGCGGATGTTGATGGTGCCCGCAGAAATCGCCGCTTTCGTGGTGCCTGATGCCTCACCTTCACCGCCTGCACCCACCAGCACGCCGTTCGCCATATTGCCGATAAAGTTCTCTGCAACAGTCCCACCGGTGCTGATGCCTGCGCCCTGGTGTTCGGTGCTGTATTCCGCTTTATTGCCGATGTCGCTGAAGCCTAACGTGCCGGTGTCGAGGCTGTTTTTATCCGCAGAACCTGTGCTGGCAATCACCGCGCCATCGAGCTGGGTATGCCCGCCCACCGTGATATCAAAGCCGCCGTCACCGGCAAAAATACCGCTCTGCTCAGTGACCGAGTTGTAGTCGCTGTCCATGCCGTCGTTACTGGCACTGATGCCGCCCGAACCGGTCATGGTGCCGAAGGAGAAGCTGGCGCCGCCGCTGATGCTCTTCTGGCTGCTGTCGTAATAGTCGCTGTCCTGCAGGCTGCTGATGGTCAGGTCGCCGCCGATATCCGCCACCACGCTGTTGCCGCTCACCTGCGCACCGGCAATCGTTGTGTCGTCGCCGCTGTTAATGCTGATGCGGTTGCCCGCGTCGATGGTGGTTTCGTTATGCTGCGTGCCGTTGCCCGACTCGCTGCCTCTGGAGGCGTTGCCGCTGGCGGAGATGTTGATACCGGCACCGCTCTCGCCCATGCCGATGCCAATCCCTATGGCACCGCCGCTGCTGCTGTTTTCTCCTTCCAGCCACTGGGTGTTCTGCGAGGAAATCAGGTTGATGTCGTCTGCCGCGTTCAGCGCCACGTCCAGCCCGGCTTTAATCTGGCTGCCGACGGCGGTGATATCGCCGCCCGTCGCGGTTATCGACAGGTTATCACCCGCCGTCAGCGTGCTGCCCGTGGCGGTATTCTGCCCGCTGTGGCTCTCGGATTTGGACGACTGCGTGCCAACCGAGGCGCTGATACCAAACGCCGTGGAAGCATCGCCGGTGGTGGCCTGCGCCAGCTCCATCGCCTGACCGGTCGATACGCCGCTCATCACGCCTTGTGCAATTTTCAGCGCCGCCAGCCGGTCGTCACTTTCATCACTCACCGACTGCACCGTCGACACCGCGCTGTTTACCGCACTGCCTGCCGCACCCGATAACGCTATCGTCAGCCCGCTCTGTTTCTGCTCGAACGATTCATCGTGGGTGCGCGCATCGCGGCCCGGTTCAATCAGCACGCTGTCGCCTTTAATGCTTAAATCCTTCCCGGCGATAATATCTGCGCCACCGATATGAGCCTGGGCACCGGCGTTAATGCTGACGTTGCCGCCCGTCGAGCCGACGGTGCTGAAACTCTGGCTCTGCGTGGTGCCTTCATCGTTCATTTCATAGCGTGATTTACTGGTGCCAATGGTGACGCCAATGCCGCCGCCGCTGAACATGCCGCTCTTTTTCTTCTCTTTGAGACGGTATGTTGAGTCGGTGTTGGTCGCCGCCACGATGTCGATATTGTTGCCCGCATTCAGGCTGACATTGCCGTCGCCGACCACCGCTGAGCCTTTCACCAGCAGATCATTTCCGGCGATGAGGGTTACGTTATCGCCGCTGAGCAGGGTGCCTGCTTCACGGGTTGCGCTGTCTTCCTCCACCGTGTGCGTGGTGGTTTTTTTCATGAACCCTTTTTTAGTTTTGGTTTCTTCTTTGAAGTGGTAATCACTTTCAGTGGCGGTTTCGAGGTTAATGTCACGGCCTGCGCCAATACCGATATCGCCGCTGGCAATTACCTGTGCCGCTTCGCTGTTGACGTCACGTCCGGCAACGATTGTGGTGTTGCCGCCGCTGACGATTTCAGTGCTGTCCTGGCGTACCGATTCGTTGATTTCGACCTTTTTCTTCGCTTTGTAGCTGCTGCCGTCGGTGGTTTCTGTCGCCATCAGATTCACATCGCGACCGGCCTGCATCGCCACGTCACCTTCTGCGGCGAGTCCTGCGGCCTGGCTGTTGATATCCTGCCCGGCAACCAGCGTCAGATCGCCGCCTGCGGTTATCGTCGTGCGGGCGTTGTCAGTGCTGTGGGTTTCACTTTTGCCACGACTGGCACTCTGACTGGTTTCTATGGCATTCAGGTTCAGATCATTGCCTGCCAGCATCAGGAGGTTTTTGCCTGCGGCGACGTCTGCCCCGACGATGTTGATATCCTTGCCTGCGACCAGACTCATACCATCCTGTGCGGTAATACTCGCTACCGGATTGACAAAGGTGTCCGCAAAGCTGTCAGATTCCCCCCGGGCACCGGAGCCTCTTGCCACCAGTTGTTCGGTCTGTGTGATGTTATTAATGCTGCCGCCTGTGCTCTCAAGCTGGACGGTTTTGCCAGATATCGCGGATCCAATGTTGTTGATATCGCCCAGCGCGCCCAGTTGTAGTGCACTGCCTGCCTGCATCAGGCCAGCATTCAGGTTGCTGATGCTGCTCTGACTACCGATAAACAGGTTATTGTTTGCGGCGAGGGTGCTGCCGCTATTGGTGACACTGCCGCCTGAAAGTCCGACATTATTGCCAGCAATCACGCTGCCGTTATTCACCGTCACGTCTTTTGGTGACAGATACACTTTTGGCACCATTACCGTCTGGCCGTTGATGCTGGCGGATTCCCACCACAAGATACTGCTGTCGAGCGCGGCGATTTGCGTAGCCGTCAGCGCTACACCAAAGGCCAGTCCAAGCGACTGCTGCGTACCTGCCGCGTTATCCATCAGGTATTGCATCTGCTCGAGATCAGAACCGAGGCCGCTGATATAGCGGCTGCCGGTCTGGTTGAGCATAAAGTTGCTGACGTAGCGCGTATCGAATGCCGCATCACCGAGGAAGCGATAATCGTATTCCGGCTGCAGGTTAAGTTTGTCGAGGAAGTACGCCGAACCGAGGAATTTATTCTGGTCGGTGTACTGGCTGTTAGTTTCACGCGGAGCCGTACCGGGTTGGATCCCCATTAATGCGTACAGGTCGCCAAACAGGCTTTGATCCAGTTGCCCCAGCCCGTCGAGTTTCGGGTTCGTGGTGATCAGATACGGGCTGTTCGCATCGGTTGAAGGGACAAAATAGCCATTATTATCCGACGGCAGAGGATACAAGCTGTTGCCCCCGGCGATGTGAGCAAGCGCATCGGTGAGGCTGTCGTACCATTGCGGCGAGGTGATGTCCGCGCTATCTGCGTTGGCGAGATCTTGCTGCTGAACGCCATCAGGCTGGCTGAGTGTATTTAGCGTCGGGGCAGTGATGATGTTACCCGCTCCCCGGGTATTTGGGTTGAGTATTATATTGCTGATATCGTTACTGAAAGAGGCGATAATATTCCCGCCAGCCTGGATAACCGCACGATAGAGTTGACCCTCCGGCTCCAGAACCAGACGGTCACCCTTACGATATCCCCACATTTGAAAAGCGCCCATGGCGTAATTACCCGCGTAGTCGAGGGTATAAATCGTTTCTATGGCGCTGGTTCCGGCCTGGTAACTCAGATTGCGCAGCTCTCCACCGCGAAGTGAAATATCCCCGTCAGCCATGAGCAGCCCCGCCTGGTTTTCAAGCACCGAGGCCGAAACAGACAGGTTGCGCCCGCTTACAATGCGTCCAACATTACCGCGAGTACTGACTGTAACCGTTTCACTATCACTTTCCCGCAAACGATATTCCGGCACTGGCTCCAGTTCATAAAACATGTTAACCATGAGATATTCACCGCGATCGTCCGTTCTCAGCCAGTAATCACCATTGTAAGGCAGGGGGGTAATAACATTGCCGTCTTCTACGGAGACTAAGGTACGCTGAACCTGAATATCTTCATAACCGTTGTAGAAATAAGACGTTGATGCCGTAATATCCCCATTTACCGTCTCGATATTCCCCGAAGTATTCACCACTTCGGCGTTCGCATTGCCCGCCATATCGCGCTGCATCCACAGGCTGTTACCGGCCAGAATATCGCCGTGGTTATTGCGGATGGTATTGGCCAGCAGATACATATTGTTGCCCGCATACAGCAGGGTGGTATTGAGGATACTGCTGGCGGCATTGAGGGTCAGTGAGCCCGCAGTGCCGATAAAACCGGCCACCGTAATATTCCCACGGCTGTTCAGTACCACGTCGCCACCAGCCTGTAATGTGCCTGCGGTGTTCATCGAAATACTGCCTGCTGAGAGGGTGCTTGCACCGCTGCCGGTGGTGATTTGTCCGTTATTAGTGAGCGTCGTTCCGGCAGTCATATTCACCGCCTGGCCTTGCATCACGCCCTGATTGTTTATCGCGCCATTGCTGGTGATATCCAGCACGTTGCCTGCCGCCAGCACGTTTTTTCCTGTAAAAGCGCTGGTTAATTTCAGGGTTAAATTACCCAGCGCAACCACCTGACCCAACTGTTCGAAAACGCCGCTGGTCAGCAGTAAGTTACCGCCGCTGTAAAGTTTACCTGCGGCCCTGTGTTCAATCCGGTCGGCATGAACCGCCAGATTCGAGGTGCTAAACACCGTTCCTGAATTATCGATTGCAGCGGCATTCAGCAGCAGAGATGTGGCCTGTAGCCAGTTGTAGTTGGTCAGGCTCGCCGTGTTAAACGTGAGTTCGCCGCCGGAGAGGATTTTACCGTCGTTACGTGCGGACGCTGAGGCATCAATACGTGTCGTGCCGCCGCCCTGAATCAGGCCGTAGTTCACGAGATTTGGCGTGGTGAGGTTCAGGGTGTTCTGGCTCAGGACAATACCGGCAGCGCGGTTGGTCAGATTACCGGTGAATGCGAGGTCATTGTTCCCCTGAATACGCCCGCTGTTGTCGACAGAATCGCTGATCAGCGCAATATCCGTACCCTGAATTTGCCCGGCATTATTGACCGTCGCCGCGTTCAGTCTCAGGGCTCCGCCTGTTAACAGCGTTTTGTCCTGTTGCTGAATAAATGCCCTCGTCAGCGCCACTACCAGTCCGTTGACGCCGATAATGTCGCCATTGTTATTTAGCGACGCGCCGTTTATCACCAGATTATTGCCCTGCAATGCGCCACGGTTATCAAGCGACTCTCCCGTCAGGGTGAGATCTGCGGCACTCAGCAGAGAGCCATGATTAGCGATGCTTTGCATGGCAAGGCTGGCGTTGCCCTGGCTTAAGATGTCACCGTCGTTACTCAGTGTGCCGGTAAGTGAAACATCCAGTTTATCCGTCCCAAGCAGGGAACCTGTGTTCGTCCAGTCACGGGCGGTGATAACAACATTTTGTCCCTGCAGGGTGCCTGCGGTATTGAGTAAACCCGCATCCAGGGTCAGTGAGCCTGCCGTCAGCGTGCGGCTGGTGCTGCCTGTGCTCAGTTCATCTGCCGTCATGTGCAGCGCAGAAGTTCCTTGCCACAGGCCATCACTACTGAACGTAGCGGACGTCAGTGACAGGCTGTTCCCCATTACCTGTCCGGCATTGAGAACGGTATTCCCGCTGATATCCAGATGCCCCTGACTTAAAAACAAGCCGTCACTCAGGTTATTAAAGTGTCCGCTGTTTACAGTGAGATTCGCCGCAGTGGTTACGCCGCCATGAATCAGATTCTGTGCCGTAAGCGTGAGTGCACCCTGTGCCACCTGAGTGCCATAAAGCGTGGCATCCGTGGCTGTCAGCGTGAGCGTACCATCAGACTGGAGCTGCGCGTCACGCTGGCTGGTCAGTTTATTCGCCTGCACCCTAAGATCGCCGTGGGCGATAACATCCCCGCCCAGACTTGCTTCACCGGTTTTCAGTGAAACATTGCCCAGACTGGTCGACAGTGAACCCTTTGCGGTTGTCAGTGACTGGCCATCTATTGCCAGTGATTTTTTGCCTGATAAGGTCCCGTTTTGCCGGATATCTTCCGCAGACACAACCAGCGCTTCATCAGAAAGAATTTCTCCACCCGCTGCGTTGCTCAGTGTTTTTACGGTACTTATCGAGGTAGTGCCTTTGGCAGCAATTTTTCCGCTGTTGGACAGGGAAGCGCTGCTTATGGCGGCGTTATTACCGGCTATCAGCTGGCCCTGATTTGTTATCGTTCCCGCCACCTGTGCTGAAATATTACGCGCCGTATTGACGCTGCTGCGGTCATCCTGTGTTAAATCTTGTGCGTTGAGATTGAGGTCGTTTCCGGCAGTCAAACGGCTGTTGCTTAACGTCAGTTTGCCATCGCTGTTCAGGACGATATTGTTGTCGCTGGCAAAGGTGCCGTTGTTAAGTGCAATGTCCTGCCCGCTGACATTCATACTGCCACTGGCTTTATGTTCACCGCTCAGCGTAACGCTTTCCCCTCTGGCATTCAGGCTGCCGCTGGCAAGGCTGTTTTGCACGGTGAGTTTGCCGCTGGCATCCAGCGTGATATCCCCCTGACGGGCGTTCAGGTTGCCGAGGTTAACTCCCACGCCTTTATCGCTGGAAATCAGGCGGATACGACTGGCGTACATGCCGCCGAGCGCGCCGGTATCCACCGCCACCACGGGTGCTGCGCCTTCACCGGCCATCGCGGTTACGCGGCCATTTTTATCCACGCGGTTAGCGCCGGCGATAACGTTCAGCGCGTTAGCATGAATTTGTGCATTCACTTCGGTGGCCCGCGAGATGATTGACAACGCATCCGACTGGCTGGCATTCAACCCCTGGCCTTCAACGGTGATGGAACCTTTTTTGACATCAAGGGATTGTAAGTTGCCACTCGCATCGAACACCGGTTTACCCGTGGTGAGCGTGGCGTTCGGTGTATTGATAAACCCGCAGCCGTTACAGGTGATGCCATACGGGTTAGCAACCATCACGTTGGCCGCTTTTCCTGCGACTTCTGTGTAACCGTTCAGTTGTGAACGGTTCGCGCCCGTCACTTCGTTAATAATGCCGCGCGCTTCCTGGCCTGCTTTCAGGTTGGGGTTGTTCTGAATCAGCCCGCCTAACTGCGTTTGGTTTAGCTGGCCGGTGGCATTATTGAGGATCAGCCCCTCTTTACCGACGTTGTAATTTTGAAACTGGTTATGGGAAATCCCCGCTCCGTTAGGTGTGGCGATATTCACTACCGGCACACCGTTTCCGGCCTTATCGATACCTGTAGCACTATTTGCAGGCGCCGGTGCGGCAAACACCGGCAAAACAGGTTGTCCTGCCAGCAAGCCACAGATCAAATAACTCAGTATGCGTTGAGCAAAACACATTGGTTGTTGATGATTATCCATAATCGTTTTCCCTTAAATCACAAACGCGATGCGGTAATAAATGCTGAGGTGGTCAGGCGCTAACCAGTCCGGATATTGCAACGGTGTACCCACGGTAAACTGGCTGGAGTAGTGACGGTTTGTGGTAGAAAGCCCGACAGCGGCTCCCCACAACGTGCCGGACGCCCACGGGTCTTTGTTATCTTTTTGCAGCCAGCCACCGTCGAGTGCGACCACGCTGCTGACCTGGCCGATAAGCGGCAATGTGAACAGTCTGTAGTTCAGCTCGTTACGCCAGTAGCCGCCGTTATCGCCGGAAAGATATTGCTCTTTAAAGCCGCGTACCGAGCTTTCGCCACCGATGGTCAGACGCTCGCTGCCATACAGCCTGTCCGGCGACCACTGACCGTAGACGCTGGTCAGCCACCATAAATCTTCAGCCACCGGCAACTGAAAGCTGCCGTTCAGGCTCCATTTTTTAAATCCGGCTTTCGGCAAGTCATCATTTTTGCCGTTATCGTCTTCCGCACCCAGCCAGGACACGCCATGGCTGAAAGTGGGGTTGAAAGTTGCGACGCCACCGAAGATTTTTTGCGTGTGGTTGAGGCCAAACAGCAGGCTGGTCAGCTTGCGACTGCTGCTGTCGAGCAACACATCATTGAGATAGTTATTGCTGATCTGATGTGTCAGTCCGATGGAGGCACCGGTTTTGATATCGCCATCGCGGAATAACACCCGCGAGGTGGTAAAACGGTGGCTGATGCTGTCGCCGGTCGATGCCCAGCCAAAGCCATTGTTGTCAATGGTGCTGAGGTAGTTGCTCCAGCTATAGCTGTAATCAAACAGGTTATAACCGTAGGGAATGCTCAGCCCGGCCTGAACATTTTGTGCGTCATGCGTGGATGAAAAATCGCTGCTGCGCCCGCCGCTGACGAACCATTTATCCGCAATACCCAGCACATTATTGGCCGTCAGTGAGCCGCCAGATTGCCCTGTACCGGTACTTTTCTGCCCGCTGTTATCAAAGTTAAGTGAGAAACTGAGCGGGAATTCCGGCGAGGCGGTGAGATTGACAATGGAATAGCCTGATTTCTTGCCCGGAAGGATCTCTATTTGCACCGGATCGTTGCGCAACCGGTTGATTTGCTCCATACCCTGTTCGATGTCACGCAGGTTAAGAATGCCGCCTTCCAGTCCCGGGAAAGCCATTCTTAATTGTGTCGCTGACATGCCTTCGAGGGTAATTTTCTCAAGACGTCCTTCCAGTACCGAAATATGTAATTCGCCCTGAGATAAATCCTGTTCGGTGATAAAAGCCCGGCTGGTTATATATCCCTGGTGAATATACCAGTCAGAGATTTGACGGGTTATCTCCGCAATCCCGTTCATCCCAATACATTGGTTAAGATGAGGTTTATTAATCTCGCGTTGTTTTTTATCAGAAAGAAGTGTTACGTTATTTATATATATTTTATGAATGTAAAAGCAGGGGCCATTATTTTCTTCTATGTGCGATTCGGTGGGTGAAACGGGAGAAAAACTGCGTTGTAGATCATCACGTTGTTGCTGGCTTTGCCTTAATAATTCCTGTTGTTCCTGACGGATCAGGTCTCGGTCTGCCGGATTCAGGGGGGCCGCAACGCCGGATGTAATGATGCCAGCCATTAAAATGGGCAGAATATATTTAAGGAATGAATATTTACACAAAACAAATTTATCCCATGGATACTTAATGAAGTAATATTTTGATACAGATTTTAATATGATGTTTCGTGTCGACAAATAAATCAAATTTTTTAATGGTATTGAGGGGGGGAATTTATTTCGGAGCCGTGCTGATAAGTGATTTAGTGAGATTCACCCGTAAATTATCTTATTCCGTTATAGGAAAGGATTATTAATTCCAATCCATTGCGCTTCACAGTCACTGGTTCCGCAATATAACCGGGGCACGGATGACTCAGTAATGCAAAGGCCACCGGGGAAAATAACGTCTTCAAGATCAGCACGTTTGGCGGCTCCTGGTTTGAACTGGTTGCGTTCAGCGATGATTTTCAGCGCTGTCCGGTGATACGTCTGGTAGTTGAAAATGAACGAGCAGGCGTAATAGTTCCGGTGCCCCTGCGCATCGAAACGGGCGACATGTCCCAGCACACCGATCTGGTGGCCATCCAGAACATAAGCTGCGTTCACGCCGCACCATTCTTCGGCGGCGACCTGTCCCTGCAACAATGTCGCCTGAGCTATCTTGCCCAGGGTCAGGTCCTCCAGTGAATCCAGCAGAATATAGCCGATGGTACCCCGTCCGCCGGTTTCACCCTGCGGACGGGTAAACAGTAATACTTTTCCGTCCGGTAAACCCACCGGACGGATGTCTTTCATGCCCTCAGGCCCGATAAAAAATGGGCGCAGGGAATACAAATCGGTCCCCCGGTACAGCACGGTTTTCCAGCGCAGTCTCCCGCTGGTGTCATCCGCCGGTTCAACACTCACCCCGCCAAAAATAAACTCCCCGCAGATCCGGGTAAAAAACGGATCCTGTAGAGCGAAGACCGGCGCGTCGGGCAGTAATTCGCACTGGCGGACACCATCAAATGCAAAAAATTTTACCTGTGATAACTCGGAGTTTCTGGGCTCGACACGGGCCGCAATGACCGAAGTATCACCGCACTGAAACGGAGCGGTCAGGTTATAAACATCGTCGTCTCCTGCGCCGGAGAACTGGATTTTTTCTCCGGCGGGTACCGGCAATTTCAGAGTACGAAATTGCCGGAGTAATGTTTCAACCCTGCTCACAGCGGCAATCCGAGATGCGCCCATAAGGCATCAAGCGGCATTGTCGCCAGCCCGATACATTCATCGGCTGCGCCGTAGTAAATTTTCAGCAAATCCTGTTCCAGCAGTGCGCCGCAGGTGAACACCACGTTGCCAAAGAATCCTTCTTTCTCATATATCGCTTCAGGCTGTAACAGCGGCACTGGAGACCTGGCGAGGATGTTGAACGGATTATTCAGATCAAGCAGCATCGCGCCGAGGCAATAACGCTGGTCTTTATCCACGCCGTGATAAATCTGCAACCAGCCGCGCGTCGTTTTCATCAGCGGTGCGCCGCCACCCAGCTTCAGCGCATCCCAGTCGCCGGAAGCACTGCCGAGTAAATGGCGATGATTGCCCCAGTGCAGCATGTCCGGTGATTCACACATCCAGATCTCCGGCTTACCAAAATGTTTGGGTGAAGGACGGGTCAGCGCCTGATATTTGCCGTTAATTTTTTCCGGGAAGAAGCAGACATCGCGGTTATCGGGGCAGAAAATCACGCCTTGTTTTTCCACCGTGACAAAATCGGTGGTCGTCGCCAGCGCGGTGGAAATGCCATACGGCGAAATGGCCGAATAGTTGATGTAGTAAACGCCATCGATCAGCGTAATTCGCGGATCTTCACAGCCAAATTGTTCGTATTGCGTATCAGCGGTCAAAAAGGGCTGTGCATCAACACTAAAATCTTCGCCATTATGACTACGCGCTAACCGCAGATGCGACATGGAGGTCAGCCAGATCACTGAAGGGTCAGCTTTCAGCGCAATCATTCTCGGGTCGCTGAAATCATAGGCCGGGTCGTCACGTCGAAAACGTTTCGTGCCCGCCCGCCAGACGTTTTGCTGGTTCACCAGAAGCGGTACTTCCAGACAATTAGCATCCGTTGAGATCACGCTTTCCGCGACACGAAGCAACAGCAGGGTTTCACCCTGATACGAACATACGCCTGCGTTAAAAACACAATCGACCTTCCAGCCGGGCTGGGAAGGTGCAATGTCAGCAGGTGTTAACAGCGGATTTTTTTCACTTCTGAGCATTTTCATGGTTTACCTTTTTGATAAGAATTTGGTTTTTTTCCAGCAGCGGTTCATCCGTGCCAAACAAGACTGAATTGCCGTCGGCATAGCCCACGTTGACGACAGGCGGACCGAAATTGATCATCACTTCCAGACATTCCGCGCCCAGCTGGCGGCGGAAAATCAGACATTGCTTAAACAGCGTGAGGTACTGATAGTGGCCCCCCTGAAGAGAAGGGTGTGTATTTCTTATGTGGATCAGCTGCTTATAACGGGTCAAAACTGATTGTGAGCACTTACTCTCATTTTCGACGTTAATCTGGCTTTCACGGGCATCGGCTGGCGTCCACGGGACAGGTAAACGGGAGGCATCGCGGCAGAAAGGTAATGCGTAAGTAAGCGCTTGCTCCTCATTCATGCCCTGTGAAATAGCGGTGTGATAGTGCGTGATTCCCTGAATATCCCGCATCTGTTGCAAATTCTGCGGGACAAAATCGGTCATGCCGATTTCTTCTCCCTGGAAGATAAAAGGCAAGCCCCGGGTGGTCATTTGCAGGGCAAAAATGGCTACAGCGCGGGGAATATCGCGGGGTGATTCACCGAAACGGCTGATCATGCGTGACATATCATGGCTGGAGAAAAACAGTGTCGGTAAACCGGAGAGTGTGTTTTCCATTGCCTGTATTTCGGCGAAGATCGCTGCAATATCGAAGCGTTTCTGGCTGCCAAGGTTGAAATTGAACACCACGTCCAGCAACTCTGTGCCCTGATAAGGTGCCATTACCGGCAATTCATCACTGCCCACTTCGCCAATCAGCAGGAATTCACCTTGCGCACGGATATGGCGACACAGGCGATTCACCACGCTGAGCACACCGGGCTGATTGATATCTTTATCATGAGGGGGCTCTGCGCCTGCCTCAACGGGTGGATGATCTTCCCCGATACCGTCAGTGGTCAGAAAATTAATCACGTCAAACCGGAAGCCGTCGACGCCGCGCGCTATCCAGAAATCGAAGATTTTTTTGATCTCATGCTCAACGGCGGGATTGGACCAGTTCAGGCATACCTGTTGAGGCGAGAATTTATGGTAGTAACTGGCCGTCCCGCCGGGTTCCTGCGTCCAGGCTGAACCGCCAAAGAAAGAGGTCCAGTTGTTGGTTTGTTCACGAAAGAAAAAGAAGTCACGGAACGGACTGTCCGGCTGACGGAGCGCCGCCTGAAACCACGGATGCTGGTCCGAAACGTGGTTAATCACCACGTCGATGACCAGCAAGATATCGCGCTGATGACAGGCCGCAATCAGTTCATCGAAAAGGTCTACTGTGCCAAAGCGCGGGTCAACGGCGCAGTGATCACTAATGTCGTAGCCATTATCCACCAGCGGAGAGGGATAAAAGGGGGTGATCCAGATGCCGCCAATGCCCAGCTCAGCCAGATAATCCAGTTTAGAAACCAGCCCCAGGAAATCGCCTAATCCGTCAGCATTACCGTCGCAGAACGAGGGTAAATACACCTGATAAAATACCCGGTCCTGCCATGTTTTCAGGTTGTCCATCATTCAGGCCTGTTATTTAAGTGAAAGCGACATCCCTTCCAGGAAATGCTTCCTGAAGAGGATAAACAAAACGACGATTGGTAAGGTTTGCACTACCGAACCCGCCAGTACCGGGCCGACATAAATGCCATAGGATTTACTGAACGTTGCCAGCAGCACTGAAAGCGGCATTTTGTTGGCATCCTGCATCACAATCAGCGGCCAGAGGAAATTGTCCCAGGCGCTGGTAAAAGTAAAAATCGCGACGATAGCCAGAATCGATTTGTTGAGGGGCAGCATGACATGGAGCAATATTTTGATAAGACCGGCATGATCTAACCTTGCGGCATGAATATAGTCATTTGGCGTGCCTTTGAAACTCTGCGAGATCATAAAAATCCCCCAGCCATTCATCACAAACGGTAAAATAAGGGCGCCATAGGAATTAATCATGCCGAGTTCACGCATCAGCACGAAATGCGGAATAATAAACATGAAAGCCGGAAAAACCATTTGCAGGATGAGCAGGTTTTTGAAAATATCCCGGCCTTTAAATTCCATTTTTGCCAGCGCATAACCAATTAAACAGGAACTCAGCGTGACGCATACCGTTATGGTTGATGTAATGAATATGGAGTTAAACAATGTGCGCAGAAAGGGTTTTTCCGCTTTACCGGTACCATCAAACAGGAAAATATAATTATCGAATGACAGCGGGCCGGAAAAAAGAGATGTCGTATAAATATCGGCTGTATTTTTAAACGAACCGATTAACATCCACAAATACGGATATAACCAGGTGATGGCCAGCGCAAACATCAGCAGGTGGATCGCCACGGAGCTGATTGTTTGTTTCAGTAAAAATTTTTGTACAGGAGCGGCGGCTCCCGTCTCCACAGATTGTGTCTTCATCATACGATCTCGATTTTCTTTTCCAGACACCGGCGCAATATCCAGATCAATGTGAAACTGAACAGCGCGACAATAATTGACATGGTAGCGGCCCAGCTTGGCTGCATCTGCCGGAAGGCGGCTTCATACATCACCACCATTGGCGTGGTGGTGCTTTTCAGCGGACCGCCTCCGGTGATGAGATAGGGTTCGGTGAAAATACTGAACGCTACTGTGATCGCGAGAACCAGCACCATGACTATCTGGGCATTCATCAGGGGCAATGTGATATGCCATATTTTTCCGAGGCCCGTGGTTTTATCGAGATCGGCGGCATCGTAAATATCTTTGGGAATAGTAATCAGCCCGGAATAAAAAATCAGGCCGTAATAGCCGACAAATTTCCAGGTGATAATAAGGGCAATCGATAACATGGCGAAATCCGGATGGGTGAACCACGGGACGTTAACGCCAAACATGTCCATCAGGAACGTATTTATCGGTCCTGTTTCACTGAACAGTTTGGAAAATACAATGGAATACGCCACGCCGGATGAAACATTGGCGAGCAGGAAGCTCAGGGCAACAAACGCTTTGCCATATTTTATTTTTCTTAATCCGAACGCGAATAATAATGAAGACACCAGGACAATGGGCAGATAGTAAGCCAGAAATTTAAATACGTTATACATCGCCGTCCAGAATAAAGGATTCTGCATGACGGCGATAATATTCTTCACGCCGTTAAAAGACGGTGCGCCAATAAATTTCCAGTCAGTAAAGCTCAGCACCGCCAGCCAGAGAAAAGGATAAAGCCAGAATACCAGCGAATATCCGAGGTAAGTGGAGGCCAGAAGGCCTCCGAGTGATGACTCTTTCATTTTTATCATCACTTACTGCTCCAGCGTTTTGTCGATCTCTTGTGAGGACGCCTGAATCACCTCGGGTATCGGGCTATTTTTAAACACCAAATTTTCAATCATTTGCGTCATCGTCCGCTGGACTTCAACGGTTTTAGTGACTGGTGCTGGCGGAACCGCTTTCGACACGTAGGAGGCGATCGCATTAACCAATGCGTGCTGTTGCAGATACTCTTCAAAAATCGGATTACTTTGCAGATCTTCCCGGGCAGGCGGCATGCCGGTGAGTTCCAGCCAGCGTCGGTCATGTTTAGGATCGCTGTATACCCATTGAATAAACTTCCAGGCGTCGGCCTGCACTTTTGACGTACTGAACATCACGATCCCTTTGCTGTCAGCCATGGTGGCAACGCCGGGTTCGCCGGTTTGTGTCGGCATCGGGCCGATACGGATGGTTTTTAACACTTCGGGAAATTGTTTCTGATAGCGGTCGATATCCCATGGACCACGTACCGCGCCCAGCACGGTTCCCGCTGCCAGCGGATCGTCTGCGGCGGTGAAGTCGTAGCTGGTCCATTTGTTCGCAAACATTTTGTTGAGGAAGGTGAGGGTCTGTTGTCCGGCTTCGTTATCAAAGCTGGATTTGTGATCCTGAATATACGGGCTGCCCTGAGAGGCGGCGTAATACAGCGGAATAAAGTCAAACCAGCGATCCCACCAGTTTTTGCCGCTGGTGATTTGCAGACTGTAACCTTTCTGGTTTTGCGTTATCCGTTCTGACAGCGTGTAAATCTCATCATAGGTGGTCGGCACATGATCAAAACCTTGCTCAGCCAGCAGATCGCTGCGCCACCAGTACACGACCGGGCTGATATAAATCGGGATAACATTTTGCTGCCCTTCGAACTGCCATGATGCCATGGCTTTCCCCATATGTCGGGTTTCAACCAGTTCCTGAAAACCGGGCATTTTGGCGTAGTCATTGAGTTGTTTAAGTTCAGATAACTGTTTCGCGAAGCCGATAAAAATATTGGTGGATATATCGGGCTCAGTGCCTGATGCCAGCGCGTTCATAATGGCTTCTTCAGAACTCCCCGCAGCCGGTATTGGCGTGAATTCCACTTTTCTGTTGGCCGGATTACTGTTCCATTCTTTTACCACCTCGCCCCAATACACTTCCTGAGTAACATTAGGCGCTATCCACATTTTAATGCTGGTTTGATCTTTCTCCTCAGGCCCGCAGCCCGAAAGAAATAACGTGATACCTGCAAGTGCAGCCAGTTTCATTATTTTCATGCTGTATCCTATTTCCATTAGGTTGTTATTAATAATTCATCATTATATTTAATGGTTATTTATATTATATTTTTATGAGTGGACTTCTATTTTAAACGCTAGCATGGACATACAATCAGTAAACGTTATTACGGTCACAGAAATGATTTTGTTTAACGTTAAACTTTATTTTATATATTCATTGCAATAGCCTATTTTCTGTGAGTATATATTGGCGAATTAATGGTTTTTCAGACAGGGGATTTCATTTATTCAAAGCATTCAGGAGTGTGTAAACTGAGTAAGATAACCTTAAAGTCAATTGCCCGTGAATTAGGGGTGACGCATACGACGGTGTCGAATGCATTTAATAATCCGGGAAAGTTATCTGAATCCTTAAGAAAACGAATAATTGATTATGCGCATTCCGTTAATTTCTACGGCCCTGATAATATCGGGCGCGCATTACGTACCGGCAGGTCGGACGCAATTGGCATTATCTTCAATGACACGCTGAGTTATGTTTTTACTGACAGCCATGACGTGCAGCTCATGCAGGGCATCGCCGGTGAATGTGACCGGAAAGGTGTCAGCATCATCCTGATCCCGTTGCATAACGGACAGGGCGCGCGGGCCAGTGTGATTAACACTGCGGTAGATGGCTATATCCTTAATGCGACACACAATAATGACCAGATTATCGCTAAGGCATTGTCAAAAAATCTGCCTGTGGTGACCACGGATTTTAAAATTCCCCCGCACAGCAGTGTCTCCATTGATAACTACCGGGCGATGAGGGAAATTTGCCTGCACCTGCTGGAAAAAGGACACCGTGAATTCGGCATTATTTCATTTCCTTCACTGCAGGGGCGTAAGGGTGTCGTGCCATTGAGTCAGGATATTTCAGGCGATAATGACGTTATGATCACCCGGGTGAAATCTTGTGTGGAGACTTTCCGCGAATGGAATATCGAACTCGATAATTGCTTTCTTTGTGAAACAAGCCATCACGAGATGTTTGGCGAAATAGCAGCGCAGGAATTACTTAAAA
This sequence comes from Rahnella sp. CJA17(1/100), assembly GCF_963881615.1. Taxonomy (NCBI): domain Bacteria; kingdom Pseudomonadati; phylum Pseudomonadota; class Gammaproteobacteria; order Enterobacterales; family Yersiniaceae; genus Rahnella; species Rahnella sp. CJA17(1/100). The sequence goes on along the minus strand of NZ_CAWOJA010000008.1, from coordinate 16,851 downwards.
TAAATCCGGGAATAACCGCGTTTATTTGCCTGTCTGACCGCTTTGCGCAAGGTGCGATTAATTATTGCCGGCAGGCCGGGTTACGTGTTCCGCAAAATATCGCGATTACCGGATTTGATAATATTCCCCGGCCAGAGAATGAAATCGGGCTCACTACCATTGCCCAGGATCCGGTCAGAAAAGGTGAGATAGCCGCGGCCTTGCTGCTGGAGGGGAAAAATAATATTCACTTAGACCTTGAGTTTACGTTAATTATACGTGGTTCTACCTGATTCCCGGTGGGGCCATAAAGACGCAAGTACTTATGTCTATTTTCAGGATGAAATATGGCCTTATTAACGTGTTTTAAAGCTTACGATATACGCGGTGTTTTGGGCAGTGAATTAAACGAGGATATTGCTTACCGTATCGGTTGTGCATTTGCGCATTTTTATCGCCCAAAACGGGTGGTGCTGGGCAGCGATATTCGCCTGACATCACCGGCTCTCAAGCAGGCCGTTGCGCGCGGACTGATGGATCAGGGCTGCGGCGTGATTGATATTGGTATGACCGGCAGCGAAGAGGTGTATTTTGCCACCCGTTCCCGGCAGGCTGATGGCGGAATTCAGATCACCGCCAGCCATAATCCGGATAATTATAACGGTATGAAGCTGGTAGGACGGGATGCAAGACCTGTCAGCAGCGAAAATGGTTTACACGATATTCAGGCACTGGCCGAAAAACATCTGTTTTCGGCGGTGGCGCAGCCCGGTGGGTATCAGCAGCTTTCAAACCGCCGCGCTTATCTGGATCATCTGCTTAGCTATTTAACGTTACCGTTCGGACGGCCTCTGCGGGTGGTGGTTAACGCAGGAAACGGTGCGGCTGGCCCGACGCTGGATGCGCTGGAACACGCCTTTCTGGCACGCGGTATTCCCCTTACGCTAATAAAAATTCACCATGAGCCGGACGGCACTTTCCCCCACGGTATTCCCAACCCGATGTTGCCGGAAAACCGACTGGCGACATGCGATGCGGTGCGTGAACATCAGGCGGATTTGGGCATTGCCTGGGACGGTGATTTTGACCGTTGCTTCATCTTTGATGAACAGGGTGAATACGTTGAGGCGTATTACATTGTGGGATTGCTGGCTGAACTGTTTTTGCAACGCTCGCCCGGCGAAAAAATCCTTCATGATCCGCGTCTGGTCTGGAATACCCGCGACATTGTCAGCGCCAGACACGGTATCGCCATCGAAACCAAAACCGGCCATGCCTTCATCAAAGAAAGAATGCGCAGTGAAAACGCTATTTACGGCGGTGAAATGAGCGCCCATCACTATTTCCGCGATTTTGGTTACTGCGACAGCGGGATGATCCCGGCCTTGCTGGTACTACAACATCTCAGCCAGTGCAGCCGGAAAATGTCCGGACTGATTGCTGCCCGTAAAGCCCTTTTCCCGGTATCCGGCGAAATCAATATCTCCGTCAGTCAGCCCGCTGAGGCCATCAGCCGTGTCCGCGACCATTACCAACATCTGGCGCTAAGTATCCGCCAGACTGACGGGCTGAGTATGGAATTCGATAACTGGCGGTTTAATTTGCGCGCTTCCAATACTGAGCCGCTCCTGCGCCTCAACGTCGAAACCCGACAATCCACCGCGCTGTTAACTGAAATCACCGGAAAACTGCTCGCCCTTGCCGGGGCGTAACCGCTCATCTTTTTGTTTCAAAGGACAACGTTATGTCAGGCTTAACACTCAAAAATATCAAAAAATACTATGACAAAACTGTCGTGATCCCCGATTTGTCTCTGGAGATCCATTCAGGTGAGTTTCTGGTACTGGTCGGTCCGTCAGGGTGCGGGAAATCAACGTTACTGCGCATGATTGCCGGGCTGGATGCGCTGAGCGACGGGACTATTCACATTGAAGAAACTGATGTGACGGATTTACCCGCCGGGAAGCGCGGTCTGTCGATGGTATTTCAGTCCTACGCGCTTTATCCGCACATGACCGTCAGACAGAATCTGGCATTTGGTCTGAAAAATATCCGCACGCCGCCGGAAGAAATTGCCCGACGCATAAGCGAAGCGGCCCTGATCCTGCGGCTGGACGACATGCTCGACCGGTTACCGCAAAATCTTTCCGGCGGACAGCGTCAGCGCGTCGCTATCGGGCGTTCCATTGTTCAGCAGCCGAAAGTTTTTTTGTTTGATGAACCGCTGTCGAACCTTGATGCCGCGCTGCGTGTGCAGATGCGTCAGGAAATCAGTCAGCTACATGCCCGTCTGAAAAACACCATGATTTACGTGACCCACGATCAGGTCGAGGCCATGACACTGGCGGACCGGATAGTGGTGCTTAACAAAGGTCACATTGAGCAAATTGGCACGCCGGTTGAGCTGTATAATTGCCCGGCCAGCCTGTTCGTCGCCGGTTTTATCGGTACGCCGAAAATCAATGTGATCCCGGCACAAGTCGTCGGCCGCCAGCTGAGTATTGACGGCCAGCCGATGTACCCGCTGGAGGATAAATTCCCGGCGGCGCAGGATGGACAAATGGTGTCGCTGGCCATCCGCCCTGAGCTGTTGCGCCTGAATGAAGTGACGGATCATGCATTTGAAGTTTTGGTTGATTTCACTGAATTGCAGGGTGATTCCACGCTGGTATATGCGCGCGTTGGTGAGCACATCCTGAAAATGAAATCGTCGAAACAGCTCTCCTTTGCTAAAAACACACCGCTCAGGTTCGGGTTTAATGCTGCCAGTGTTTTACTGTTTGATGAAGCAGGCAGGCGTATCCTCCCCGACGCCGCGTAAAAACAAAAAAGGCACCTTCCGGTGCCTTCCCAACGAAGATAAATCAAAGTCAGATGTTTTTAGCCAGCTGCGCTTTGTGTTTGTTTTCACTCAGCATGGTCAGTAACAGCAACAGAACAGCCAGCACACAACCGGCGATCATCACGATAAAGCCACCGTCCCAGCCAAAATAATCCACGGTATAACCGACAATGGCGCTGGCCGCGACCGAGCCGCCCAGATAACCAAACAGTCCGGTAAAGCCTGCGGCGGTACCGGCTGCTTTCTTCGGTGCCAGTTCCAGCGCATGTAACCCAATCAGCATCACCGGCCCGTAAATCAGGAAACCGATGGTGATCATACAGGCCATATCAATACCCGGATTGCCGACCGGATTCAGCCAGTAAACGACGGTAGCGATAGTCACCAGCACCATGAAGAACACGCCGGTAGCACCACGATTGCCTTTGAAAACTTTGTCCGACATCCAGCCACACAGCAGCGTGCCGGGAATGCCAGCGTATTCATAAAGGAAATACGCCCACGAGGATTTATCCAGCGCGAAATGCTTCACTTCTTTCAGATACGTTGGTGACCAGTCGAGAATGCCGTAACGCAGCAGATAGACAAAGACGTTAGCCAGCGCGATATACCACAGCAATTTGTTCGGCAAAATGTACTGCATGAAAATCTGTTTCGCCGTCAGTTCCTGCTCGGCGGACTCTTTCACATAGTCCGGCGGATAATCGTTTTTGTATTCTTCAATGGGCGGCAAACCGCAGGATTGCGGTGTATCGCGCATGGTCATGAAGGCAAACACTGCCAGCAGAATTGCGCCGAAGGCAGGCATATACAGCGCTGCATGCCAGTCGTTAAACCACGCCATACCGAGCAGGAACAGCAGCGGAGGAATACCGCCGCCGACGTTATGCGCACAGTTCCACACCGACACCACGCCGCCGCGTTCTTTCTGCGACCACCAGTGCACCATAGTACGTCCGCACGGCGGCCAGCCCATGCCCTGGAACCAGCCGCACAGGAACAGCAACACAAACATGATGGCAATACTTGAGGTTGCCCACGGCACGAAGCCCATAAACAACATCACGGCCGCCGCCAGAATCAAACCGGCGGGCAGAAATACGCGCGGATTCGAACGGTCAGACACCGAACCCATGATGAATTTTGAGATGCCATAAGCAATGGAAATCCCGGACAGTGCGAACCCTAAGTCTCCACGGGAGAAGCCCTGATCAATCAGATAAGGCATGGCCAGCGCGAAGTTTTTGCGCACCAGATAGTAGGCCGCATAACCGAAGAAAATCCCCATGAAGATTTGCCAGCGGAGACGGCGGTACAGCGGATCGACGTGAGCCTCATCAACAGGAGCTTTGTGGGGCGCGGGTTTAAAGATACTGAGCATAAATGCCTCCGATGGCATAAATCAGGGCGGACTCATCATGAGCCACGGACGAAATGGCGGAGCCAATGTGTTCCAAAACGAACATCATTTTAGCCATTCGCGCACAAACGAACTGTGATTTATGACGGAAATGTTACATTTTTATTACAGAGGGAGGCGATTTTGTGAGCGAGGGTGACAATAAGAAACAAAAAAAGCGGAGACTAAGTTCCGCCTGGCAGGTTCGTGACATATCAAAAGACTCATTCTAAATCGTCAGACATTCTTTTCGGCACTAAGCTGTCATGCGCTCATTCCACGTATCCTTGTATATAATATTCCCTTCTACATTTTTCCAAGTTATGGCTTGATAACGTAATTCGATATTTTCTATATGTGTACTTGTCATTCCATTTGGAAGCAAATAGGGGGAAATAGATGTGATTTTGACGTTTTCTAAAATAATATTGAAATATTCACTTTCAATTCCCGCATCCAATATGTGATACATTTTTATTATTGCGGATTGCAGTGTGCGGCCTTCACATAATGCCCGGAAAAGAAGCGGTGTGGTTTGGTCAAACTCTTTTTGCATAATAATCGGTGAATGAATTCTTGTTCCTGTTAATTTCCCCATGTGCTGATCAACAGGAATGTTAACATTGTGTGATAATGATTTTAACTCAATGGAACCGAGCCTGGCGGGTATCAGACATCCCCCAACAATAGGCGAGCCATTTTCATCAGTTAACCAAATGTGAGCTGGGTTTGACATATTTTATATCCTTATATAATCCGAGTTCATGAAATTTACCGTGAGAATAAAAAAACGAAAACTAGCATCAGCAGGAAAAACGCCCCAATTGACTGTATCGCGATATCAGGAAAAAAACTCACCATAAATACACCGAAGATCACAGTTATAATTAATGGAATGTAAGTCCAGAAAAAATAAGACTGTTGATGTTTAAACCATCGCTTTAAAAAATTAATCATGATGTTCACCTTACCATATCAATTATTGTTTTGGCGACTTCATCATCTGATGTAAGATTCGTGCTAAAGGAGTGAGCTTTCATAAAAAGAGGCTCAACTAAAAAATACATCATTTCTAATTTTCGCATATATAACGCGTAGTAATATGCAGGACTCAGAACCTGCAAACGTTCCGCACTCTCTGCAGCTTCCTGTACGTATCCGTAAAAGCCTATTCCGGCAGCGGCAAGTGCGGACACCTTCCCAATTTTCTGGCTGAAGCTGGTATGAATATTGAATCCAAGGCAAATGGACGTTGTTATGCCTAATGCAAATGATTGTGTCGTCAGAGAACTCGTTGATATATTTACGCTTGCTTTCATTAAGGTGCGCTGGATATAGTGTAGTTGGCTTTGGTTTCTATTTTTAATAAGTGATTCGACATAAATCTGTATCATGTCAGATATGATCCTTCTGTCTTTAATTAACTGCTGTAAAGACTCAAGGAATCGAACATCTTCTCGTTTCAGCTTTGCGCAAACATCTTTATAATTCTCCGTAAAACATGAAGTGTAATACACTAGCCTTGTTGCGCCATCCTGAATTCTGTGAGATTGATCGAGAATCTGCTCCTTAACTCCGGTAACCGCTGCATCCAACTTTTTTGCAAGTATTTCATCATTCGCCAACTTATTAATAATAAAATCACTATGGTACATAACTTATTCCTTAAGTTAATTATTCCATTTTATGATATGTGCTGGTTAAAATATATAATAATACTATCGGTTACTCTCTGTTATATACCACTGTACTTCATTGTAAATAATATAACGATATATTTTCACCTTATAAATGAGGCGGATTGGTAAGGTCGAGTCATGGCATAATACAAAAAAAAGCGGAGACTAAGCTCCGCCTGATATTTTCACACGGTCTGAAATTATTGAATTTTCAGTGTGCTGATAATGGCTTCCGCATCGGTCTGCGCCTGCTGCTGATTATCAGCAGGCAGAGTAATTTGCAGGGTCAGCAGATGGCTGTCGACCTTGCCTAAAACGATAGACGAATAGGCTTTCTGACCAGCAGAAGTGATCACGCTGTCGTACTGCTGCAATGTCTGGCCGTTGACCTGAATAGATTTATTGGTGACGACTTGCAGATTGGTATCGCGCGCTTTTTGCTGGTCCTGTAAACGACCCGCCAGAACGTCCAGTGATTCCGGGGTGTTATCACCCAAAATGACAATCACCGCTTTCTGTCCGGTGCTGTCTGCATACACGTGCATATTATTTGCCTGTGTGCCCAGTTTACCGCTCTGGTCGCTCATTCCCTGCGGCAGGGAGAAGGTGACTTTGCCGTCCAGCAGGCTGACCGGCGTGGTGGCTGCCGTGGCTGCGGCCGCTGGTGCGCCTTTATCTGCGGCAGGTGCATCGGTCGACTTACCGTCACACGCAGCCAGACCGGCGATCAGTACTGCCATTCCCATCATTTTCGCGATATTACGCATCGGGCTTCCTTAAGTGGCCTGTTCACCAGGCTTACATGTTGACTTAACAGCCTTTATGGCAACCTATTCAGGCCACAAATGCAAGTCAGATTATGGCGCCATTTGTGTCTTCCCGGCGACCCGGTTTAGTGCGCACTGATGGCGGAATGCGGGTTGTTTCCTTGTGCTGATAAACGCTTAAGCAGCATATTCAGCAGCATGCCGTACATCGGCAGGAAGAACACCAGGCAGATCAGCACCTTGAAGGTGTAATCCACCATCGCTATTTCTACCCAGTGCTGTGCCATAAAGGCATCGCTGCTTTTGTAGAAAGCGATAAAGAAGAAGGACAGGGTATCGCTGATATTGCCGAGGAACATTGAGGCGACCGGTGCTATCCACCAGCGGCGGTTCTGGCGCAGGCGGTTAAACACATGAACGTCAAGAATTTGCCCCAGCACATACGCCATAAAACTGGCGGTGGCGATACGGGCGACCATGATATTCAGGCTGCTGAGCGCTTCTGCACCCTGCCATTGCGCTTCAAAGAATAACGCCGAGATGACATAGGAAATGGCCAGTGCAGGCACCATCACGGACAGAATAATCCGTCGTGCCAGCGGCGCGCCAAATATACGGACGGTCAGATCGGTAGCCAGAAAAATAAACGGGAAAGTGAACGCGCCCCAGGTGGTATGGAAACCAAAAATGGAAACGGGTAACTGAACCAGATAGTTACTGGAGGTGATGATGGCGATGTGGAATAGCGAAAGCCATATCAGCGCGGAAAACCGCTGCTGAGCAGTAAAAGAGTACATATATGTGACCTTTTTTTATGAATAAATTGGGGTGAGGGAACCCAAGAAAATTTTTACTTTCGCACCCGTAATGGCGTGCGGCGCGCATAGTACCTGTTTGCGCACCGTTTGCGCAACAGATCTACCGGTTAATTTTAGCGCAATGAGCCGTGTTTGTTGCGCCAGAAAACCAGCGGGTTAAACTATCCGCCTTTGCCAAACAACCGCCCATTCACGTATGTAGATGTTGAGACACGAAATGACCGACCCCTTTATCAATCCTGACCATCAGCTTGATGCGTTGGGTCTGCGTTGCCCGGAGCCAGTGATGATGGTTCGTAAAGCGGTACGCACCATGCAAGACGGCGAAACGTTATTGATCATCGCTGATGATCCGGCAACGACCCGCGATATCCCCGGTTTCTGCCGTTTTATGGAACATACGCTGCTGGCCTCGGATACCGAAAGCGTGCCGTACCGCTATTTGCTGTGCAAAGGGTTGGCAGAAAAACAGGGCTGATGGCTCAGCCCGTGTTGTTTATTTCGATTTATTGCGCAACAGCCTTAACGCATTGGCGGTCACCAGCGCCGTTGCGCCGGAATCCGCCAGCACCGCCAGCCACAATCCGGTCAATCCCATCAGCGTGGTGACCAGGAAAATCGCTTTCAGCCCCAGCGCAATCGTGATGTTCTGACGGATATTCGCCCGTGTGGCACGCGAAAGGCTGATCATCTGCGCCAGCCCGCTCAGGCGGTTATGCGTCAGTGCCGCATCCGCCGTTTCCAGCGCGACGTCCGTTCCGCTTCCCATCGCAATACCGATAGTCGCGGCTTTCATGGCGGGCGCATCGTTAATGCCGTCACCGACCATGGCTACCGGTTTCAGTGCATTCAGCGCGGTGACCGCTGAGACTTTATCCGCAGGCAGTAAGCCCGCACGGAAATCAATGCCGAGCCGGTCAGCGATAGTTTTCGCCGCCCGCGGATTGTCACCGGTCAGCATGACCGCCGATACGCCGAGCGCTTTCAGTTTCTGCAATGCCTCGGCCGCGTCATCCCGCAGACGATCCTGCATGGCAATCAGCCCGATCGCGTTTTCTTCCTGCAACACCACCACCACGGTTTTTCCGGTGGATTCCCAGTCAGTAATTTGCGCGAGGGTTTCTGCCGTCAGGCTGTTTTCAGCCACACTTTTCGGTGCCAGCACCTGAATTTTGCGGCCTGAAACGAGGCCTTCCACGCCGGAACCGGCCAGCGCGCGGCGATCCTGCGCCGTGAGCGGTAGCGGATTACTGGTTTTTGCACGGGCCAAAATCGCCTGCGCCAGCGGGTGATGCGAACCTTCTTCTACCGCTGATGCCAGACTTAATACTTCGCCTTCGCTGGCGCCGTTCAGCAGTAAAACGTCGGTAACTTCAGGTTTGCCTTCGGTCAGCGTACCGGTTTTATCCAGGGCAACGGTTTGAATCAGCGCCAGCTGTTCAAGCGCTGCACCGCCTTTGATCAATGCACCCTGACGCGTGGCCGCTGCCAGCCCGGACGTAATCGCTGCTGGCGTCGAAATCACCAGCGCACACGGACAGCCAATCAGCAGCAGCGTCAGCCCGCGGTAAATCCAGGTTTCCCACGATAGCCCCATCGCCAGTGGCGGCACGATAATCACCAGCAACGACATCAGCATAATGACCGGCGTGTAATAGCGGCTGAAAGTATCGAGGAAACGCTCGATCGGCGCACGGCGTTCATCGGCTTCTTCAATCAGTTGCAGGATGCGGTCAATGGCGCTGTTGCCCGGCGCGGAAGCCACTTCGAGGCGTGCCAGCCGGTCAACGCACAGGCTGCCTGCGGGGACTTTTTCACCGGGCAGATGATCCACCGGAACTGATTCGCCGGTCAGCGCGCTTTCGTCGAAACTGGCGGCGCTTTGTAAAACAGCGTCGGCAGGCAGGCGTGCACCTGCCGCGATTTCAATGATATCGCCGGGGCGCAAGCTGCTGACCGGCACGGTTTCAGATTTGCCATTCACAATGCGGACAGCGGTATCCGGGATCAGCGCCATCAGCGCTTTTACGCCGCTGCGTGCCCGGCTGGAGGCAAAAGCCTCAAGGCGTTCGCCCACCATAAACAGCAACAGAACCATGGCGGCTTCGGCTGTCGCACCGATAAAGAGTGCGCCGATCGCGGCGATACTCATCAGTGTTTCGATGGCGAATGGCGAACCGGCGCGGGTCTGGCGAATCGCCTGACGCAGTACCGGCCAGAGCCCGACCAGTGTCGTGGCGATAAACGCGATTTTACCCAGTTGCGGGTTGAAATGATCGAGCACCCAGCTCAGCAGCATCAGAACCGAAAGAGCGATGAGCGGCAGCGCTTCCTGCAAACGGGAAGGTTCGGCGGTGGGTTTTTCCTGCGGTTTGTCGAGCGATTGCAGGGTAAAACCTGCGGCGGTAACGGCATTTTGCACGGGTTGGGTGATATCAAAACCTGCATCAATCACCAGCTTTTCAGTAGCGAACAGCACTTTAGCGTGGCTGATACCATCAATACCTGAAACGGCTTTTTCAATTTTTCGGGCACAGGCAGGGCAGTCCATACCTTGTACTTTCCAGCTGTATTGCTGACTGCCGGAAAGCGGTGAGGCGGGTTCGTCTTCGCCCGGCGAACCTTCGGCGTTGCCATCGTCCGATGTATGTGAGTGCTCACCTGTTTTTGGCGCACAGCAGCTGTCAGTGGTGGAGCAGGCGGAAACCGCCAGCGGGGTTTTTTCGCTACAGCAGCCAGCCGGATGTGTGCCGGGCTGCGCAATAGCGCCAATTTTGTTGATACGCAGTGCAGGCGCATGTTTGCCCTGACATCCGCAGCGACAGGTGTTGTTTTTTTGCAGTGGGATCATAAAGCCTCCGGTTCGAAACCGAGTGGAATTACCCCCAGTGTAAACGTTGGAGTCGGCTCTAAGGTCAACAAGTATTTTATCAGCGGAACCAGAACGGTTCCGCTGTGGGATATTACAGGTATAACGACCGGACGATCAGGAAGTGCCCGCCGAAATAACAGGCGGCAACCAGCGCGTCGGCGGCGCGGAAGGTGAAGCGGTATCGGCTGAGCAGCCAGAAAATATTCCCCAGCAGTAACAGCGCTGCGCCGCAGAACAGCGAAAATGCCATGTCGGTACTGCGGGCAAAATACTGTTCGCCAGCCAGCCAGACCATCAGCAGGGTCATGGCGATGTAAGTGGTCACTGGCCATCGCAGCTCCGCCAGCCGTGCCCAGATCACCGCAAGAAGTATCGCGCCGATGATCAGTAACGTCAGCGGCAGCGGCCAGAAGAAGGTGATGGTCATCTGGCTGGCGAAACTCAGCGTATACAGCAGATGCGACAGGAAGAAGGCACCGATGGCGTACATGAAGCGTTCTTCAGGCAGCAGTAACAGGCTGTCTGCCACCAGTGTCGCCGCCAGACCCAGTAAGATCAGATAGCTGTAAACGTTGAGTGTCGGCGCCTGCCAGGCCAGCAACAGCAGTAATAATAAGGTGACGGGTTTAAAGACCCAGCGCTGCCAGCGCGGGCCACGATAGCTGGCGTCAACGAACAACCAGCCAGAGAAAAATACAGCGAGGAATGGCCAACTCATTGTTTATCCTTTTATATTTCAGAACAGAACATAAAACCGATGTCAGGGTCTGCTTGCGGGAAAACACATCCTGTTTTCCTGAACTTGCTTTCAGTGTAGGAGAGAGAGCATGGCGGCGACAATCAGAAATCCCCGTAACGGCGGGTCTGATGAATGTTGGTTTAGGATAGGGGGAATTTACGGCGCAGGGCGCGCCGTAAAAGCGGGGATTACTTTTTGGCTGGCAACGGAGGCTGTTTTTTCTGCCACGCCATCAGTTCGAAGACGCCGAACAGGAAGATGCGGGTTTGCAGCCACGGCCCGATGGTGTCCTTTTCCTTGCCCTGCGTGGCTTTAAGCAGCATCACCTGCAGGCCATGCATAAAGAACATGAAGACAATTGCCACGTCTAAAAAGTATTTGATCGGCTTCGGGAACGGGTGGATCAGGTTAAACGCCAGAAACGCCCAAATACATAACATCAACAACCGACCAATATTGATCAACATCTTACTGCTCCTGTTCTGGTGAGCCGGTTTCAGGCGTCACATCGCGATGATAAAGACGATAAGCAACTTGTCCGGCGACTTTCTCACGGTGTAAGCGCCAGCGGGCAGGCACATCCAGCGTGTCATGTTCGGCTTCTGTTTCGACATAAATCCAGGCTTCATCGGCCAGCCACTGGTTTTGCTCCAGCAGGTTCAGGGTGTCTTGCAGAATGCCTTTGCGGAAAGGCGGATCGAGGAAAACCACATCAAAGGCGCTTCCGGCTTTTGCCAGCCAGTTCAGGGCATTGACGTTAAATACTTTCGCATCACTGGCGTTTAGCAGCGCCAGGTTTTTCTCTAACTGTTGCGCAACCGGGCGCTCAAACTCCAGCAATGTCGCGCTGGCCGCATAGCGGGACAAGGCTTCCAGACCGAGTGCGCCGCTGCCTGCAAAACAGTCCAGACAATGTGCGCCCTGTAAAACTGGCGCAAGCCAGTTAAACAGCGTTTCGCGCACGCGATCGGTGGTCGGACGCAGCCCCGGGCTGTGAGGGACCGGAAGTTTGCGTCCGCGCCATTGTCCGCCAATAATTCGGATCTGGCCTGCGGCGGGCGTGTTGGGTTTCTTTGCCATAGTTCGCTTGTGTCATCCAAAGCCGTCGGGCTTCGTTGCCTATCGTTTGGAGGGCTATTCTACCGGTGTGCGGGCAATGGGCAAATGTTTAACATTGTCGATTGAAAAACCAGCGGAATTCAATACGCGGGCGTGTTGCCCGCAGGGGAAAGTGATAGACTGCCTGACCATAACCCTATTAATAATCCGTTCGCCAGTCATTAACGGCGAGGAGTGAAGTTGTAAAATGGCAAAAGATAAAAAACGCGGTTTCTTCTCCTGGTTCGGTCGTGGCCGTCAGGAAGAAGAGCAGCAGAAGGAAGAAACACGCGAAGAACAGCCGGTTGTCGAAGAACAACTGACGGAAGAACCGGCAGTCCCGGTAGCTCGCGAGGCTGTTGCAGAACCTGAAGTTGAAGCAGAACCTGAAACTGAACCGGCCGCACACGTTCAACCTGAGCCTGAAATTGAACCCGAGCCATTTGTTGAGCCGGAACCGGAAATTGTACCCGAACCGCTGACAGAGCCTGAGCCGGAAGACAAACCTGAACCGGTTCGCGAGCAGGCCGCCGCTGAACTGGCAGAAGAAATTGTTCACATCACTGAGCAGGTTGCCGCGCAGCCTGCCGTTGTTGAAGATATCGCTGAAGACGAATTTGTTGAATCGGCAGAAGAAATTGCCGAAGATCTGCGTCAGGACGCCATTGATTCGATTGATGATTCTGTCGCTGTGGACGAACCCTTACCTGTGGCGCTGGATCCGATTGTGGTGTTGCCCGCCGGTGAAACCGAGCAGGAACGCCCGACCAAAGAAGGGTTCTTCGCCCGTCTGAAACGCAGCCTGGTCAAAACCAAGCAGAATCTCGGCTCCGGTTTCGTTGGTCTGTTCCGTGGTAAGAAAATCGACGACGATCTGTTTGAGGAGCTGGAAGAACAGCTGCTGATCGCCGACGTTGGCGTCGAGACCACCCGAAAAATCATCACTTCACTGACTGAACATGCCTCGCGTAAGCAACTGAAAGACGCAGATGCGCTGTACGGCAAGCTGAAGGAAGAAATGTCCGAAATACTGGCGAAAGTTGACGAGCCACTGGATGTCAGCGGGAAAACCCCGTATGTCATTCTGATGGTTGGCGTGAACGGTGTCGGTAAAACCACCACCATCGGTAAAATGGCGCGCCAGTTTGAAGCACAGGGTAAATCCGTGATGCTGGCAGCAGGCGACACCTTCCGTGCCGCAGCCGTTGAACAGTTGCAAGTCTGGGGTCAGCGTAACAAGATCCCGGTGATTGCGCAGCACACCGGTGCCGATTCCGCGTCGGTTATCTTCGATGCCATTCAGGCGGCGAAAGCCCGCAATATCGACGTGCTGATTGCTGATACCGCCGGGCGTTTGCAAAACAAAGCGCACCTGATGGAAGAGCTGAAGAAAATCGTCCGCGTGATGAAAAAGCTCGACGAAGACGCACCGCATGAAGTGATGCTGACGCTCGACGCCAGTACCGGCCAGAACGCAGTGAGTCAGGCCAAATTATTCAACGAAGCCGTCGGGCTGACCGGGATAACGCTGACTAAACTGGATGGCACCGCGAAAGGCGGCGTGATCTTTGCCATCGCTGATCAGTTCAGCATTCCGATCCGTTACATTGGCGTCGGTGAAGGTATCGAAGATTTAAGGCCTTTTAAGGCAGACGATTTTATTGAGGCACTTTTTGCCCGAGAGGATTAATACGGATGATTCGCTTTGAACAGGTCAGTAAAGCTTATCTGGGCGGACGACAGGCGCTTCAGGGCGTCAATTTTCATATCCAGCAAGCAGAAATGGCATTTCTGACCGGACACTCTGGCGCGGGTAAAAGTACCCTGCTGAAGCTGATTTGCGGCATAGAGCGTCCGAGTGCCGGACACATTTTGTTTGGCGGTCATGATATCAGCCGCCTGAAATCCAGTGAAGTGCCGTTCCTGCGTCGTCAGATCGGCATGATCTTTCAGGATCACCATCTGCTGATGGATCGTACCGTGTATGACAACGTGGCGATGCCGCTGATCATTTCAGGTGCAAGCAGTGAAGATATCCGCCGCCGCGTGTCGGCTGCGCTGGATAAAGTCGGATTACTGGATAAAGCGAAGAACTTGCCAATCCAGCTTTCCGGCGGTGAACAACAGCGTGTGGGCATTGCCCGTGCGGTGGTGAACAAGCCCGCGGTGCTGCTGGCGGATGAACCGACCGGTAACCTCGATGGCGAATTGTCGGAAGGCATTTTGCGTCTGTTCGAAGAATTTAACCGCGTCGGCGTTACCGTTCTGATGGCGACGCATGATGTGGGTCTGATTGCCCGTCGTAATTACCGCACGCTGACGCTGAGTCAGGGGCGTATGTCGGGAGGGGTGTACTAATGGCGAACAGTCCGAATCCGGCTAAAACTGCAAAAAGCGCCCGTGCCGCGAAAAGTAAAGCGTTGCAGGGCGGCTGGCGCGAACAGTGGCGCTATGCCTGGATGAACGCGCTGGCTGACATGCTGCGTCAGCCGCTGGCAACACTGCTGACGGTGATGGTGATCGCCATTTCCCTGACGCTGCCGAGCGTGTGTTATCTGGTGTGGAAAAACGTCAGTACGGCGGCAGAGCAGTGGTATCCGACGCCACAACTGACCGTTTATCTCGATAAAGCGCTGGATGATGACGCCGCAGAAAACGTGGTCAAAACCCTGAAAACCGAAGCGGGCGTGGATAAAGTTAATTATCTGTCCCGTGAAGAGGCGATGGGTGAATTCCGCAACTGGTCAGGCTTTGGCGGCGCAATGGATATGCTGGAGCAAAACCCGTTGCCAGCGGTGGCGATCATCACGCCTAAAATGAATTTCCAGGACTCTGCGACACTCAGCACGTTGCGTGACCGCGTGGCGGCTGTACATGGCGTTGATGAAGTGCGGATGGACGACAGTTGGTTTGCCCGTCTTGCGGCGCTGACCGGTCTGGTCGGGCAGATTGCGGCGATGATCGGCATTCTGATGGTGATCGCCGTCTTCCTCGTTATTGGTAACAGTGTGCGACTGAGCATCTTCAGCCGCCGCGATACCATTAACGTGATGAAGCTGATTGGCGCGACCGATGGCTTTATTTTGCGGCCGTTCCTCAACGGTGGCGCGATGCTCGGTTTCACCGGTGCATTGTTATCACTCATCCTCTCGGAAGTGCTGGTGTTGCGGCTTGAGAGCGTGGTGACGCAGGTTGCGCAGGTCTTCGGCACCACCTTTGACCTGCACGGTCTGGGCTGGGACGAAAGCCTGTTGCTGCTGATCGTTTCCGCGATGATTGGCTGGATTGCCGCCTGGCTGGCGACGGTTCAACATTTACGGCGATTTACACCACAGTAGTGATAATTTGCTATAATGTCCCCCTGCGGCTCAGTAATTGTGTCTCAGGGGGAAGCTGTTTCAGGTCAGCCCGCCACATCATTTTCCTGCTTTCCCCGTAATGGCACAAATTCACTATCCAATAGTCAGTCTGTCACTTACAGTCTTCAGACTGTTGAATCTTTCCGTGAACTTTATGTAAAATTCGTGGTCGTAGAGCAGCGAATATGAAGGGCTCGGCGTTGCTTTGTTGTCGCCTTTATGGCCAGCAATGTCGCGGTATCATCCCGCAGCAACGTGGTATAAAACCTGCATTACGTCATACATGAGAGGCTTTAATGACCAAAGAAATGCGCACTTTAGCATTAGTACCCCAAGGTAGCCTGGAAGCCTATGTTCGGGCGGCCAATGCCTATCCTATGCTCACCGCAGAGGAAGAACGGGCGCTGGCTGAACGGCTGCATTACAACGGTGATCTGGAAGCAGCGAAAGAGCTGATCCTGTCTCACCTGCGCTTTGTTGCTCACATTGCCCGCAACTATTCAGGCTACGGTTTGCCTCAGGCAGACCTTATCCAGGAAGGGAATATCGGCCTGATGAAAGCGGTTCGCCGTTTTAATCCGGAAGTCGGTGTCCGTCTGGTATCCTTTGCTGTGCATTGGATCAAAGCGGAAATTCACGAATATGTGCTGCGTAACTGGCGCATCGTGAAAGTCGCTACCACCAAAGCGCAGCGTAAGCTGTTCTTCAACCTGCGTAAGAACAAACAGCGTCTGGGCTGGTTCAGCCACGACGAAGTCGAGCACGTCGCCCGCGAACTGGGTGTAACGAGCAAAGATGTGCTGGAAATGGAATCACGCATGGCCGCACAGGACATGACGTTTGATCCGACGCCGGATGATGAACCACGCGACGGCGCAGCGATGGCACCGATGCTGTATCTGCAAGACAAGAGTTCTGACTTTGCAGAAACTATCGAAGAAGATAACTGGGATCAGGACGCAACCGACAAACTTTCCTCTGCAATGGAAGGTCTGGACGAACGCAGTCAGGATATCATTCGTGCCCGCTGGTTAGACGACGAAAACAAATCGACCCTGCAGGAGCTTGCCGATAAATACGGTGTGTCTGCAGAACGTGTTCGTCAGCTGGAAAAGAACGCGATGAAAAAACTGCGTATGGCGATCGAAGCCTGATCCTCGCAACGCAAAACGAAAAAGCCACCCGCAGGTTAATGCCGGTCACTTAAGGTGACCGGCATTGTTTTTTAAGGGATATTTCGACCTTTTTTCTCTCACTTCCCTGACATATTCACGCTCACGTCTCGAGGGCAGTTTTAGC
>NZ_CAWOJA010000007.1:0-120856 GCF_963881615.1 Rahnella sp. CJA17(1/100) | reverse complement strand
AGAAGTGAAACGCCGTAGCGCCGATGGTAGTGTGGGGTCTCCCCATGCGAGAGTAGGGAACTGCCAGGCATCAAATAAGTGGAAAGCCCCGTACGAAAGTGCGGGGCTTTTTGCTATGGGAAATTTGGGTAATGGCAGAAGATCGAAAACTACTGTTTTTGCTGATTTTCCAGCCACCTGATAACAAATTCTCCAACGTCTTCTATCTTATTTATATTCAAGACGCTAATTGTCGTTGAAATAGTCTCTGATAGACAATCACTAGCCACAGCAACAGCATGAATATCAATTAACTGTTCCAATATTCCCCCTCTTCCTTCCCTGTGCAGCACAATTTTGTCGATCTCTTCATGCTTGAACCCTTCAACGAAGATCATATCCAGTTTATTGCGGTCAAAACGCGTCGCAAGATAGTCTAGGTTTAGATGATCCTGCTCGGGCATTTCTGTCATTAATGCCCATCGGCTGCTGCTGGCAACCATAGTCTGGTCCGCACCCGCTTTACGTAGCTCAAAGCTATCTTTCCCTGGAGTATCAACATCCACATCATGATGTGTATGCTTTATCAGACCGGTTCGTATACCACGTTGACGCAAATAGGGGATAAGCTGCTTCAGCAATGTTGTTTTTCCTGTTCCGCTGTGAGCGACGATCCCAAGCAAGGGAATTTGTTGATTTATCATATGAAAATATCGTGGTGATTAGCTTTCCAATGTGACACATCTTCAGGCGTGTTGAGATTGGAAAACGCTGTGGATTCGTTGAACAATACTGCTTTTGCGTCAATCTGATGAAAGAAAATCATTAATTTCCTGTCGCCATTTGCGAGATAGGTTTCCAGTACTGGAATCAGATTACGGTTCAGCAGACAAAGTGTCGGATGCCCGCGTTCAGGGTCACAGGCAAAAACTGCCCGTTGCCCGGCCGCGTTGGCTAAAAAGGCTTCGGTAAGATTTAACGGAAAGGCTGGTACGTCACAGGGAACGAACAGTACCCACTCGGTTTTACTGGCAGATAATGCGGCAAGCATTCCTGCAAGGGGGCCCTGAAAATCCTGTGTAATGTCAGGGACCGTCTGGAAATTTCGGCCATATCGTTTCGTGTTTCGGTTACAGCTGATGAGAATATCTCCGACTTGTGGGCGTAATCTTTCGGCAATATGTTCAAATAAGGGTTTACCATTAATTTCGACCAGCCCTTTGTCTTCACCCATCCTGCTCGAACGACCACCCGCTAAAATCACGCCGGTAATGTTATCCTGCCCCATAATATTTACCTGTAAAAATGTCTATATTCCGTTCATTGTAACGCCTTACCTTGCGGTCAGGCAGGTTTAACTGTTACCCGGTCAGCTTGTCCTTTCCCTGAAGAAATAACCCTGTTATTTTTAGGGTCTGCAACTACGTTGAAAGGGAATATCATGAAAGAACATCGCGTAAATGAGTTGATCGAACTGCTGCATCCTGCATGGAAAGAAGATTGCGATCTTAACCTGATGGAGTTTATTCAGAAGCTGGCGACAGAATGTGGTTATCAGGGACCTTTGGGAGAACTGAGTGATGACATGTTGATTTATCACCTGAAAATGCGCGGAACTGACAGCACGACTGAAATCCCAGGTTTAAAGAAAGATTATGAGGATGACTTTAAAACTGCACTTTTACGTGCCCGTGGCGTGATTAAAGATTGATGTAAACTTATGTGAACTTCATGCGAACCGCCAAAAATAGATGATACTATTTCCCATTGTCACTTTTCTGTGCGGCTAACCCGAATGAAGTTATGAACAATTCTGCTTTTAATTTTCAGGCATTGTCGCCGGATCTTATCCTTGATGCGTTAGAGAGTATCGGTCTGATTGCTGAGTCCGGCCTCACTGCCTTAAACAGCTATGAGAATCGTGTCTACCAGTTTCTGGGAGAAGACAGAAAACGTTATGTAGTGAAGTTCTACCGGCCGGAGCGCTGGAGTGAAGAACAAATCCACGAAGAGCACCAGTTTTCTCGTGATATGGCTGATGCTGAAATCCCTGCTGTTGCCCCTCTTTCTATTAATAAAGATACACTTCATCACTACCAGGGTTATATGTTCACCGTGTTTCCAAGCGTCGGTGGCCGTCAGTATGAAATAGATAATCTCGATCAGCTGGAATGGGTGGGGCGATTCCTCGGGCGTATCCATCAGGTTGGCAGTGAAAGTCTCTTCACCGCACGCCCGACAATTGGCCTCGATGAATACCTTTCCCGACCACGTGATGTCCTGGTGCAGTGTCCTCTGATCCCCAAAAGCCTGCGAGAGCCTTTTTTAACTGCGACAGATAAACTGATCACGACGACCCGGGAATTCTGGCATACCGACTGGCAGCCTTTGCGCTTACATGGGGATTGCCATCCGGGGAATATTCTCTGGCGAGATGGCCCGCTGTTTGTGGATATGGATGATGCCCGTAATGGTCCGGCAATCCAGGATCTCTGGATGTTGTTACATGGCGACCAAAGTGAGCAAAGGCTTCAGTTAGATATCTTGCTGGAAGCTTATGGAGAGTTTGCTGATTTAGATACCAGTGAACTGTCTTTGATGGAGCCGCTGCGTGCTATGCGCATGGTTTATTATCTGGCCTGGGTCGCCCGTCGCTGGGACGATCCTGCATTTCCTAAGAGCTTCCCCTGGATGCAGGACGAAGATTTTTGGCGTGGTCAGATAGCGGCTTTCACTGAGCAAATTAAGAAATTACAGGCACCTCCTTTACGGCTGATGCCAATGTATTGAGTCACGATTAACGTTCAAGTTTAATTAAATGGAGATAGGCTTTATATGAAAAAGATATTCCTGGCACTGGTTGGTATGGTTATGGCCTTCAGTGTATCTGCAGCGCAATTTTCTGATGGCGCGCAATACGTTACTTTAGATAAAACCGTAGCTAATGAGCCACAGGTACTCGAGTTTTTCTCATTTTATTGCCCGCACTGCTACCAGTTTGAACAAGTCTGGCATGTCTCTGACAGCATCCGTAAGAACCTGCCAAAAGATGTGAAATACACTAAATACCACGTTGAGTTCCTGGGTCCGTTAGGTAAGCAACTAACTCAGGCATGGGCTGTGGCTATTGCTCTGGGTGTTGAAGAAAAAGTCAGCCCGCTGATGTTTGATGCTGTGCAGAAACAGCAGTCGGTACAAAATGCTGATGATATCCGTAAAGTCTTTATTCAGGCGGGTGTTAAGGGCGAAGATTATGATGCCGCACTTAACAGCTTCGTCGTGAAATCACTGGTTGTTCAGCAGGAAAAAGCCGCTGCTGATTTGGGTCTGCAAGGCGTCCCTTCTGTATTTGTGAATGGGAAATACATGGTTAAAAATGACGGACTTGATACCAGCTCAATGGATATGTATGTCAAACAATATTCTGATGTGATCAATTTCTTAGCGACCAAAAAATAAGAATTCCTGATCTCGGCGCCAGCTTTCGGGCTGGCGTTATATTTTCTGAAAAAAATAACAACCAAAATGAGTACTCTATGAAATATAAGTAATTTATGCCCGGAATGTTTCCTGTAAATATTACTATCCACAATAGCTATTAAGCTTCTATTACACGACTATTTCATAAAAAAACCGATAACCTGATGAAACCAGTAGTTAAAATTCTGGAGTATTTTCCGGATATGATCAGATAATAATTTACTATAAAAACTATTCACAAAGTTATCCACAGGATGATCCTTCGAGATCCCTCGCAACTTCGCAATGAATTTCCCTCTCAAGGTTCGTCTTTCCCGCTGGCTATGGCATCCTTAGAGCATGTCTGATCACGAATAAAGAAGAGTTATGGCCCAGATAGCAGAAAACCCCTTAATCCTGGTAGACGGTTCGTCTTACCTTTATCGCGCCTATCATGCGTTTCCTCCGCTGACCAACTCTGCGGGTGAACCGACCGGTGCGATGTACGGTGTGCTTAACATGTTGCGCAGTTTATTGCTGCAATACACACCAAGCCATGTCGCTGTGGTTTTTGACGCGAAAGGCAAAACCTTCCGTGACGAACTTTTCGAACAGTACAAATCTCACCGTCCTCCGATGCCGGATGACCTGCGCTCTCAAATTGAGCCTCTTCACCAAATGGTCAAAGCAATGGGGTTGCCTTTGCTGGTGGTCTCTGGTGTAGAAGCGGACGACGTAATCGGTACGCTGGCACTCGAAGCTGAACAGGCGGGTCATGCTGTTCTGATCAGCACCGGTGATAAAGATATGGCGCAGCTCGTGACACCGGGCGTGACATTAATTAATACCATGAACAACGCGATTCTGGGGCCAGATGAAGTTGTCGAGAAGTACGGTGTTCCGCCTTCGCTGATCATCGATTTCCTCGCCCTGATGGGCGACTCCTCGGACAATATTCCAGGCGTGCCGGGCGTGGGGGAGAAAACCGCACAAGCCTTGTTACAAGGCATTGGTGGTCTTGATGCGTTGTATGCCGATCTTGATAAAGTATCGACACTCAGTTTCCGCGGCGCCAAAACCATGGCCGCCAAACTCGCTGATAATAAAGACGTCGCCTATCTCTCTTACCAGCTGGCGACCATTAAAACTGACGTGAAGCTGGATTTAACCTGTGCAGAGCTGACGGTTTCTGAACCTGATGCTGATGAACTGCACAAGCTTTTTGGTCGCTATGAATTCAAACGCTGGCTGGCTGATGTTGAATCCGGTACCTGGCTGAGCGGTAAAAAATCAGCAGGTAAAGCGCCGGCAGCAGCGAAGAAAAGCGCACAGGCTGAAGACACAACTTCAGCAGCAGTGATCGAACCTAACCAGCTTTCTCAGGACGGTTACGTCACCATTTTGGATCAGGCGACGCTGGATGAATGGATCGGTTATCTGAAAGGCTCTGAGGTGTTTGCATTCGATACAGAAACGGATGGTCTGGATACGCTGACCGCCAATCTGATTGGCTTATCTTTTGCTACAGAAGCAGGTAAAGCAGCCTATTTACCGGTTGCTCATGATTATCTGGATGCGCCGGTACAGTTGGATCGTGATGAAGTATTGAAACAGCTCAAGCCGATACTCGAAGATGAAAAGCAGCTGAAAGTGGGTCAGAACCTGAAATTCGACCGCGGCGTGTTACTGCGTTATGACATCGAATTAAAAGGCATTGCCTTTGATACCATGCTCGAGTCCTATGTGCTCGACAGCGTATCTGGCCGCCATGATATGGACAGCCTGGCCGATCGCTATCTCGGCCATAAGACCGTCAGTTTTGAAGAGATCGCAGGTAAAGGCAAGAACCAGCTGACCTTCAACCAAATCGCGCTGGAGCAAGCGGCGCCCTATGCGGCAGAAGATGCTGATGTCACATTACAATTGCATCAGGCACTGTGGCCTCGGATTGCGGAAAGCGAATCCCTGAAGACTGTTTTCACGGATATCGAAATGCCGCTGGTACCTGTGCTGTCTCATATCGAGCGCACTGGCGTTCTGATTGATCAGAATATCCTCGCCGCCCACTCAAAAGAACTGGCTATCCGTCTGAATGAGCTGGAAAACAAGGCACATGAACTGGCAGAAGAACCTTTCAACCTGTCTTCGACCAAACAATTGCAGGCCATTCTGTATGAAAAACAGAAATTACCGATTCTGAAGAAAACGCCGGGTGGCGCGCCATCGACTAATGAAGAAGTTCTGGCTGAGCTGGCTCTGGATTACCCGCTGCCAAAAGTCATTCTTGAATATCGTGGTCTGGCAAAACTGAAATCGACCTATACCGATAAACTGCCATTGATGATCAATCCGCAGTCCGGACGTGTGCACACGTCTTATCATCAGGCTGTGACTGCCACCGGGCGTCTATCTTCCAGTGATCCAAACCTGCAAAACATTCCGGTGCGTAATGACGAAGGTCGCCGCATCCGTCAGGCGTTTATCGCGCCGAAAGACTACATCATTCTGGCTGCCGACTACTCGCAGATTGAACTGCGTATCATGGCGCATTTATCTAAGGATGAAGGTTTGCTGAAAGCATTCGCCGAGGGGAAAGATATCCACCGCGCGACTGCCGCAGAAGTCTTCGGTACGCCGCTGGAGAAAGTATCCGGTGAGCAACGCCGCAGTGCGAAAGCGATTAACTTCGGTCTGATTTATGGCATGAGCGCATTTGGTCTGTCGCGCCAGCTAAATATTCCGCGCAAAGAATCCCAGCGTTATATGGATTTGTACTTTGAGCGCTATCCGGGCGTGCTGGAATACATGGAACGCACCCGCACTCAGGCGTCTGAGCAGGGTTACGTTGAAACGCTGGATGGTCGCCGTCTGTATCTGCCAGACATTAAGTCCAGTAACGCCATGCGCCGTAAAGGTGCGGAGCGTGCAGCGATCAACGCCCCGATGCAAGGAACGGCTGCGGATATTATCAAGCGTGCGATGATAAGCGTCGCTGACTGGCTGAAACAACCGGATGCGCCGCGTGCTCGCATTATCATGCAAGTACACGATGAACTGGTGTTTGAAGTGCATAAAGATGATGTGGAAGTGGCAAGCGAAAAAATCCGTAATCTTATGGAAGCAAGCATGACGCTGGCCGTTCCACTGAAAGTAGATGTGGGCACTGGCGAAAACTGGGATCAGGCTCACTAAGTGAATAGTTATTAAGCTTTTTTTGTAATTAAGCTACAGGATTATGTGCTCATACCATGAGAGTGATCGCATAATCCGCGATTTTTGTGTAAGTAAACTACAAAAAGTTCTTTTTCCCCGTCAGAAAATAGGGTAAAGTTTCTCTCGTAGGGTACAGAGGTAAGATGTTCTATCTTTCAGACCTTTTACTTCACGTAATCGGATTTGGCTGAATATTTTAGCCGCCCCAGGCATTTATGTCTGGGGCGTTTTTTATTGGATTTTTCATAGCGTTATACCCATAAAAAAGGGCAACCTTGCGGTCACCCCTTTCTGTTCTTTACTTACATTTCCCCGTTCCCGGGGCGCTACTATTCGCCTTCGTTAGAAAGCTCTTCTTCCTGCACTTCCGGCGGGATTTCGCTGAACCAGGTGTTCAGTTTGTCACTCAGTTTATCCACGCCCATTTTCTTCGGTGAGGAAAATGCTTCTACCTGAATATCACCCATGAATTCTTTCACCGCTTCACGGACCATTTTTATCTGCGCCTGACGTGCGCCTGAAGCCAGTTTGTCGGCTTTAGTCAGCAGCAACATGACCGGCGTACCCACATCAACTGCCCACTGAATCATTTGTTGATCGAGATCTTTAAGCGGATGGCGGATATCCATCAACACAACCAGACCTTTGAGGGAGTTACGCATTTGCAGATATTCGCCCAGCGCGCGCTGCCATTTACGCTTCATTTCTTCCGGTACTTCCGCGTAGCCATAACCCGGCAAGTCGACCAGGCGGATGCCCGGCTTCACTTCGAACAGGTTGATGAGCTGAGTACGGCCAGGCGTTTTACTGGTACGTGCGAGGCTTTTCTGCTGTGTCAGGGTATTCAGCGCACTGGATTTGCCGGCGTTTGAACGACCAGCAAATGCGACTTCAATGCCTGCGTCAGATGGCAAATGCCGGATATCCGGGGCGCTCATGACGAAATGGGTCATATGATAGTTGTAAGTTTGGCTGGTCAAAGCGTGCGTCTCCGTGAGGCATGAGTATCTGGCTGGCGATTATAACTGCAACAGAGCCGAGATGCGTTCGTGTTTTTAAAATCCGAATGATGAGGCGAAGGGACCACAGAGATGAAGGCGGGGGAAATTGCCTTCATGATGTAAGACATTTGCTATTCATGATGCGGGTTATTTCGCTTGTTTTGTCGCCGAATTTTTTAATGTTATTCAATTTCAATAAGATAAAATTGATGTCGTTATGAAATCGACAAGACGGCTGGCGGGTATCTTGAGCCTTTGTGCCAGTCGGGTAAAGTATTTCTTACGCGGTGAAGGCGAGCAGGGAAACAAGGACGAAAATTGCATTCACGGATCACGGGAAATGCATCGCGATTTAAGGATGAACGGAGCCGGAGGCTCTGAAAGGCAAAGGAAAAACCGGGACGTTGATGCTATACAGGGAAAGTATTTGATGAATATCCTTCTGAGGAAGGAAAGAAAAAGGCAGCAAGGTTACCTTGCTGCCTTTTTTCTTTGCCCGCTTTCTGCTAGATTCCGGCGCAAATCTATACTAAATGTACACACCTAAGAGCAGATGCCATGAAACAGCCAGCGAAAGCACCGCGCGCCAATACCGCGACAGCTAAAACGAAGAAGAAAAGTCGTGTCGAGCTTGATATCGAAGCGCGCGAACGCAAGCGTGACAACAAGCGCCGTGGCCATAAAGCAGGCTCACGCGCCAATCCGGATGCGGCTCAGAACCAAAGCGGCGCGGGCACGAAAAAAGCCGATCCGCGTATCGGTAGCAAAAAAGCCGTGCCTTTGATCGTTGAGACCGTTACGAACAATGCAGCGAAAGCTAAAAAAGCCGCACAGCCGAAGCAAGATGCAAAACCTAAGATGACACCGGAAGAAGAACTGACGTTACTCGAAAATGATGAGCGTCTGGATTCTTTGCTGGATCTCATCGACGATGGCAAAGCATTAAGCGCAGAAGATCAGGCTTATGTTGATCAGACACTTGATCGCATCGATGTTCTGATGGAAATCCTCGGCATCGAACTCGGCGAAGATGAAGATGACGAAGAAGAAGTGAAAAACGAAGACATGATGCAGTTGCTCAAGCGCGGAAATCCAAAAGAGGGTTTCTAAGCTATGCGCTGGGTCATCCCGGCAATAGCCTTACTCTTTGCATGTTATCTGCTTTGGTTATTCGGTAAACTACGCCGGTTATCGAAAACCAAAGCACGTTTGCGCAGAGCGACCTTTGCACGGCAGGCTCAAAGCCTGCCTGTAAAGCGAACCGGTCGCATCCGACGCCGGAAGGAGTGAGTACCCCATGTCAGAACAGACTACCGTCTGGGATTTAGCGCTGATCCAGAAATACAATTATTCGGGTCCGCGATACACATCCTATCCAACAGCACTTGAGTTCAGTGAACGCTACGATAATACCGCTTTCGAAAATGCGGCTGCCCGTTATCCGGCACGCTCGCTCTCATTGTACGTGCACATTCCTTTCTGCCATAAGCTCTGCTACTTCTGCGGCTGCAATAAACTGGTGACCCGCCAGCAGCATAAAGCCGAAGAATATCTCAACGTGCTTGAAAAAGAGATCAGTCACCGTGCACCGCTCTTTAAAGGTCGTCAGGTCAGTCAGCTGCATTGGGGCGGTGGTACTCCGACTTACCTCGATAAAGCGCAGATAAGCCGTCTGATGGGCCTTCTGCGGGCACACTTTGATATCCTGCCCGACGCAGAAATGTCACTGGAGGTAGATCCACGTGAAATTGAGCTTGATGTGCTTGACCATCTGCGCAGCGAAGGCTTTAACCGCCTGAGTATGGGGGTCCAGGATTTCAACAAAGAAGTGCAGCTTCTGGTTAACCGTGAGCAGGATGAAGATTTCATCTTTGCCCTCATTGCACGCGCCCGGGCGCTGGGTTTCAACTCGACTAATATCGATCTGATTTACGGTCTGCCGAAACAAACGGCAGAAAGTTTTGCTTACACGCTGCAGCGTGTGGCAGAGCTCAACCCTGATCGTCTGAGTGTGTTCAATTATGCGCACATGCCAAAATTGTTCGCCGCTCAGCGCAAAATCAAAGATGCTGATTTGCCTGGCGCGGAAGAGAAATTGAAAATTTTGCAGGAAACCATCGCTTCACTGACCGGTTTCGGCTATCGCTTTATCGGGATGGATCACTTTGCTCGCCCTGAAGACGAACTGGCGATTGCCCAGCGCGAAGGCAAATTGCACCGTAATTTCCAGGGCTACACCACACAGGGCGACAGTGATTTGCTGGGAATGGGCGTTTCGGCCATCAGCATGCTCGGCGATACCTACGCGCAGAACGAAAAAGATATCAAAACCTATTACGCTCATGTGGAAGAGCAGGGACATGCCTTATGGCGGGGTCTGGAAATGACGAATGATGACTGCCTTCGTCGCGATGTCATTAAATCTCTGATCTGCCATTTTGAGTTGAATTTTGCTGATATCGAACAGCGTTACGACATTCGTTTTACCGATTATTTTGCTGATGATCTGGCACTGCTGAAGCCGCTGGCTGAAGACGGGCTGGTTGAGGTGAGTGGCACACATATTCAGGTGACACCGCGCGGGCGTTTGCTGATCCGTAATATCTGTATGTGCTTTGATATTTATCTGCGACGTCAGGTGCGCCAGCAACAATTCTCCCGCGTTATCTGACAGTCTGCTCTGCAAATAAAAACAGCCGCATAAGCGGCTGTTTTGCTGTCTGGTGCGAGGACTTTTATTCCATGCCCAGTTCTTTCAGTTTTCGGGTCAGGGTATTTCGCCCCCAGCCCAGCAACCGTGCCGCTTCCTGTTTATGTCCCTGTGTATGGCGTAGCGCCGTGGTCAGTAATGTACGTTCCATTTCAGGTTGCGCTTCTGACAGCAGGTTTTGATGACCGGAACGCAGCGCACGGTCTGCCCATTGTGCCAGCAATGTCGCCCAACTGTCTGGCAGACTCTGACCACCGGTTTCAGGGGCCGAGGTCTCAAACAGTTCGCTGGGTAAATCCTGAATCAGCACTTCCTGACCCGCCGCCATGACGGTGAGCCAGCGGCAGGTGTTTTCCAGCTGGCGCACGTTGCCCTGCCATGGCAATCGCGTCAGTGCCGTTTCTGTTTCCGGATGCAGGTTTTTTGCTTCCACACCCAGCTCTTTAGCCGCGACTTGCAGGAAGTAACGCGCCAGACGCGGGATGTCTTCACGACGTTCACGCAGCGGCGGCAGATGGACGCGGATAACGTTCAGGCGGTGGAATAAATCCTCGCGGAATTTCCCTTCCTGAACCCGTAGCTCCAGATTCTGGTGAGTCGCAGCGATAATACGCACGTCCACTTTTACCGGCGCATAACCGCCAACACGATAGAACTGGCCATCTGCCAGCACGCGAAGCAGACGGGTTTGCACATCAAGCGGCATATCCCCGATTTCATCGAGGAACAGCGTGCCGTTATCGGCTTGTTCAAAACGTCCCTGACGGACGGTGTTGGCGCCGGTAAACGCCCCTTTCTCGTGGCCGAATAATTCGGACTCAATCAGGTCTTTCGGGATAGCAGCCATATTCAGCGCGATAAAGGGCGCTTTGGCGCGCGGGCTGTGGCGGTGTAAGGCGTGAGCGACCAGCTCTTTACCGGTACCGGATTCCCCATTAATCAGCACGCTGATTGAAGAACGGGACAAACGGCCGATGATGCGAAATACGTCCTGCATAGCGGGCGCTTCACCGATAATGTCTGCGGTCGGGCCACTCGCAGGCTGGCTGCGTGCCGGTTGCTGTTGTTCCTGATAATGACTGATGGCTCGTTCAACCAGTGCCACGGCTTCATCAATGTCGAACGGTTTTGGCAGATAATCAAACGCACCTTGCTGATAGGCGCTGACTGCAGCATCCAGATCGGAGTGCGCTGTCATTATGATGACCGGAAGCATCGGGTGACGTTGTTTAATCTGCTTTAACAGCGCTAAACCGTCCATCCCGGGCATACGGATATCTGATAACAAAACGTCAGGGGTTTGAGTCGCAATGGCATCAAGCACTTCATTGCCGCTGTCAAACGTGGTGCAGGTCAAACCGGCTCCAGTGAGCGCACGTTCAAGTACCCAGCGGATGGAGCTATCGTCATCGACGATCCAGACTATCCCTCGTTGCATAAGAACCTCACTGGCGAATAGGCAGGAATACCGAGAATTCGGTATGTCCTGGCCAACTGTTAAATTCAACTTTACCCGAATGCTGATCAATCAAACTGCGCGCGATGGACAGGCCCAAACCGGTGCCCCCTTCGCGGCCACTGACCATGGGGTAAAAAAGGGTGTCCTGCAAATGCGCCGGTACGCCGGGGCCATCATCTTCAATATCGATACGGGCCACCAGACGATAACGCACGCCGTGTAACGTAATCTGGAAAGCAGTACGCGTGCGTAATGTAATTGTGCCGCCTTCCTCCCCCAGCGCCTGTAATGCGTTGCGGGTGATGTTTAACAAAATCTGTTCTATCTGATCGGGGTCGTGCGCCAGTTCCGGCAGGCTCGGATCATAGTCCCGCACCAGCTGAACGTTATCCGGCTTCTCCATCGAGACCAGTTGGCAAACCCGTTCCGCAACCTGGTGAATACTTTGTGTCACATGCTGGCTCGGACGTTGCGGGCCCAGCAATCTGTCGACCAGATTACGCAGACGGTCAGCCTGCTCAATAATGACTTTCGTATATTCCAGCAAGGCCGGATCGGGCAGCGCTCTGGATAATAATTGTGCTGCGCCACGCAACCCGCCGAGCGGATTTTTGATTTCATGTGCCAGACCGCGGATCAAATCACGCGCAGCAACCTGTTGA
Organism: Rahnella sp. CJA17(1/100); assembly: GCF_963881615.1. Classification (NCBI taxonomy): domain Bacteria; kingdom Pseudomonadati; phylum Pseudomonadota; class Gammaproteobacteria; order Enterobacterales; family Yersiniaceae; genus Rahnella; species Rahnella sp. CJA17(1/100). The sequence goes on along the minus strand of NZ_CAWOJA010000007.1, from coordinate 108,373 downwards.
GCGTGCTGTAATTGTTCCTGGCTCAGGCGGCGCTGATTATCCATCGGCGCCAGTTCCACCAGAATGAAACCTTCTGGCAGCATCTGTGCGGTCAGCGACAACACATGCGCGCGGCCGTCTACGACCAGCGTCACTTCACTGTCTGTAAAGCCCTGTCCGGCTGTCAGACTTTCACGCATTAATTCGATGTTCAGCGAAAAATATCCCACCAGTTCTGGCAAAGGGGTGCCAAAAAGCTTTCGGGAACTTTGCGCCAGTAACTGCTGAGCTGCCGGATTGGCATAATGCACAGCCAATTCGTCGTCTAACAGCAGAACGCTGTTGATTAAGGAATTCAGGATCTGCCCAGCATCGGGCAGTTTGCCAGTTGCCATACCGCAGTCTCCCGCACCTGATTGGTGCATTTTATCTCGCTACCCGGTGAAATCACGGGTCAGAGGGGTTGAGCAGGAAAGAGTGTGGAGAAAAAAGCCCATCCGGAGATGGGCTGAAAGTTTCCACGGCAACAAATATAAATCGTCTTACTTAATTTTGACGCTGAAGGGTTTGTGAACACAGGCCTTCAGTCGGGTATTACCCTCAGCGCCAGCCCGAAGACGAGCGCTGAGTTCGGTTTAATCGAAAAATTAAACGCTGTAGTACAGTTCGAACTCAACCGGATGCGGAGTCATGCGCACGCGGTCCATTTCTTCTTTACGCAGACCGATATAAGCATCGATAGCGTCGTCAGTGAACACGCCACCACGGGTCAGGAACTCGCGGTCTTCGTTCAGTGCGTTCAGGGCTTCTTCCAGTGAACCTGCAACTTTTGGAATTTCTGCTTCTTCTTCCGGTGGCAGGTCATACAGGTTTTTGTCCATCGCATCGCCAGGGTGGATCTTGTTGATGATACCGTCCAGGCCAGCCATCATCAGTGCAGCAAACGCCAGGTATGGGTTAGCCGCTGGATCAGGGAAACGTGCTTCGATACGCATCGCTTTAGGCGTTGATACGTGTGGAATACGGATGGATGCAGAACGGTTACGCGCAGAGTAAGCCAGCATTACTGGCGCTTCATAGCCCGGGACCAGACGCTTGTAGGAGTTGGTGGTCGGGTTAGCGTAGGCGTTGATTGCTTTAGCGTGCTTAATGATACCGCCGATGTAGAACAGTGCCATTTCAGACAGGCCGCCGTATTTGTCGCCAGCGAACAGGTTGTTACCGTTCTTGGACAGAGACATGTGGCAGTGCATACCTGAACCGTTATCGCCAAACATTGGTTTTGGCATGAAGGTCGCAGTTTTGCCAAATGCGTGAGCCACGTTGTGAACCACGTATTTGTAGATTTGGATTTCGTCAGCTTTTTTAGTCAGGGTGTTGAAGCGGGTTGCCACTTCGTTCTGACCAGCGGTTGCCACTTCGTGGTGGTGAGCTTCAACAACCAGACCCATTTCTTCCATGGTCAGACACATGGTAGAACGCAGATCCTGGGAAGAATCGACCGGAGGAACCGGGAAGTAACCGCCTTTTACTGCAGGACGGTGGCCTTTGTTGCCGCCTTCGTATTTGGTGCTTGAGTTCCATGCGCCTTCGATATCATCGATAGCGACGTGAGAACCGGAGATGCTGCTGCCGAAGCGCACATCATCAAACAGGAAGAACTCTGGCTCTGGCCCGAACAGAACGGTGTCCGCGATACCGGAAGAGCGCAGGAAATCTTCTGCACGTTTTGCGGTAGAACGTGGGTCGCGGTCATAACCTTGCAGCGTGGTTGGCTCAAGGATGTCGCAACGAATGATCAGGGTAGTTTCTTCGTAGAATGGGTCAAGAACAGCAGTGCTCGCATCTGGCATCAAGACCATGTCAGATTCGTTAATGCCTTTCCAGCCACCGATTGAAGAGCCGTCAAACATTTTGCCTTCTTCGAAGAAGTCAGCGCTAACCTGGTGCGCAGGAATGGTGACGTGCTGTTCTTTGCCTTTGGTATCAGTGAAGCGTAAATCTACGAATTTCACTTCATGCTCATTCAGCATCGTCAAAACGTGTTCAGCGGACATACTAGTTCTCCCGAATTTCTCATTATCGTCGTGGAACGAATAACCATTTTTGGTCTTTAGTTGGAAATAACAGCCTTACTGGAACTGGCGTGTAGACTGAACAGCGCTATTATTTGTCTGGTCAGGCTCTTCACCCTGTAAAAAATTTTTTACCCTAAAAAACTTTTACTCTAAAAACTATTAGCGAAAACTGTGCCAACTTTGAGAAAATGCAAACAACGCCATTTTACAGGGCTTTTGCACTCGACAAGTATGCACCATAACGGAATTCTCGCACTAAAATGGTGCTAACTGTGAGAGTGAAAGCACTATAATGGTGCGTCATAATGGTTCAGTGGTCTTTTTGCACCGTGAAAGGGATCACAAAGTAGCCATCCATAAGTTGTTTCAACAAGATCCTTGTGATCTTGTTTAGAACCTCGCTTAATACGTGTACAATAGCGCGCTATTTCTAATGCCTGAGGCAAAGCTGTGATCGAAAATTTGCGTAACATCGCCATTATTGCCCACGTTGACCATGGTAAAACCACCCTGGTCGACAAGCTGCTGCAACAATCCGGTACTTTCGGAGAGCGTGTAGAAGCCACTGAACGCGTAATGGACTCCAACGATTTGGAGAAAGAGCGTGGGATTACCATCCTCGCAAAAAACACCGCCATTAATTGGAAAGACTACCGCATCAACATCGTGGATACCCCAGGACACGCCGACTTCGGCGGTGAGGTAGAGCGTGTGATGTCAATGGTCGACTCGGTGCTGCTGGTTGTGGATGCAATGGATGGCCCAATGCCGCAAACCCGTTTCGTGACCAAAAAAGCCTTCGCTAATGGTCTGAAACCGATCGTGGTAATCAACAAGGTTGACCGCCCTGGCGCGCGTCCTGACTGGGTTGTCGATCAGGTCTTCGACCTGTTTGTAAACCTGGACGCAACCGACGAACAACTCGATTTCCCAATCATCTATGCATCAGCACTGATGGGTATCGCGGGTAACGACCATAACGATATGGCCGAAGACATGACCCCGCTGTACCAGGCGATCGTTGACCACGTATCTCCGCCACAAGTTGAGATGGAAGCACCGTTCCAGATGCAAATCTCTCAGCTGGACTACAACAACTATGTTGGCGTCATCGGCATCGGCCGCATCAAACGCGGTACCGTTAAGCCTAACCAACAAATCACTGTCATCGACAGCGAAGGCAAAACCCGCAACGGTAAAGTCGGTAAAGTTCTGACCCACATGGGTCTTGAGCGTATCGAAGCCACCGTTGCTGAAGCGGGCGACATCATCGCAATCACCGGCCTGGGCGAACTGAACATTTCCGACACAATCTGTGATCCGGCGAATGTTGAAGCTCTGCCTGCGCTGAGCGTTGATGAACCAACAGTAACCATGTACTTCAACGTAAACACCTCTCCGTTCTGTGGTAAAGAAGGTAAGTATGTGACTTCACGTCAGATCCTTGACCGTCTGAACAAAGAGCTGGTGCACAACGTTGCATTGCGTGTTGAAGAAACTGAAGATGCTGATGCATTCCGTGTTTCAGGCCGTGGTGAACTTCACCTGTCGGTTCTGATCGAAAACATGCGTCGTGAAGGTTTCGAGCTGGCGGTTTCCCGTCCTAAAGTAATCAACCGTAAAATCGATGGCCGCATGCAAGAGCCATTCGAGAACGTGACACTGGATATCGAAGAGCAACACCAGGGTTCTGTTATGCAGGCCATGGGTGAGCGTAAAGGCGATGTCAAAGACATGATCCCAGACGGTAAAGGTCGTATCCGTCTTGATTACCTGATCCCAGCACGTGGCCTGATCGGCTTCCGTACCGAATTCATGACCATGACTTCCGGTACCGGTCTGCTGTACTCCACGTTCAGCCACTACGATGACGTTCGTCCGGGCGAAATCGGCCAGCGTCAGAACGGCGTGCTGATCTCCAACGGTCAGGGTAAAGCTGTTGCGTTCGCACTGTTCAGCCTGCAAGACCGCGGTAAATTGTTCCTGGGCCACGGCGCAGAAGTGTATGAAGGCCAGATCATCGGTATTCACTCACGTTCTAACGACCTGACCGTGAACTGCCTGACCGGTAAGAAACTGACTAACATGCGTGCGTCCGGTACTGACGAAGCAACGACTCTGGTTCCTGCTATCAAAATGTCTCTGGAGCAAGCTCTGGAATTCATCGATGATGACGAACTGGTCGAAGTGACTCCTCTGTCTGTGCGTATCCGTAAACGTCACCTGACCGAGAACGATCGTAAACGTGCAATGCGTGGTCCTAAAGAAGGTTAATCTTCTTTAACGTTTGCCGTTACACAGAAACAGGGTGCCTTCGGGTACCCTGTTTTTTTTATGTTTTTTTCTCCTCCGTTCGTTACGCCCCGTCGCGTTGCCCCTGTTCACTTGTACGTTTTACCGCTAAAGTTAACTGTCATCTTTGAAATCAGGAGCGTGCAATGCTGTACATTTTTGATATGGGAAACGTCATTATTGATATTGATTTCAAACGAGTGCTTGGGGTGTGGAGCCATCTGAGTGGCACCCCGCTGGCGACGCTGACCGAGCGGTTTTCAATGGGTGAGGTGTTCCAGAAACACGAGCGTGGTGAAATCAGCGACGAACAGTTTGCTGCCGATTTATGTCATGAAATGGGTATCGCACTAAGCTTTGAACAATTCAGTGCGGGCTGGCATGCGGTGTTTGTTGGTCTGCGTCCTGAGGTCATTGCCCTGTTTCAGAAACTGCGCGAAGAAGGTCATCGTGTCGTCGTGCTTTCTAATACCAACCGCTTACATCTGGATTTCTGGCCTCATCATTATCCTGAAATCGAAGCCAATACCGACGCGATGTACCTCTCGCAAAATTTGGGTATGCGCAAACCGGAGCCCGAAATTTTCCGGCATGTTCTGGAGAAAGAAGGATTCACCGCCGATCAGGCCGTGTTCTTTGATGATGTTGCTGAAAATATCGAAGCCGCCCGGAATGCTGGCATTGAGGCTGTATGGGTAGAAGATAACCAGACGGTACCGAAATACTTTTCCTGAAGGATGTAAGGATGCAGAAAAGGGCACTGAGCCACTACCTAAAATCGTTGTGGAAATTTACGCGCCTGCTTTTAAAGCGTTCGGATAAAGATGGCCTGACGCTTCTGGCGGGCCATCTGGCCTATGTCTCTTTGCTATCGCTCGTGCCGCTGATCGCCGTGGTATTTTCACTTTTTGCATTATTTCCTGTTTTTTCAGAAATCAGCATGCAGCTGAAAACATTCATTTTTTCCAACTTCATGCCCGCGACCGGTAATACTATCCAGCGCTATCTGGAACAGTTTGTTGCCAACTCCAGCAAAATGACGGCCGTGGGCACCTGTGGATTAATCGTCACCGCGCTACTTCTGATAGCCTCGGTAGACAGCGTGCTGAACAAAATCTGGGACAGCAAAACCACGCGTCCGATTGTGTTTTCTTTCGCTGTGTACTGGATGGTGTTAACGCTCGGGCCAATTCTGCTGGTGGCCAGCGTGGCTGTCAGCTCATATCTGCTCTCCCTGAACTGGCTGAACATCAGCGGTGTGCATTCGGTGATCGACCACGCGCTGCGCATTCTGCCCTTGCTGATCTCCTGGGTGACATTCTGGCTGCTCTATCAGGTAGTCCCGACGGTCAGAGTGCCGGCAAAAGATGCCCTGATCGGCGCGCTGGTCTCCGGCGTATTATTCGAGTTGAGTAAAAAAATCTTCACCTTATACATTCAGCTTTTCCCGTCATATCAGTTGATTTACGGTGTACTGGCGGTGATCCCCATTTTATTTCTCTGGGTCTATGTCAGCTGGTGTATCGTTCTTCTTGGGGCGGAAATTACCGTCACGCTGGGCGAGTACCGTTCTCTAAGAAAATTGCAGTCTGCTCAACATAGGGCAGAAGAATAATCAGTCCGAAGGATTTGTATGATTGCGTTAATTCAGCGGGTATTGAATGCCAGCGTTACGATCGATGGCGAAATCTGTGGCCAGATAGGACCGGGGTTACTGGTTTTACTGGGCGTTGAACAGGGCGATGACGAACAAAAAGCCAAACGCCTTTGTGAACGGGTGATCGGGTACCGAATCTTCGGTGACGAAAATGACAAGATGAATCTGAACGTGCAGCAGGCCGGTGGCAGCCTGCTGGTGGTGTCGCAGTTCACGCTGGCGGCGGACACACAAAAAGGCATGCGTCCTGGGTTCTCGCGCGGGGCTGAGCCACAGGAAGCGGATCGGTTATATCAGTATTTTTGCGGGCAGTGCCGGGAAAAGGGCATTGCTACCGAAACCGGACGCTTTGCAGCGGATATGAAAGTGGCACTGGTGAACGACGGGCCGGTGACCTTCTGGCTACAAGTCTGATCCATAAGGCATAACGCCGGAGAGAAAGCATCTATGTATCATCTGAGAGTACCGACGACCGAAAAAGAACTGGCTGCCTATTACCGATTCCGTTGGGAAATGCTGCGTAAACCGTTGCATCAGCCGGAGGGTTCAGAGCGTGATGCCTACGATTCCATCGCACATCACCAGATGGTGGTTGATGAGGAGGGCGAACCGGTAGCGGTTGGCCGTTTATATATCAATGCCGATAATGAAGCCTCTATCCGCTTTCTGGCGGTTGATCCAAATGTACAAGACAAAGGGCTGGGAACGCTGGTCGCGATGACCCTGGAGTCTGTGGCGCGTCAGGAAGGGGTGAAACGAGTGGTCTGTAGCGCCCGCGAAGATGCCGTGGATTTCTTTGCCAAACTGGGCTTTGTGAATCAGGGCGAAATCACTACGCCGCAAACAACCCCGGTTCGCCACTTCCTGATGATAAAACCCATCGAAACGCTGGATGATATTCTGCATCGCCCTGACTGGTGCGGTCAGCTTCAGCAGGCCTGGTATGACCACATCCCGCTCAGCGAAAAAATGGGCGTACGTATCAGTCAGTACACCGGCCAGCGATTTGTCACCACGATGCCGGAAACGGGCAACCAGAATCCGCACCATACATTGTTCGCTGGCAGTTTGTTTTCGCTGGCAACGCTGACCGGCTGGGGGCTGATCTGGCTGCTGCTGCGTGAGCGCCATCTGGGCGGCACCATTGTGCTGGCGGATGCGCATATCCGTTACAGCATGCCGGTGACCGGCAGGCCGCGTGCCGTTGCCGACCTGGGCTCTGTCCGCGGTGATCTCGACCGTCTGGCTCGCGGGCGGAAAGCACGCGTGCAACTTGAAGTGAATTTATACGGCGATGAGACAGACGGCGCGGTGTTTGAAGGCACCTATCTGGTATTGCCCGCCGCGCCCGGCGCACCGCTGGAGCCTGAAATTAACTGATTGGTTTCTACCCAAAATAAAAGGCACCGCCATTGCGGTGCCTTTTGCATTTTTGGTGATGCCTGGATTAAGGAGTAGCAGATGCTGGCGTACCGGAAACCAACCCGTTTACCATTCTCTGGTCAATTGCCTGGCTGCCGTTTATCTGCAATGTCCCGCTGAGCGTGGGTTTGTAATCCACGTTTGCCGGCATCTGTCCTTGCAGATTCAGCTGCATATTAGCGTTACCTTCCAGCGCCACATGTGGCCATCCCCAGTTTTCCAGCTGATTCGCCGGTACTGAGCGGGCGGTCATCTTCACAGAGAAATGACGCTGCGGCTGCTGATCAACCGTCGCACTGGCTTCCAGCAATCCTTCTTTGGTAAAGGCGCTCAGCTCAGAAATATTCACCTGACGGTCGTTCGCCTCCAGGGTGATGGAAGGACGGCGCACATCATTGCGGTTAAATGTGGCTTCACTTGCATTCAGATTCAGCTTACCGCTCCAGATCCCCCACTGATGATTACGCGCCAGCAACAGGTTATTGCCGAGGCCATCAAGTGCAGTCAGCTGGAAGGGGAACTGCGGATTGATATCAATAATCAGGTTCCGGTTAGCAATGAACCGGCTGATAAAGACTTCAGACAGCGAATCCGGCAGTGCCTGATTCCAGAGTTGTTTCCAGTTTTCCGGCAAGGTGTATTCCAGCCCCGCAACAGACACTTCATCAAGCTGAAGGCGTTTGTTGGCGCGCAGCCAGTTGCCGGTCGTGCGCAATAAACTGCGCTCCCAGCGCGCCGTAGCTTGTTTGATCGCAATGCCCTGCGGCGAAAGGTCGAGGCTGATGATCGGATCCTGAATATGCAGGTTTCCATCAATCATATCCGTCGCATTCAGGGTGATTTCGCCGTCATCACTTTGCCAGTCGCCTTTTTCGAGCGTCAGATCCTGCACGGACAAATCAACGTCGCTGAATGCCCAGTCTGTTCCCTGCAAACGCGCGTCGATCAGATCAAGTCGCTGAATAGTCACTTTTGGCAGGGTCTGGAAGTCGTCGAAGAAAGCAGAAAGCGGTTTGGAGGTTTGCAGACGCACATTGCTCAGCCGCAGGTTTTCTATGTTCCAGCTGCCATCGGCGGCCTGCGTCGCTTTACCCGTTAACTGACCGCGAGCCAGATCGCCGCCAAAATTACTCAGCGTCAGATTCTTATTATTGATGTTGCCCTGAATCAGCACATTTTCGGCCGGCAGTCCGTTGACCGTCAGGCTGGCGGCGCTCAGCTGGAAGTCAGCTTTATCGCCTAAAAGCTGATTGGGTTTTGGCTGCCACGGCGAAATACCGGCGTTAATCTGCTGACCCTGAATGTCTAAGCCAGCGGTATTGCCGGTGAGCGCCATTTTACTCAGTTGCAGGGTATTGGCCTGCAATGGCAAATTCATTGACGAAGGACTGACATTGAGGCGTCCGCTGACCAGCACGACGCGATCGAAAAAGCGTGGTTCGGTGATCTGACGCCAGCTTAAATCCAGATCAACTTCACCGGCATTCAGCACTTCCGGCTGATTCTTCTGCCCGAAGATGACATTGGTTAACGCCACCCGACCCGGCGACGACCAGTTATGGTCGAGTTTCTCCACGGAAAGACGGTACTCGCTGTTATTGCTGACCCAGCGGCTGACCCAGCCAGCAGCCCAGCGGGTTTGTAATAGGACGTACACCAGCACGATCGCCAGCACCAGAAGTAAGGCGAACGTCAGCAAAATTTTACCGATAAATCTCATCGTCTGGAGCCCTGTAACGGGAAAATGGAAAAAGATTCTTTGTTTATGCCGCAAACAGCGAATTTTCTCAACAGGTTAGCCAAATGGAGGCAATAAAAAGCGGCAGAGGTTCCAGACCCTCTGCCGCTGTTGCACGCGGATTACATCCTGCGTTTACTTCTCGTGAGGGAAAACCAGATTCAGAACAATCGCAGTAATGCCGCCCGCTGCAATGCCAGAAGAGAGAAGAGTTTTCAGCCAGTCCGGTGCGAATTGCAGGATCAGCGGCTGCTGAGAAACACCCATACCGACGGCGAGAGAAAGCGCCATGATCATAATCGCCCGGCGATTCAGACGCTCGCGGGAAACAATGCGCACACCCGAAGCGGCAATGGTACCGAACATCACGATGGTCGCGCCGCCCAGTACCGGTTCAGGAATATGCTGCACAAATCCCGCAACAGCCGGGAACAGCCCGAGGATGATCAGCATCAGCGCGACCACAAAACCGACATAGCGGCTGGCAACGCCGGTCAGTTGAATGACGCCGTTATTCTGCCCGAAGCAGGAATTCGGGAAGGTGTTAAATACAGCAGAAAGCATCGAGTTCAGGCCATTGGCCAGAACGCCGCCTTTGATGCGCTTCATGTACAGCGGGCCGCTGACCGGTTGCTCAGAAACGTCCGAGGTTGCGGTAATATCACCGATGGTTTCCAGCGATGTCACCATGAAAATCAGCATCAGCGGGATCAGCAAATTCCAGTCAAAACCCAGTCCGTAATACAGCGGCGTTGGTAATGTTATCCAGTTGCTTTGCACGGCTGGCGCAACGGTTGGCAACATGCCCGTCATCCAGGCCACCAGATAACCCACGGCCATGGCGATAACCAGAGAGGCGACACGCAGGTAAGGGTTGCGCTGACGGTTCAGCAGAACAATCACTACCAGCACGACGGCAGCCAGCAGCAGATTTTTCGGTGCCCCGAATGTGTGATCGCTCATGGCCGCATAACCGCCGCCGATAGACGTCAGTCCGACCTGAATGAGTGAAAGCCCGATAATCATCACCACGATGCCGGAAACCAGCGGCGTAATGATGCGGCGTGCGAGATGCAGGAAACGGGAAAGAATGATTTCAGTGCAGGAAGCCAGCATCAGGGTGCCGAACAGCGCCGCCATCATGGTCGGCACATCCGCACCGCCATTTTTCAGCGCCATTCCGCCCATGATCAGCGGCGCAACAAAGTTAAAGCTGGTGCCCTGAATCGAGAGTAAACCCGAGCCGACCGGTCCCCAGGTTTTAATCTGCAAAATAGAAGCCAGGCCGGAGGCGAACAGCGACATGCTGATGATGTGCTGCGTGTCCTGCGCGGGCAAACCCAGCGCCTGGCAAATCAGTAGTGCTGGTGTGATTACCGCAACAAACATCGCCAGCAAATGCTGACAGGCGGCGAATAACGTTTGAGGTAATGGCGGGCGGTCCTCGAGCCGGTAAATCAGTTCACTTTTTTGCTGACGGGAGAGATCGGGTTGCTGTGTTTCTTGTTCTGCGGTTTGCGAACTCATGCTGTGGCATTCCAATAAGCGGCAAAGCGGGCATTTTTATTGAAATTAACGACAAAAGCAATCGTTTGCTAATGGCAATATTCCTCGACTGGTTTTGGATTGGACGGGATTTATGGCCTGTTTTTCTTGCCTGACGCAGCTTGAATGACTTCTAATTCAGCTTCTGGGAAAAAACATGTCAGTGAAGTTTTTATAACTCGATAATTTTATTGGATTTATTTTAAAATGGAGTTCGTCAATGATTCAACTCGACACCTACGGCACCCTGGTTGCCGCCACGTTGGTACTCCTTTTAGGACGGAAATGCGTCCAGTCGGTCAAATTTCTCAAAAAATACACCATTCCTGAACCCGTTGCCGGTGGTTTGCTGGTCGCTTTATTGTTACTGATCGCCAACCAGATATTCGGCTGGGAAGTCGGTTTCGACATGTCTTTAAAAGAGCCACTGATGCTGGCATTTTTTGCCACGATCGGTCTTAACGCCAATCTGGCAAGTCTGCGGGCAGGCGGCAAATCGCTGTTTCTGCTGGTGTTTGTCGTCGTGGGCTTACTGCTTTTGCAAAATGCCATCGGTATCGGAATGGCGAAAATGCTCGGGCTGGATCCGCTGATGGGGTTGCTGGCGGGGTCGATTACCCTTTCAGGTGGCCACGGCACCGGCGCGGCATGGAGCAAGCTGTTTATCGAGCGTTATGGCTTTGAAAATGCGACGGAAGTCGCGATGGCTTGCGCAACTTTTGGTCTGGTGCTCGGCGGTATTATTGGGGGGCCGGTAGCGCGCTATCTGGTCAGCCATTCTTCCACCCCCAACGGAAACCCCGAGGATATGGTCGATCCGAGCGCATTTGAGAAACCGTCGATCGGCAGGATGATCACGCCACTGGTGATGGTTGAAACCATTGCCCTGATCGCGATTTGCCTGATGGCAGGGACATATGCCGCCAGTCTGTTGCAAGGCTCGGCATTTGAAATCCCAACCTTTGTCTGCGTGCTCTTCGTTGGTGTGATCCTGAGTAATATGCTGGCATGGCTCGGTTTTTATCGTGTCTTCGACCGTGCGGTATCCGTGCTGGGTAACGTCAGTTTGTCACTGTTCCTTGCCATGGCATTGATGAGCCTTAAGTTGTGGGAGATGGCGGCACTCGCCTTGCCGATGATGGCAATTCTTATCGTTCAAGCCCTCGCAATGGCACTTTATGCGATTTTCGTGACTTATCGCGTGATGGGGAAAAACTACGATGCGGCGGTGTTGGCGGCAGGACACTGTGGTTTCGGGCTGGGTGCCACCCCGACGGCCATTGCCAATATGCAGGCGATCACCAACCAGTTTGGCCCTTCGCATCTGGCGTTTCTGGTGGTGCCGATGGTGGGCGCATTCTTCATCGATATCGCCAATGCGATTGTGATTAAACTCTATCTGATGCTGCCTGTATTCCCGGCTATCAGCTAAAAAAACAGGCACAGAAACATCGCTTCTGTGCCTGACTATTCCTTCCCGTCGGGTTTATTGTGCCGCGTCCGCCTTCTCAGTGAACACCTGTTCGGCCTCAGCGGCTTTTTCCTGCGTCAGTAACTGCTTCTCGTAGACTTTGAAGAATGGATAATAAATTACCATCGACAGTGCCATCAGCAGGATAACCAGAACCGACACTTTGAAATCCCAGCCCATCGCCCAGGCCGCCCCGATCGGTGCCGGCGATGTCCAGGGGACCAGTGAAATCATATGCGGGAGCAGATCCGTCGATACGGCCAGATAGGCGATAACGGCATTGACCATCGGTGCCAGCAGGAAGGGGATGAAAAATACCGGATTCATGACGATAGGTGTGCCAAAAATCACCGGCTCATTGATATTGAAACAGCTTGGCACCAGACTGAGTTTCCCCATTGTGCGCAGATGCGCTGACTTACTGCGACAAAACAGCAGCACCAGTCCCATTGTCGCGCCGGACCCGCCAATCACGATCAGGAAATTCCAGAATGCCTCGGTCATGATGTGCGTCATGGGTAAACCGGCAGCGAGATCTGTCTGATTCAGCCCGAGATTGGTTAACCAAAAAGCCTGCAACATGCCAGATACAATGGCCGAGCCATGAATGCCGGCGAACCACAACAGGTGGCAAATCAGCACGGCGAGAAGTACGGCAGGCAGCGAGTCTGCGGCAGAAATCAGGGGTTCGAACAGCGCCATAATCGCCTGTGGCAGCAACATATCAAACCCTGACTGGACCAGTAAGCTCAGCGGGAAAAGTGTAATCACCACGGCCACAATCGGGATCAGCAAATCAAACGAATGCTTAATGTTTGAAGGTACCTGTTCGGGTAAACGGATACCGATATTGTATTTTTTCAATAACCGCGTCAGTTCGGTGACATAAATCGCCACCAGAATAGCCGTAAAGATCCCCACGCCGCCCAGCGCCGCCGTCGACATCTTTTCATCAATCTGCGGTGCTGCGACCAGCAGGAAAGACATCAGCGCCAGCATTGCGGTCATGAACGGGTCTAGCTTGTAACTTCTTGCCAGATTGTAGGCAATCGATGCCGAGATGTAGATGGACATAATGCCCATCGTCATATTGAACGGCGTCAGGATCTGCACTTCATATTTTGCCGAGAGCGCCAGCCAGCTTCTGGCGAAGCCCCATGAAGATTCGGGCGAAAATGGCGGGTGAACAAAAACCAGTAAAAACGAACCAACAATCATAAAGGGCATTGCTGAGATGAAGCCATCACGCACTGCCATGACATGTCGCTGTGAGGATAATCGTGCGGCGAAGGGGCTGATTTTCTGTTCTATAAAAGTGAAGAGGGATTGGCTGATACTCATGATGATTTGGCCTTATGTTGAGGACATCAGACAGGGTTGCCTTAATTATCATCAGTGTAGTGACGGGAGGTGAAACCGGTTACCGGCTTTTCCCCACTCTGTGAAGGTTATCAAATAACCAGTGCGGAGAGTGGTTTTGGGGGCGCAATAGGGAAAAGAGAAGAGAATATGTTGGAAACAAAACATCATTTTTAATAATGATTTGATGAAGTGAATGAGCGAAAAGAGAGATCAGGCGTTGGTGTAACGGACTCTTTCTGGCAGCCAGCGCTCAATCAGAGCTTTGGCATGATCAGGGAATTGTTGCTGCAGATAACGCGCAATGCGCTGTACATCCGGGATCATCGCCTGATCACGTAATAAATCAGCGACTTTAAATTCAGCGCTGCCGGTCTGACGCGTGCCCAGTAGTTCACCCGGCCCGCGGATTTCCAAATCCTGCTGTGCGATAACAAAGCCATCGTTGCTGTCGCGTAAAACCTGCAAACGTTTCTGCGCCGTTTTGCTGAGCGGCGTTTTGTAGAGCAGTACACAGTGAGAAGCAACGGCACCACGTCCAACGCGCCCACGTAACTGGTGCAACTGCGCCAGCCCTAAACGCTCCGGGTTTTCGATAATCATCAGGCTGGCATTCGGTACGTCAACGCCGACTTCAATGACAGTCGTTGCCACCAGAAGCTGCACTTCACCCTGTTTGAATGCCTGCATAACGGCCTGCTTTTCCTGGGCTTTCATACGACCGTGAACCAGTCCGATATTCAGCGCCGGAAGTGCTTCTTTCAGGCCTTCCCATGTGGCTTCAGCGGCCTGCGCTTCCAGCATTTCCGATTCTTCAATCAGCGTACACACCCAATAAGCCTGACGATTTTCCTGCTCGCAGGCACTTTTGACACGGCTGATAATGTCACTGCGGCGGGTGTCCGGAATGGCGACGGTAGTCACCGGCGTGCGGCCTGGCGGGAGTTCGTCGATCACAGAGGTATCAAGATCAGCGTAAGCCGTCATTGCCAGTGTGCGTGGGATCGGCGTGGCGGTCATGATCAACTGATGTGGATGGAAGCCCTGTTGCAGACCTTTTTCCCACAACGCCAGACGCTGATGCACACCGAAACGGTGCTGTTCATCGATAATGACCAGCGAAAGTGACGAGAACAAAACCTGTTCCTGGAAGATAGCGTGCGTTCCCACCACCATCGACACCTGTCCGCTGGCGATCGCATCCTGCTGTGCCTGCCGGGCTTTACCCTTTTGTTTGCCCGCCAGCCAGCCGACCTGAATACCCAGTGGCTCAAACCACTGACGGAAATTATTGGCATGCTGTTCGGCCAGCAATTCTGTCGGCGCCATTAATCCGACCTGTTGGCCCTGAGCAATAGCGCAAAGTGCGGCGAGGGCGGCTACCAGCGTTTTACCTGATCCCACGTCGCCCTGCACCAGACGCATCATAGGATAACTTTTTGCCAGGTCCTGTTCAATTTCTGCCACAACCCGTGCTTGCGCACCGGTCGGGCTGAAAGGAAGCGACGCGAGGAACTGATTTTTCAGGCGGTCGTCATGATGCAACGGCAGCGCTTTATAACTCTGTGTACCGGCGCGGACAGCCAGCATACTGAGATTATGTGCCAGAAGTTCTTCCATAATCAGGCGGCGTTGAGCCGGATGATGACCTTTTTCAAGGTCTGCAAGCTGGATATCTGGCGGCGGGCGGTGCAGCAAATGCAGCGCCTGAGGAAGCGGGATCAGCGAACGACTCAGTTCCTCTGGCAACAGTTCGGCGACAGGTACGGTGTCGAGCAGTTCAAGTGCCTGATCCGTCAGTTTACGCAAGGTCGCCTGGCGGATACCTTCCGTTGTCGGATAAACCGGCGTCAGTGATTCCTGCAGAACGACTTCGCTGTTTTCACCCTGAATGCGGTATTCCGGATGGATGATTTCAGCACCGATCGTGCCGCGTTTGATTTCACCATAAGCGGTAACACGGCGACCTGTTGCCAGGCTGTTTTTCATCGCGGCGTTAAAGTTGAAGAAGCGCAACGTCGCCATGCCAGTGCCGTCACTTATCTGACAGGTCAGCATTCTGCGGCGGCCAAAACTGATATCACTACGCAACACTTCGCCTTCTATGGTGGCGAAAATGCCGGGCTGTAAATCATTGATGGTGTAAAGGCGGGTACGATCTTCATAGCGTAAAGGAAGATGAAGCAGTAAATCTTGAATAGTTTCAAGGCCGAGTTTGGCGAGCTTGTCTGCCTGACTGGCTCCGACGCCGGAAAGCGACGTCAGCGGGATGGCGTCGAGCAGGCGGCCTTTCATCTTTTTTTGACCGTCATTTGCATCGCCGACCACCATTCATCATCGGCAATGATTTGCCCGTGATCGTCAATGAAAGGGCGGGGAAGCTTCTTTCGCTTCGCCACATTGGACAGAACGGGATAGCCGCCTTCAAACAGCAGTCGCTGCTGTTCCTTCTCGCTCAGCAGACTGCTGTCGCGGCGATACATACCGGCGTTTTCGCGCTGGCGCTGTGCTTCGTACAGGATAAGCGCCGAGGCAACGGAGACGTTCAGAGATTGCACCATACCGATCATCGGAATGATGATATCGCTGTCAGCCAGCGCTAACGCTTCAGGTGTGATACCGGTTTTCTCCTGACCCAGCAATATGCAGGTCGGGCGGGTGTAATCAATCGCGCGGAAGTCGACGGCTTTCTCTGACAAGTTGGTTGCCAGGATTTGCATGCCCTTCGCCTTCATTTTGGCGACGGCATCCTGAATGGTTTTGTGTGTTTTGACCTGAACCCAGCTGTTGCTGCCTGCCGCCGAAGAGACCAGTGTCTTCATTCGGGTCGTAGGCCAGACAGCGTGGATTTCGTGAACGCCGACGGCGTCTGCCGTACGGATGACGGCAGAAACGTTATGTGGTTTATGCACCTGTTCCATACAGACCGTCAGGTCTGGCTGTCGGGCCGCAAGCATTTCGCGGATGCGGGCATAACGTTCTGGGGTCATAACAATCAGTTTCGGTTGCGGGTAACTTTGATGACGTCCGGCATGATACGGATTTTACGCATAATATTCGCCAGATGAACGCGATCGCGGGTCGTCAGGCGGATAAAGGCGCTGTAGACGCGACCGTCTTTTTCTTCGGTGCTCAGATTCTGAATGTTCGACTGCGCGGCATTAATTGCAGCGGTCAGGTTCGCCAGTGCGCCCTGATGGTTGAACATATCAACTTTGATTTCAGCGATAAATTCCTGATCAGTTTCCTGGTGGTTATCCCAGTCAACGGCCATGAATTTCTCAGGTTCTTTCTGATAACCGCGAATATTACGGCAGGATTCATGATGGATCACCAGCCCTTTGCCCGGACTGACGTGGGCAATAATCGGGTCACCCGGAATCGGACGGCAACATTTCGCAAAGGTGATCAGCACGCCATCTGCGCCTTTAATCGGCAGATTACGGGTACCTGACGATGCCATTGAAGACTGGTCACCCATCAGGTTTTTGGCAACCACAACGCTCATGGCATTGCCGAGACCGATTTCCGCCAGCATGTCATCCATCGCGGCGAGCTTCATACGATCCAGCTCGTTTTTGATGTTTTCCGGCGGAATGTCTGACAGTTTTTTACCGGCACCCAGCGCATGATTCAGCAGGCGACGGCCAAGTGAAACCGAATCATCACGTTTCAGGTTCTTCAGCATCTGGCGAATTTTGGCGCGTGCACGTGAGCTGACGACAAAGTTCAGCCAGGCTGCATTCGGGCGGGCGCCCGGTGCGGTAATGATTTCGATAGTTTGTCCGCTGGTCAGCGGCTGCGAGAGCGGATACGGCTGGCGGTCAACGCGCGCGCCAACGCAGGCATGGCCGATATCGGTATGCACAGCATAAGCAAAGTCGACCGGTGTCGCGCCCGCAGGCAATTCGACGATACGACCTTCCGGCGTAAAGACGTAAATCTCGTCCGGGAACAGATCCGATTTCACGCTCTCAATAAATTCAAAGGAGTTGCCTGCACTTTGTTGCAGCTCAAGCAGACTCTGTAACCAACGCTGAGCACGGATCTGTGCGGTGGTACTGGTTTCACTGTTCTCTTTATAAGCCCAGTGAGCCGCAACCCCCATCTCCGCCATCTGATCCATATCTTCCGTACGGATCTGTACTTCAACCGGCACACCATGCGGACCGATTAGTGATGTATGCAAAGATTGATAGCCGTTGGCTTTTGGGATGGCGATGTAATCTTTAACCCGACCCGGACGCGGTTTGTACAGGCTATGTGCCTGTCCTAACACGCGATAACAGGTATCGAGTTCTTTAACGATCACCCGGAAGGCGTAGATATCCATAATAGAATGGAAACGCTGTTCCTTCAGGTGCATTTTGCAATAGATAGAATACAGGTGTTTTTCGCGACCACTGACACGGCACTGAATGCCGGCTTCGGTTAAACGGCCTTCAATCTCAGAGAGGATTTTCTGGATCATCTCTTTACGGTTACCACGCGCAGCTTTCACCACTTCTTTGATGACGCGATAACGGTTTGGATAAAGGGCTTCGAAGCCCAGCTCTTCGAGCTCGGTTTTCAGGTGATGAATACCCAAACGGTGTGCCAGCGGGCTGTAAATTTCCAGCGTTTCACGGGCAATGCGGCGACGTTTGTCCGGGCGTAAAGAGCCCAGCGTGCGCATGTTATGAGTACGGTCAGCGAGTTTGATCAAAATGACGCGGATATCTTGCACCATCGCCATGACCATTTTGCGGAAGTTTTCCGCTTGCGCTTCTTTCTTATCACGGAATTTCAGCTTGTCTAACTTTGAAACGCCTTCAACCAGCTCAGCAACGCTTTTGCCAAACAGTTGTTCCATGTCCTGGTAAGTTGCAGGCGTGTCTTCGATAACGTCGTGTAATAACGCCGCCATCAGAGTCTCATGATCGAGCCTCATTTCAGCCAAAATACATGCCACGGCCACCGGGTGAGTAATATACGGCTCACCGCTGGAACGTGTTTGCCCCTCGTGCGCGTCCCGCGCCACGAGGTAAGCCTGCACGAGGCGCTTAATTTGCTCCTCCGGCAGGTATTTTTGAATCAGTTGATTCAGGCTTTCAAAGATATACAAGTGAGATCCGTTTCGTTAATTAACGACGGCCTTCAGCGATGGCAGTCACTGCCTGAATCTCTGCGGCTTCCTGCTCCTGTTGCTCCTGACGGTCACGAACGTCGAGGATCTGATTGGTGATCAGGCCTTCTTCGATTTCGCGCAGGGCAATTACAGTGACTTTATCGTTTTCTTCAGCGACCAGTGGATCTTTACCACCAGATTGCAGCTGGCGTGCGCGACGAGCAGCCACCAACACCAGGTCAAAACGGTTACCAATTTTTTCAACAGCGTCTTGAACAGTTACGCGTGCCATATATGTGCTACTCCACAGGGTGACGAAAGACTGGGCATAATACTGAAAGTGACTTCAGTCTGCCAATAGTTTGGTGATTAATCCGTCATGACGGAGCCGCTGACGGCTCAGACGCAGACGTTCAGCGCGAATAATGGTTTTTAAATCCGATAAAGCCAGATCAAAATCATCATTCACAATTAAATAGTCGTATTCGGCAAAGTGTGTCATTTCAGCTACGGCTTGTGCCATACGTTTTGCGATAACGGCTTCGCTGTCTTGCCCGCGGCCACGCAGGCGACGGTCTAGCTCATCTTTCGATGGCGGTAAGACAAAAATACTGCGTGCCTGCGGCATTTTTTTCCGAATTTGCTGCGCGCCTTGCCAGTCGATATCCAGAAAAACATCCACACCCGACGCTAAAACCTGCTCAATGGTTTCACGCGAAGTCCCGTAATAATTACCAAAAACTTCTGCGTGTTCTAAAAAGGCATCACGTTCAATCATCTCGCGAAACGCTTCTTTGTCGACAAAGAAGTAATGCTCGCCATCTTTCTCGCCCGGACGTATAGCTCGGGTCGTATGAGAAATAGAAACCTGTGTGTCGTAGAGCGGTTGTGTTTTAAGTAAAGCCTGAATCAGACTTGATTTGCCTGCTCCACTAGGGGCGGAGACAATATATAGCGTGCCTTGAACCATGATGACGTTTCAACTGAATGGGTTGATAGGAAGTATGCGAAGAGTGATCTCTCGCACAGTATACACGCTCGCTGCATTCGGTGCAGCGCCCAGACGTATTTCATCGCAACTTTGCCAGAGAAAATAGCCTTTCCTGACAGATTTACGTGCCGCATTCCAAATTTTTTCTTCGTTGCAGCAACAGATGAAATAACCAGGAAGGTATCTCGCAAGAAGGGTTTATGCCACTGGCAGGAAAAATTACACCGGCGTTTACTGGCCTTCACAAGGAGGTGCCAATGCGCCAGTTTATTTTTCTTATCTGCCTGTTCCCTTTTGCTTTCTCTGCTTACGGTAAGAATATGCCGTCGCCAGACTGCCCTGTCTGGCCATCAGAACGCCTGACACAGGAAACCCACCATCTCACCGCTCAGCTGACCCAGTGGGATGCAGCCTACCATCAGTCTGGCAGCAGCCCGATAGAAGATTCGGTCTATGATCATTTGCGTCAGAAACAACGTCTCTGGCTACAGTGTGCCAGCCAGCCGGTGCCTGAACTAACAGTGCCAGCGAGTGATGATGCTGAATTTACGCATCCGGTGGCTCATACCGGCCTGCATAAAATGAAAGATAAACATGCTGTCGCAAACTGGATGCAGGGGCGAAAGAATCTGTGGGTGCAGCCCAAAATCGATGGCGTGGCGGTGTCGCTGATTTACCGTTATGGGCAGTTGGCCGCACTGGTTAGCCGTGGCGATGGTGAGAAAGGACAAAACTGGACGGTAAAAGCCGCGTCAATTCCGGCGATCCCGCTGCATATCCCGGACATGAGCCCTGAGTTGATATTACAGGGCGAGCTTTATCTGTTGATGACCGGTCATCAACAAAGTGCTGATGGCGGGATGAATGCAAGATCAAAAGTTGCGGGTGCAATGATGCGTGCTTCTGCTTCTGACCTGCTGAAGCAGACGGGTATTTTTATCTGGTCATGGCCGGATGGACCCACGCTTATGGCTGACCACCTGGAGAAGCTGAGCCAGTTCGGTTTTCCGGTTGTGGCTCAGTTCACGCATGCGGTGAGCGCTGTCGAAGATGTGGAAAAATGGCGTGAAGACTGGTTTTACCAGCCTCTGCCTTTTGCGACGGATGGTGTGGTTGTTCGTCAGCAAGAAGAGCCTGCCGGGAAATACTGGCAAAATAAACCTGCAGTCTGGGCGGTTGCCTGGAAATATCCGCCCGCCAGACAGCTCACCGATGTCACGGGTATCACCACCACCACAGGACGAAGCGGGAAAGTGACCGTTATCCTCAACCTGAAGCCCCTGAGGCTGGACGATAAGTTAGTCAGTAAGGTGAGTGTGGGATCGGTTAGCCGGTTCAGACAATGGGATGTTCTTCCTGGCGATCAGGTCGCTGTCGCGCTGGCCGGACAGGGGATCCCGCGCCTTGATGAAGTGACATGGCGGGTAAGTAAGCGTACGGAAATGCCTTTGCCTGAACCAACGCGCTATAACGCACTTTCCTGCTTTACGCCTGAACCGGGCTGCATGCAGCAGTTTCTCTCACGTCTGATCTGGCTTAGCGGGCCGGAAGCGTTAGATATGGCGGGGTTCGGCGGGGCCACATGGCAAAAGTTACTGGATGCTTCCCCGGCGGATTCTCTGATCAGCTGGTTAAGCTTTAACGTGAAAGAGCTGGCTGCGGTTCCGGGTATCGGTGTTAAACAGGCGCAAAAACTGATGGCGCAAATTCATCTTGCACGCGAAAAGAGCTTCCGGCGCTGGCTGTCAGCAATAGGATTTCCTTCTTTTGCCCTGGGATTTGCAGAACGCCAGCAAAGCTGGAACAGGCTGACACAGCTGACGTCTCGCGACTGGGAAATGACTGAGGGGATCGGGAGAAAACGGGCCGCTCAGGTTTTTGATTTTATTCATCATCCGGACGTTGAGATTTTGACCGAAGCTCTGAGGCAGGCGCAATTGCCTGCATTCCGCTAACGGGCTACAGGAAGGACGCATTAGTGGTCCGAATGCGGGTAATTAAACACAGGCAATCCAAGGCGAAAACGCAGCGCAATAAGACGCGCGGTAAAGCCGATCAGTAACGTGATAATAACCACCAGATTGTGGGGCAGTGAGAAATATTGTAGCCCGATGTAAACCCAGGCGGAGGCAAATGACACGCCGGCATAAATTTCTTTCTGAAAGACCAGCGGGATCTGATTACACATCATGTCCCGCAGCACGCCGCCAAAAACACCGGTAATGACCGCACAAACCGAAGCAATGATAGCGCCATGTCCCATATCGAGGGCCACTTGTGTCCCGATAATGGAAAACACCACCAGCCCCACGGCATCAAGCACTAAAAAGAGCTTTCGCAGATGTTGCATTAAAGGAGCCAGCCAGGTGGTCATTAGCGCGGCCACAGCCACAATCACGATGTACTCCGGATGCTTAACCCATCCCAATGGGTAATGCCCTAAAAGCATGTCGCGAACAGAACCGCCGCCAATGGCCGTCGCTGCAGCAATAATAATGACGCCAAAGGAATCCATTTTCCGACGTCCGGCAGCCAGAGCACCGGTCATGGCTTCTGCGGTGATCCCAATAATATAAAGAACGGTGAGTAACATGGATGTGCGCCAGACAAATCAGTCAGTGAGGAAACGGTAGCCGCGTAGAGTAATGAGTTTCCCATTAGCTGGCGACTGAGTTTTTCTTTTACATGGCTTTTAACATTACTTTATCTAATGCTGATTTCCCTCGTGTCAGCCATTACTAAAGGGTAAGAGAAAATGTTGTATTATTTTAGATTAGAAAATTGGTGATTACTCGTTTGTTTTGACGGTGCTTTTCCATTTATCCATGACGCCGTTTTTTATCAGAGGTGAATTTTCTTCGCTTATAGGTTACGATTAATTAAAATCGTCACTCATTGACGCACGGCTTAATTGTTTAATCTGCCCGGAGGAGTGTATGAAGCCCGATATTCCGGTTGCGTTAACACAGCGTGGACCTGCCGAGCACGAACGGCGTGAACAAATTATAGATGCGGCATTCGAGCACTTTCGTCTTTATGGCTATGCCAAAACGTCGGTGGCGGATCTTGCCAAATCGATTGGCGTTTCAAGTGCTTATATTTATAAGTTTTTTGAGTCTAAACAGGCTATTGGCGAAGCCATTTGCTCGCAGCGGGTGGGGCAGATAGATGAAGCGCTCATGGTGATTGCGCAAAGTGACCAAAGTGCGACTCTGCGCCTGAGATCTATTTTTAAAACGCTGCTGACACGTAGTCTGGATCTCTTTTTCCTGGACAGGAAATTACATGATCTGGCCGCGATAGCCTCAGCTCAGCGATGGAAATCCACATTAAATCATCGTGCTATGATATACAGCATTGTTGAGAAAGTGGTTGCCGACGGCCGGGAATCCGGTGAATTTGAGCGTAAAACGCCGCTGGATGAGGTTTGTATGGCGATCACCACGGTGACAACCCCCTTCTCGCATCCGTTATTGCTGGAACAAAAAACACCTGAACAACTGGAAGAACGCGTTCAGGCAATCACCAGCCTGGTGTTGCGTAGCCTCGCAAAGTAGGCACAATAAAATTTTGGGTTACGGGTTTACAAAAACGTAATTCGTCACATACTGTCAGGCTTTATTATCCAGAAACCCGTTTCTGGCCGGTTCATGTAATCGCCTGCAGAAACTTACGTCTTATACAGACAGAGAGGAATGTTTTATGACTCATCGTCGAGTGGTTATTACCGGCATGGGGGCTGTGAGTCCTCTGGGCTGTGATATCGAAACTATCTGGAAGCGTCTGCTGGCCGGCCAGTCTGGTATCCGAGTTTTGCCGGAAGAGATTGTTGAAACGTTGACTGTGAAAATTGGTGGTCAGGTACAAACTAAAGAACAGGACCCTGAGTCAGGATTCGATCCGGATATGTTCGTGGTACCGAAAGACCAGAAAAAAATGGACCGTTTCATTCTGTTTGCGATGGCTGCTGCGGATATGGCTATTGCTGACGCTGACTGGAAAGCAGAAACGCAGGAACAGCAGGAACGTACCGCAACTATCATCGGTTCTGGTATCGGCGGCTTCCCGGCTATTGCCCATGCCGTGCGCACCAATGACAGCCGTGGCGCTAAGCGTTTGTCGCCTTTCACTATACCTTCATTCCTGGTGAATCTGGCGTCAGGCCAGGTTTCAATTAAACATCAGTTCAAAGGCCCGATTGGCGCACCGGTAACGGCTTGCGCGGCAGGTGTTCAGGCGATTGGTGATGCAGTGCGTTTGATTCGCAATGACGAAGCCGATGTTGCGCTTTGTGGCGGCGCAGAAGCGGCGATTGATACCGTGAGCCTGGGCGGTTTTGCTGCAGCGAAGGCCATGTCTACCGGTCATGAAGATCATCCGGAAAAAGCCTCCCGTCCGTTTGACAGCGCGCGTGATGGTTTCATCATGGGCGAAGGCGCAGGCATGCTGGTGATCGAAGAGCTGGAACATGCGAAGGCACGTGGCGCCAAAATTCTGGCTGAGATTGTCGGTTACGGCACCAGCGGTGACGCCTACCACATGACGTCCGGTGCGGAAGATGGCAACGGTGCGGGCCGCGCGATGAAAATCGCCCTACGTCAGGCGGGTATTCAGCCATCAGACGTGCAACATCTGAATGCTCATGCCACGTCTACGCCGGTGGGTGATCTGGGTGAAATCAATGCGATTAAAACCCTGTTTGGCACTGACGGCAAACTGGCTGTTACGTCTACCAAATCTGCGACCGGACACTTGTTGGGCGCGGCTGGCGGGCTGGAGACGATCTTCACCATTCTTGCCGTACGTGACCAAATCGTTCCTCCGACGCTGAATCTGGAAAACAAAGACGAAGCGGCTGCCGGTCTGAACATCGTCGGTAATACTGCGCAGAAACATGACATCACCTATGCCTTATCAAACGGTTTCGGCTTCGGTGGCGTTAATGCCTGTGTATTGTTGAAACGCTGGGAAGACTAATTTCTTTCTTCGCTGACGCATAAAAAAACGCCTCGGGTTTTATGACCGGAGGCGTTTTTATTATGCGGGGGGAGAGGATTTACTCGATGTTCTGAATCTGCTCGCGCATTTGTTCGATCAACACTTTCAGCTCGATGGCTGACGTCGTGACATCAGCATTGATAGATTTAGATGCCAGTGTGTTCGATTCGCGGTTAAATTCCTGCATCATAAAATCAAGACGACGGCCCACGGCTTCTTCTTTCTTCATGATTTTATGTGTTTCTTTGACGTGTGCTTCAAGTCGATCCAGCTCTTCAGCTACATCGACACGCTGCGCCATTAGAACCAGTTCCTGCTCCAGACGGGTATTTTCCAGCTGAACCTGCGCATCTTCCAGTTTGCTGACCAGGCGCTCGCGCTGCCATTGCAGAATATTTGGCATCTGGGCGCGGACTTTTACCACTTCTGCACTCACACCGTCGAGACGCTGTTCGATCATCGTTTTCAGTGCGGCACCTTCGCTTTCGCGTGCGCTGATGAAATCGTCCAGTGCTGTTTCCAGTGCCAGCAGCAACTCGGTGCTGATGGCATCCAGATCCTGTTCTTCAGCCAGCATCACGCCCGGCCAGCGCAGGACTTCCAGCGGATTAATTTCGCCTTCATCACTTTGCATTTTCACCCATTGCGCGGCTTCAACCAGCTGTTTCGCCAGTTTTTCATTGAGCTGCAACGTGCTTTGTGCGCCCGGATCGAGATCAAAACGCAGATTACATTCGACTTTACCGCGGGTAAGCCGGGCGCGAATGCGCTCACGGACAACCGGCTCCAGGCTGCGGAATTGCTCGGGCAGACGGATGTAGGTTTCGAGATAACGTTGGTTTACCGAGCGGAGTTCCCACGCTGCGCTGCCCCAGTCACCCTTAATTTCGCGTCGGGCATAAGCGGTCATACTTCTGATCATGTATGCGTACCTGTTAATGTAAAGATGCAGCGATTATAGCCGTGCCATGCCAGTCATGATAGGTATAACCTCCTGAAGTCCGTATCCCCGTCACCCTTCAGGTTGCCTCTGCGTTGGTGTCGTTTACTCATTCCGGTCGCTTACCTGAGTAAGCTCGCGGAGTTCATTCACTTGCCGCCTTGATGCAACCTGAATGTTTTTGGGTATAATGCGCAGCCAAACATGATTCGTGACCCGGAGAAGTATCCATGCGTCCAGCAGGCCGAAATGCACAACAAGTGCGCCCCGTAACACTGACCCGCCATTACACTAAACACGCTGAAGGTTCCGTGCTGGTGGAGTTTGGTGATACTAAAGTGCTATGTACCGCGACGGTGGAGGAAGGTGTTCCGCGTTTTCTGAAAGGTCAGGGACAAGGTTGGATCACCGCAGAGTACGGCATGTTGCCGCGTTCTACCCATACGCGTAATGCGCGTGAAGCCGCAAAAGGTAAGCAAGGCGGTCGTACTCTGGAAATTCAGCGTCTGATTGCCCGTTCCCTGCGTGCTGCGGTGGATCTGAAAAAGCTGGGTGAATTCACCATTACGCTCGACTGTGATGTGTTGCAGGCGGACGGCGGCACGCGCACTGCGTCCATTTCTGGTGCTTGCGTTGCTCTGGCGGATGCACTGAATGCGCTGGTAGCTGCAGGTAAACTGAAAGCTAATCCGATGAAAGGCATGGTTGCAGCGGTTTCCGTAGGCATCGTGAAAGGCGAAGCGCTGTGTGATCTCGAGTATGTCGAAGACTCAGCGGCAGAAACCGACATGAACGTGGTGATGATGGAAGATGGCCGCATGATTGAGGTTCAGGGCACCGCAGAAGGTGAGCCATTCAGTCACGAAGAGTTACTCGGTTTACTTGCTCTCGCCAGAGGGGGCATCGACACTATCTTCCAGGCGCAGAAAGCGGCGCTGGCGGAATAATTTTTTAAGGCGACTGAGAAGTCGCCTTTTTTATGGCCTGCGGGCTGACAATAAGAAATAAGACGTTATAGAGGAGACCATCAATGAAAGCCTATCAGCGCCAGTTTATTGAGTTCGCACTGAACAAACAGGTTTTGAAATTCGGTGAATTTACCCTGAAGTCCGGGCGCATCAGCCCTTACTTCTTCAATGCTGGTCTATTTAATACTGGCCGTGATCTGGCGTTACTGGGACGTTTTTATGCCGAAGCATTGGTGGATTCCAAAATTGATTTCGATTTAGTGTTTGGCCCGGCTTACAAAGGTATTCCAATCGCGACGACCACTGCGGTTGCACTGGCTGAGCATCATGAGCGCGATGTGCCATACTGCTTTAACCGCAAAGAAGCCAAAGACCATGGTGAAGGCGGCTTGCTGGTCGGCAGCCCTTTGCAGGGGCGTGTCATGCTGGTCGATGATGTGATCACCGCCGGTACCGCCATCCGTGAATCGATGGAAATCATCAACGCGAACAAAGCCACTCTGGCTGGCGTATTGATTTCTCTGGACCGTCAGGAACGTGGACGCGCAGATATCTCCGCTATTCAGGAGGTTGAGTGCGACTATCATTGCAAAGTGATTTCAATTATTACGCTGGCCGACCTGATTGAATATCTGGAAGAAAAGGCGGAAATGGCTGACCATCTGGCTGCTGTGCGGGCTTACCGGCAGGAGTATGGTGTTTAATATCGGGTAAAACCTCAAAGGCAGGGATGTCATGACACAAACTGAAGCCGGCAGCAAAGAATGGATGCCTTCGCGGGCGGCAGAGTTTCTCTGTCGCCAGACTGAGCGTCTGGTCAAAAGCGGTAGCCTGACGCCGGCCGCATGTCAGCGTATTTATGACTTTTGTGGCGTCCGGCCGGGTTATCCCGAATGGCGGAAATTTCTGGTTCCCTTACTCTCCCTGCTTGGTCTGTTATCACTGGTGGCCGGTGCCGTATTCTTTGTCGCCTGGAACTGGGCTGATATGCCAAAGATGGCAAAATTTGCGCTGGCCGAGTTACTGATCGTTGCGCTTGCCGTCGTCGTCTGGTGGCGCTGGTATGACGGGCTTGCACGCAGTGCCTTGCTGGCTGCGGGTCTCGGCTTTGGTGCGCTGTTTGCCCTTTATGGCCAGATTTATCAGACGGGGGCCGACAGCTGGGAGCTGTTCAGGGCCTGGCTGTTTGTTTTCCTGCCTTTAGCCTTAATCGCCCGACAGAACAGTCTGTGGTTCTGCTCCTGGTTACTTGCCAATCTAACGTTTCAGCTCTATTACGCCACGGTGTCTATGTCCCTGATGGACAGCGCCGTATTCGACGGTCTCGACTATTTCCCCACAACTGCGCTCTACAGCTATCTGATTGCGCAGACGTTGTGCCTGATCATTCGCGAAGTTCTGGCCATACGGGTCATTAAGCACAATCCCCACGCCTGGCTTGCCAGCCGCTGGTTTTCCCGTGTGATGGCTGGCTTCCTGCTATTAGTGCTGACTTGCATTGTTGCCGAAAATATATCCGGTTGGGGATACGATACCCCTCACCCCTTCGTCACCGCTTTATGGCTGGCAGTCTTAGTGGTGAGTTACTTCTTTTATCGTTATCGCTATCCTGATCTCTGCATGCTGACTCTGGGAACCGCCAGCGCAGCGGCAGTGGGATGTGTGCTGATCGTGCAGATGTTCGACAGTTCTTACGATGTGGGTGGCTTGTTTATGCTGGGCTGTCTGATGGCTTTATGGCTGGCGGGATGTGGCGCCCTGATGCTCTACTGGCGGCGTAAACTCTATGAGAGCCAGCCGGTCGAGGTTTCTTCCACGGAAATGGCAGTGCTGACGGAACAACTACGCCGAAATGATTTGCTTAGTCAGGCGCAAATTGAAGAGATTCAGCAATACGATCACTCCTCTCATCTCCCCTGGTACCTGCGACTGACACTGGGTATCGGTGGCTGGGTTGCCGCGATGATTATTTTATTTCTGCTGATTCTGGTGCTGTATGTTGTCGACCTGCTCAATGACCCCAATGCAGCCACGGTGATTATCCCTTCTCTGCTCCTTGCAATTGTTGCGGGTGGGCTTTTGCGTATGCAGGGCGTGAGTAAGCACCATATCGGGCTGGCGTGGGCGATAGCCGCAACCTGTGGTCTTTGTTTTGGTTTCTATCTTCTCTTTGAACCTGACTGGGAAATGTCTTTCCTGGTGGGCTCGCTCTGTTCATTACCGGTGCTTGCGTTGATGGCGCTGGCAATGCGCGATCGTACTTTCCGCTTTATGGCGATAACGGCGCTGACATTTTTGCTGATCCTTTCCGGCAATTTGCTTACAGGGATGTATTTACCGCCGGTCACCCGTTTTTGGGCGGTTTCCGCGCTGGTTGCTGTCATTGTGATTTTCTGGCTGTGGATTATCAGAGAACAAATTAACTTAAAAGCCACATCATGGGCTGAGGCTGTTTTTCCTCTCCTCTGGGGTATTCCTTCCGGCCTGATATTGCAGTGTTTTTCCGCCATTAACACCTCGCTTCTCTTCGATGTTTTCTGGCGGCCAGCGGAGTATTTTCCTCTTTCGGGAGGAACTGGCGCAGGCATTGCCGCAGGTTTAGTACTGGTGTGTTTGTATCAGACTGTGGTGAAAAAGACGCCATCAGCAATGCTGTATCTGGTGGCGGCGGTTGTGTGTGGCGCCGCAGCCTTTTATGCGCCGGGAATTGGCCTGGGGCTGTGGCTATTACTGATGGCGCGTTATCAGGGAAATCAGGGGATTTTAGCCGCGAGCGGCTGTTTCCTCGCGCTGTATGTTATCGACTGGTATTACTTCCTCGGCGTCAGCTTATTACAGAAATCCCTTCTGATGTTTGTCACAGGCGTGGTGTTGCTGGCGCTGGCCTTTGCAGCCAAAAAACTGATCCCCGTGTGTAAGGAGGAAGCTTATGCAAACCCGTAATCTGAGGAAATGGCTGTCAGGAGTAGTGATACTGCTGGCACTGATCGCAGTGAATGCGGGTATCTGGCAAAAAGAGCAGGTGCTTAAACAGGGCGCGGTAATGATATTGCAGCTTGCGCCGGTTGATCCGCGTTCTTTGATGCAGGGGGATTACATGGCTCTCAATTATGCCATCACGCGATCTTTGCAAGAGGAGTTATACCAGCAACGTCAGGGTTGTAATTCTCTTCCACAGACGCCTTGTTTTCCTGTTAGTGGCAAAATTATTGTGGCAGTTAATGAACACCGGCAGGTCACTCAGGCGCGGTTTGATAGCGGTGACCCGCTGAAGCCCGATGAATTACGGGTTAACTATCATATGAATGCCGGAACACTGATGGTGGGAACTAATGCGTATTTTTTCCAGGAAGGACAAGGTGAACGTTTCGCCCGTGCACGTTATGGTGCATTTCGGGTAGGTGATGACGGCACAGCGTTATTGACCGCGATGCTGGATGAAAATGGGAAAATGATTCAGCCATAATATGAAAAAAGGGCCTTTCGGCCCTTTTTAGATTTGACGTTTGTCCCTGCGCGTTTATTGCAGCTGAGCAGAGATAAGTGGCCAGCGGGTATCGAAGTCCTGAGTCGGTTTGTACTTGAATTCAGAGCGTACAAAACGTGACAGCATCCCTTCGCAAAATGCCAGTAACTGGCTGGCGAGTAGAGTTTCATCGCTGATGAATCCGCTGCCTTCACGCATTTTCTTTTCCCGCAGTACCTGACGCAGTTGCGCTTCAATCCGCTCGAAAAGTTGGTTGATGCGGCCCTGCAAACGGTCCTGTTCAAACATCAGGGCATGGCCGGTCATAATACGGGTCAATCCCGGATTACGCTCGGCAAACCCTAAAATCAGCAGTAAAATCAGACGTATTCTGTTTAGCGTATCCTTTTCATCCTGCAGGATGAGATTGATACGGGTGATCAGACTGTCTTCGATAAACTCAATTAAGCTGTCAAACATCCGCGTTTTACTGGGAAAATGACGATAAAGAGCTGCTTCTGAAACACCCACGCTGGCGGCGAGCTTTGCAGTCGTGATCCGCTGGCTGCCGTCGCTGGACTGAAGCATTTGCGCTAATGCCTGCAAAATCTCTTCGCGCCTGTTCCTTTTTGTCGTTTCTTTCTCTGCCATGTCTGAATAGACCCTTGCTAAAAAACGGCTAAAATCATGGAGAAACCGCACAACTGCCGCATGAATCGCTGTGATCCTGCGCCTTATTTCGTTCCCTTCGTGTTGTTACGGTCTGATAGTGATAAGGATCTGTTCAATATCGCGTCAAAATCAGCGGTGCTGAACAGGTTCTTATTGGCGACCTGAGTGGCCAAAGCCCCCTTCGCCGCGTTCACTGGCGTCAAAATCTTCCACCAGATTGAATTCTGCCTGAACGACAGGCACAAACACCATCTGAGCAATGCGCTCGCCCGGTTCGATAACAAATGTTGTCTGACCACGGTTCCAGACGGACACCATAAGTTGGCCCTGATAATCTGAATCGATAAGGCCGACCAGATTGCCCAGTACAACGCCGTGTTTATGACCCAGACCGGAGCGCGGCAAAATCACCGCCGCCAGATTAGCATCACCAATATGGATAGCCAGACCTGTTGGCAGCAGAGTGGTTTCACCCGGTTTCAGTTCTACAGAAGCATCCAGACAGGCGCGTAAATCCAGACCCGCAGACCCCGGTGTCGCGTAAGCCGGTAAAGGGAAAGTCGAACCGATGCGCGGGTCGAGAATTTTAATGTCGATTTTTTTCATCATAACGGCTGACAATCTCTTCTAATAAACGTTGGCCAAGCAGGGACTTATCGCTGAGTGGTAAGATTTTATCCCCGTCCTGCCAAAAAAGATGCAAGGCATTGGAATCGCTGTTGAAACCTTGCCCGGCAAGTGAAACATCGTTGGCGCAGATCAGATCCAGATTCTTACGGATCCTTTTTTGCCGCGCGTATTCTTCCACATTCTGGGTTTCAGCGGCAAACCCCACGACGTAAGGCCGGTTTTCTGTCATGGCCGCGACGCCAGCGACGATGTCAGGGTTTTTAATCATTTTTACAGTGATTTCATCGCCTTGCTTTTTGATCTTCTCATCAGCAATACGTTCTGCGCGATAATCTGCCACGGCAGCGCAGGAAATAAAAATATGCTGAGAAGCTGCCGAAAGCTGGACGGCTTGCTCCATCTCCAGCGCACTTTCCACATCAATACGGTGAACACGGGCAGGCGTTGGTTGCGTCACCGGCCCGGCTATCAGCGTCACTTTGGCACCACGTTCAGCGGCGGCTTTGGCAATGGCAAAACCCA
This sequence comes from Rahnella sp. CJA17(1/100), assembly GCF_963881615.1. Classification (NCBI taxonomy): domain Bacteria; kingdom Pseudomonadati; phylum Pseudomonadota; class Gammaproteobacteria; order Enterobacterales; family Yersiniaceae; genus Rahnella; species Rahnella sp. CJA17(1/100). Next base: position 76,538 of record NZ_CAWOJA010000007.1, on the reverse strand, counting down.
TTTTGCCGGAACTGTGATTACTGATGAAGCGGACAGGATCCAGCGGCTCACGGGTGGGGCCTGCGGTCACCATAATATTCAGATGCGCCAGATCCTTGCGCGAAGAGAAATGCGCATTGGCCATATCCACAATCACCAGCGGGTCCAGCATACGTCCCGGGCCAACATCGCCGCAGGCCTGACTGCCGCTGTCCGGCCCCCACAACAATGTGCCCCGTGCTGCCAGGCTTTGCAGGTTTTCTTGCGTGATGGCCGCACGATACATTTGCTGGTTCATCGCAGGAAGTACCGCGACCGGTGCCGCTGTCGCCAGACACACCGTCGTCAGCAGATCATTTGCCATGCCAGCATTCATGCGAGCCAGCAAATCCGCGGTGGCAGGCGCGATAATGACTAAATCTGCCCATTTCCCTAACTCGATATGTCCCATTGCCGCTTCGGCCGCCGGATCAAGCAGGTCGTCAGAAACCGGATAGCCAGAAACAGCCTGCAGGCTCAGCGGAGTCACGAAAGATTTCGCCGCTTCTGTCATGACGACGCGAACTTCAGCGCCTCTTTCACGTAAGCGACGTACCAGTTCTGGTGCTTTATAGGCAGCGATACCACCGCTGATACCGAGCACAATATGTTTGCCGGAAAGTCCCGTCATCATCATTGTCCGATTGGTTGAAAGCTGAAAGAAGCGACATTTTAGCATAACGGGGAATGATGACAGCTATTGGCGATGCGTCGAAAGTTGAGGAATAAAAATTCTGCGTAACATCTCGCAAGCCGACATACCGGACGTTATGACTGGGAGAATGCTGTGACACAATCGCCGCAAAAAAGGAGTCAGGATGACGAAACAGCAAAACCAGTGGCCGGGAGTGATGCCACCGCGCGAAAAATTATTGCAGCAAGGGGCGAAAGAGCTGACGGATCAGGAATTGCTGGCGATTTACCTGCGTACAGGATGCCGGGGATTGCATGTGATGGACCTGGCAAAGAATCTGCTGGAAGAGTTCGGTTCATTGCATCAGTTACTGATGGCGGATTTTGACGCCATGGCGCGCACGAAAGGAATGGGGGTTGCCAAGTTTTCGCAACTTGTGGCGGTGTCCGAATTATCCCGCCGCGCCTATCTGCGCCACCTGAGTGCCGAAAATGCGATGCTCAGCCCCAAGGTTATCCGTGAATATTTGCAGAATTTACTCGTTTTTCGGGAAAGAGAGGTGTTCCTGGTACTTTTTCTCGACAACCAGCATCGCGTTATTCGCCATGAGGAGATGTTTGCTGGTACTATTGGGCACGTAGAAGTGTATCCCCGCGAAATTGTTCGTGGTGCGATGAAGGTTAATGCGGCAGCCCTAATTCTGGCGCATAATCACCCATCCGGTCGGGCTGAGCCCAGTCTGATGGACAGAAAAGTGACTGAACAGATTATTCGAGCGTGCCAGTTGCTGGAAATTCGTGTCCTTGACCATTTGGTTGTAGGCCACGGAGAAACGGTATCTTTTGCCGAACGCGGCTGGATTTAGCCTTGTTTTTTGAAGATCCTTAGGGATCTTTAGCTGTTCGGGACTTGAGCACTTACGCTACAGAGCGTATACTACGCCACCTTTGAGAATCTTGGGTTTGGCGTTAAGAGCCTATCTCAGCAGGTTTCTGACCTGATGAATTGGTTTTTTACCCGACGACAGTGAGTCGGTTCTCAGTGGAGTTTGCTGAGATGGGCTCTAAAAGCCTGACGAGGCGGCCATACCCTATACGAAGCTCGAGCTGATTTGATTTTTGGAGAATAGACATGTCCCGAGTCTGCCAAGTTACTGGCAAGCGCCCGGTGAGCGGTAACAACCGTTCCCACGCAATGAACGCGACCAAACGCCGTTTTCTGCCGAACCTGCACTCCCACCGTTTTTGGGTTGAGGCTGAGAAGCGCTTTGTAACTCTGCGTGTATCTGCTAAAGGTATGCGTGTTATTGATAAGAAGGGTATTGAGACGGTCTTGGCCGATCTGCGTGCCCGCGGTGAGAAGTATTAAGGAACTGCATCATGGCTAAAGGTGTTCGCGAGAAGATCAAGCTGGTTTCTTCTGCTGGTACTGGTCACTTCTATACCACCACGAAGAACAAGCGTACTAAGCCGGAAAAATTGGAACTGAAGAAATTCGATCCAGTTGTCCGTCAACACGTGATCTATAAAGAAGCTAAAATTAAATAATTTTAGTGGATTGCAAAAACCCGGCTCCGGCCGGGTTTTTTATTGCCTGAATTTCGTGATTTCCATTTAGTGCGACTTTTATTTGCCTGATGTCGGTGTCTGCGACACACTCTGAACACGATTTTGCTCAAGGGGAAATTATGCCGGAATTACCTGAGGTTGAAACCAGCCGCAGAGGGATTGAACCCTATCTGAAAGGTCACACGATACTGCATGCCATTGTGCGTAATCCGCGCCTGCGCTGGCCTGTCTCGGCGGAGATCTTAGCGTTAAGCGATCAGCCGGTTCTGAGTGTGCAGCGTCGGGCAAAATATCTGCTGGTTGAGCTGCGAACCGGATGGATTATCATTCATCTGGGCATGTCCGGCAGTTTGCGGGTATTGCCGGAAGAAACTGAAGCAGGTAAGCATGACCACGTTGATCTGGTGATGGATAGCGGCCATGTGCTGCGTTATACCGATCCGCGACGTTTTGGTGCCTGGTTATGGTCTTCTGATCTGGCGGCCAGTAATGTCTTAGCCCATCTGGGGCCGGAACCGCTGAGCGAGGATTTCAACGCAGATTATCTGTTTGAGAAATCCCGTGCGAAGAAATCGCCAATCAAACCCTGGCTGATGGATAACAAACTGGTGGTCGGCGTCGGGAATATCTATGCCAGCGAATCCCTGTTTGTTGCCGGTATTTCACCTGACAGACCTGCACATTCGCTCAAACGTGATGAGACGGAATTGCTGGTGAGAACCATCAAAGCGGTATTGCTGCGCTCTATTGAACAGGGCGGGACGACGCTGAAAGACTTTCTACAGTCAGATGGGAAGCCAGGATATTTTGCACAGGAACTGCAGGTATACGGCAGAACGGGCGAGCCTTGCCGCGCATGTGGTACGCCCATTGAGAGTAAGAAACACGCTCAGCGCACCACGTTTTTCTGCCCGCGCTGTCAGCGCTAACGCATGATTCAGGCGCTGATTTTTTCCATCAGTGCCTGAGTAATGATTTGCGGCAGGAAAGGCGTGATATCCCCACCGTGGCGGGCGACTTCTTTGACCAGCGAAGAGGAAATAAACGACCATTCTTTTGAGGGCATCATGAACACGCTTTCCAGCGTTGGCAGCAAATGTCGGTTCATGTTCGCCAGTTGCATCTCATATTCAAAATCAGACACCGCACGTAATCCCCGTACCAGCACATTTGCGCCCTGATTTTTGGCGAAATTCGCCATCAAATCGCTGAAACCAATGACTTCAACATTATCCAGATGGGATGTGACCTGGGTCGCCAGCGCCACGCGTTCATCCAGCGAAAACATCGGTTTTTTGCTCGGGCTGGCCGCAATCGCAAGAATGACCTGGTCGAACATCAGCGCCGCACGGGTGACGATATCGAGATGCCCGTTGGTCATCGGGTCGAAAGTGCCGGGATAAATTGCCTTAGTGCTCATGACGGCTCACTTTTGCAGTTGGTGGCTGAGTGCCCACAGGGCGGCATATTTATTGAACGTATATTGTGCATTGACGCCTGCCAGGATCAACCCCTGCTTTCCATCCATAAAACCGGCCCGCAGGATCCAGGTTTTGACGAATGCGCCCAGCGTATGCGAAAGAATTGAGGAAAAACTGCAACGGCGGCCTTGCTGATGGCGTTGCTCTGCCCACGCCTGCGCATAGCTGAGTTGTTTACGCTGGAAAGCGAAAAGGTCGCGACAGGTGAGATGCAGCAGGTCACCTTGCAAAGCAACGACAGTCGCATTGCCTGTGTTCAGTGATTCATGCACCAGATCGTCGTTGTAGCAGAATGTAGCAGGGTACAGGCGGTTGACCCGATCAGGATACCAGCCGCTGTGGCGCATGAATTTTCCGAGGAACAGATTACTGCGTCCGAGGCTATAAACGGTATTTTCCTGCGGGCAATTCAGCACGGTTTCAATCGACTGGCGTAATTCAGGGGTGACACGCTCGTCGGCATCGATCATCAAAATGTAGTCACCGGTGGCATGACTTTGCGCCAGCTGGCGCTGTTTGCCAAAACCCGGCCACTCTGTGTTCTGGAATACTTTAGCGCCGAAGTGGCGGGCAACATCCTGCGTCGCATCGTTGCTGCCGGAATCGAGCAGAATTATTTCATCTGCCCAGTCTACTGACTTAAGGCATTCCGGCAATAAATCCGCCTCATTACGGGCAATCAGCACGACGGATAAACGTTTTTTATCAGCCATTAATGACTCCGGATGGGCAGATAAGGCTCCAGTAAATGCAGCAGGCGCTGTAACGCCCCCTGATTTTGATGCAGAACTTCAACGGCGTGGCGACCGTAATACAAACGGTAGTCTTCATCGGTCAACAGTGTAGAAATTTCTTTCACCAGCGATGCAGTATCAGTGACCGTGATCAGACCGTCGTCCTGAGCGAGCTTGGCGCAGATGTCTTTGAAATTGAAGGTATGGGGTCCCATCAGCACCGGAATTGCGTGGGCTGCCGCTTCCAGGGGATTATGGCCTCCGCGATCGACCAGACTGCCGCCAACAAACGCCAGGTCAGCAATGCCATACAGCAACATTAATTCGCCCATCGTATCGCCGATCACGACCTGAGTGGCAGAAGAAGGAACTTCCCCTGAGCTGCGCTGAATGAAAGAGAGGCCAGCTTTGCGCGTCAGCTCACAAGCTACCGGGAAACGTTCAGGGTGGCGCGGTACCAGAATCAGCAGCAAGTTCGGATGCGCTTTCAGCAGCTCTTTGTGCGCCTCCAGCAGTAAAGTTTCTTCGCCTTCATGCGTACTGGTAGCGATCCACACCTGACGGCGTGATGCCCACTGGCTGCGCAGTGCAATGGCTTTTGCAGCCAGTTCCGGCGTGACCGAGATATCGAATTTCAGGCTACCGGTCACCGCAAGCTGGTTGCGTTTGAGTCCTAAAGACAAGAAGCGTTCACCATCTTCCTGATTCTGTGCGGCGATCAGTGTAATGCGTTGCAAAATGGTGCGAATGAATTTGCCTAGCTTCTGGTATCCCTTCGCTGAACGGGCAGAAAGACGGGCATTGGCGATAACCAGTGGAATTTTGCGACGATGCAATGCACTGATAAGGTTCGGCCAAAGCTCGGTTTCCATAATGATGACCAGCTTGGGGTTAACCTCATCCAGGAAACGATTTACGGATCCGGCCAGATCATAAGGCAGATAGACGTGGTGCACACCCTTGCCAAAAGCGGACTGAACACGCTCTGAGCCTGTCGGTGTCATGGTGGTGACGGTAATTGGCAAGGAAGGATAACGATGACGTAATGCGCGGACTAAAGGGATCGCTGCCAGCGTTTCTCCAACGGAAACGGAATGCAGCATAATGCCGCCGGAGACAACCTTTCCTTTGCAGAAGCCATAACGTTCAGCCCAGCGTTTACGATAGGCGGGCGACTTGCGGCTGCGCAAAAGTAAACGGATCCAAATCAATGGCTGAATTAAATATATGATTATATTATAAAAAATATTCATCTTTTATCAGGCGTTGCATAAGGGAAAGTCAATTTCATAGAGCGAAAATAGTCCCGGCGGATAGATGGGCACATGTTATCAGATAAGTGTGATCGACTCATCATGTCAGCGCCTGCGTCCTCAGACCAGTAACGAGTGATAAAGTTTAACTAACTGTTTTGAAAGGTTTTTAGGGCTGTAAGGTAAAATCCGCTCTCTTGCCGCATTTCCCATCTGGTCATTTTCCTGACGGGAAGGAATTTTATTAACGTATTCGCTAAGTCTTATCACATCCAGCGCATCGCAAACGAAGCCTTCGCGCCCCTGCATAATAAACTCTGCGCCACCACAGGTTTCGCTGGTGATAACGGGCAATCCGCAGGCCATGGCTTCAAGAATCACGTTCGGGAACGGGTCGTATAATGTCGGCAGAATCATGCCATCGGCCGCATGGTAATAAGGGAGTACATTGTTTTGTACCCCGACAAAGCGGACCCGGTCAGCGCACCCTGATTGCTTCGCCAGAGATTCATACTTCTTCTGGTCTTTATCTTGTCCGACGACAATGAGGTAGCGATCGCCACAAGCGATCGCTTCAATGGCAGGCTTCAGCCCTTTGCGTTCAAAACCTGAACCTACGTAAATCAGTGCCACGGCCTGCGCAGGAATTGAAAGCATTTCACGCGCAGCGAGGCGCTGTGCATCTGTCGCCGGTACGAATTTTTGGGAATCAATGGCGTTATAGATCACTTCAAAACGGCTCTCATCAACTCCGTAACAGCGGATGATGTCGCGTTTTACCATCTCAGAATTGCAGATGATTTTTTTCAATGCCGGGGAGTGGAACATCTCTTCTTCGGCTTGCAGGACATAGCGGTGGTAGGGGCTGATTTTTGTAAGAAAACGCTGAAGAGGGGAAATGACACGCGCCCGTTGTTCCAGCCAGACACGATGTGCACCATCGCCGGCCCGGAAAATGTCGCAACCCGGAATACGTTCGTGGCTTTGCACTATGTCGAAATGTTCCTGTTTCCAACATTGTTGCGCAGCAGCGGCAAAACCCTTCTCACGTGAAACACGGCCATACTTTGCCGGATTACACAGGTGAATTTTCCATTGCGGATTTGGCTTGCCTTCCCACTGGCGGGTAATAATATTCAGATCAATATTTTGGTCATCCAGTGCCTCCAGAGCGCGGGAAATAAAACGTTCCGCGCCGCCATCCGGGCGATATTTTTGTCTGACAATCGCTAAACGGATGTTTTTCCCACTGGCGGCATTAGTCATGCAGATAACTCCTGGCTGCATCAATCACATCACTGACAGGGATTGCATGCAGATAACGTTGTTGAGTTTTTGTATCGATCGAATCGGGTGCGGGTAGCGGCGCGTAGTCCCCCGCCCAGAGAGTGGTATTATTTTTGCCCCATGGACGCCAGTGCTGCATTTTCGTCGGCCCGAATAAGGCGACGCAAGGCGTATTAAGCGCGGCGGCCATATGCATCGGCGCAGAATCCACCCCAATAAAGAGTTTTGCACCGTCAATCATTGCAGCCAGCTGGGTCAGTGATAACTGACCGGCGACAGAGATCACCTGCGGATTGTGCGTGAGATCCTGGATTTTGCTCACCATATCCAGCTCTTTCTTATCCGGGCCGGAGGTCATCACGATCGTCAGGCCGGTTTCAGCAAGTCCATCAATCACATTGGCGAATTTGTCATCATCCCAGCATTTGAACGTCCAGCGGGACGTTGGCTGAATCACAATATATTCGCCGGACACCTGATTTTTCAGAAGTAATTGCTGACAAAATGACTTGTCACTTTCTGAATAATGCATTGATGTCAGAGCGTTATCGGTGGAAATACCAAGCGGTGACAAAATCGACATATTCTGTTCAACAGTATGCAAAATGCTGTGATTTTCGGTCGTCACTAACTGCGTATGACCTGCCCGCCAGAAAGCAGAACGTCGTTTTTTATAGTCGAATCCTAAACGAACTTTCGCGCCACTAAATCGGGAAATCAAAGCACTGCGCCATTGATCGGCAAGATTAATCACCAGATCATAATGTCGGTCGCGGACAGCTTTGAGTAACTGATATTCCTGTTGTAACTGATAGCGGACACCTTGTTTTTTCCATGTTCTGTCAATGACATGGATATGAGATAGCGCTGGATGTTCACTGAGAATAGGGCGAGTTTCTTTATACAGAAGCACATCAATTTCAGCATCGGGGTAATGCTCGCGTAGCCTGTTTATCACCGGCGTGGTCAGCACCATATCTCCATGATGACGGAGTTTCACCAGAAGAATTCTTTGGGGTCTGAACGCTGCGTATTTGGCTTCTGAATTAGGCATTCTATTATCTGATAGTAGAATATAGTGAGTTGATTTTAGGTGAAGAATCGCATGCTGTGAAGTTATTTATCTTCCTGATATAGAAAGATAAATAACTTCATTTATGAAATGGTTAGATTCCACTTAAACGAATAAAGGAATCGTCTCTTTCTGAAACAACTTAACCGAGTTTTTTACGCAGGTTATGGAGACGATACAGCCACAGTAACAGTTGCCACCATTGTTTCGGTCCGCGTGCGTTACGCAGCATTATCCTGCGTGTGCCGGAGGTGTAAATATCGTCGATCATGGCTTTCTGAGCGGCCTGAACAGGCTCGCGGCGAACAGAATGACAAACCGTCAGGGCTTCCCGGGTGACCTGTCTCGGAAACTCCGCATAGATTTTTACCCGGTCTTTATATCGCTTATTTAATTCATCAAGCATTTTGGCGATTTTCAGGTAATGCCGTTGATATTCAACGTTTTTCATTCCGGTTCTTTTTTGGTTACTGATTGACTGACCATGAATGTAATAGCGATAAAGCACCTCTTGGGTGTATTTCACGCGGCGTGCGTTGAACATGAATTCGGTTGTCCAGGGAATATCCTGATGATGCAGGCCGGGTTCAAAATACAGATGATGCTTTTTAATAAGTTCCAGACGATAGACACCTAACCACACTACGTGCAAATAACGGTTTGTTGCCAGCGCCATTTTAAGCCAGTGCGGGCCATCCAGCACGGCAGTCGACGTTAAACGATCGGTGGGGATGATGGGTTTAACTTTTTCTGAGCCGACAAAATAACGTTCACCATTGCATTGTGCGACATCCAGATCATCCTGTTCACACAGTTCAATCAGCGTTTGGTACATGTTCGGATAGAGTATGTCATCGGCATCCGGAAAAGTGACGTACTGACCTTTGGCGATATCCAGGCCAGCATTACGCGCACGCGATACGCCGCCGTTAGCCTGATGAATGACGCGAATATGCGGGTATTTCTCAGCATATTCTTGCGCAACGCACTCGGAACCGTCTGTCGAACCATCATTGACGATAATGATCTCGAAGTTTGTCAGCGTCTGGGCGACGAGCGAATCCATAAAGTTTCGGAACATTTCCCCTGCGTTATACAGAGGGATAATCGCGCTGAGCTTAATGTTGTCGGATGTCGTTGTAAGGGGCATATCACACAATTTCCACTGATAAGGAGGGCAATCAACCGGGCCGGTGTAAGTTTCGCAGCCCGGAAAAAATCATTGTTTTTCTATCGGGGGATGCGGCCTCATCCTGAGCATCATCAGGTAGGCAAATACCAGCACAATAAAATACGGTGATTCGCGATTGTAAAACTGGGTATCACCCATGCTGAAGTAAATTACCGGGACCGACAGTAATAAAAATTCGTAACCCTTGGGCACCAGCCTGAAGGGATAGAGCAATAATACGGCGAAGAAAAGTACCATAATCAATGCGCCAAAAATTCCCTGTAATGACATTGTATCGATAATATCATTGTGCAAATGGAACTGAAGATTGCGTAACGCTTCCGGGTTTCCGCCTTCATGCTCATCGATGAACGTGGTGGCAAGTGCATTGCGGCTGTCGGCGGACTGACCAAACGGGTGATGTTTGAAAGCATCCACTCCGGCTCGCCACATTGAGAAACGCGCACCGACTGAAGTATTACGCTCCCCGTCATTGTAAGAGGTAACCTCGTTTTGGAGATTATCGAAGCGGGTGAGGACTTTATTGTAATAAGGATGACCAGAAGTCACGGCGGCAATAATTAAGACCGCAATGGCAAAACCGTAGATAATTTTAGACGTATGCGAGCTTTTGGTAAAATCGTAAATAATGCTGCCTGCACTAATAAGTATAAAGAGTATTATTGCAGAGCGGGTTTCTGTGGCAGCGAGAACCGCAAAAGTCAGCGTCATCACAATCAGACAAATGAGCCTGTAATGCTTTAACGCATGATATTTAAGACTGTACATCACCAGCAAAGAAAAAATAGTAAATGTATAGGCGCCGGAAGTCGGGGCGTCAGAATTTATTTTCATTCTTTCGCCTGTCTTTAAATAAACAATGATTCGTATGACGGATATAACAATAAAAAGAATCGTCATAATAGCTATCCCCGTGCGCACTGTCAGTGTGGGGATTTTCCATTTTTGAATGTTATGCTCAATGGCATACAGAATAAATGAAGCTAATATGAGTCTCTTACCGCTAATTTGGTAATGATAGGCAATGAGCGGATATTGATGGTTTACGGTGAGCATAACCCAAAGCAACTTGCTGATACCCAGAAGTAGAATTGTGCAGGCAACCGGGTAGAATTTAATTTTCTTATCAACACGCAGGGTGACGTAGATGAAATACAGGACAGAAATATACGTTGCGATATAAAAGAAATTCCGGGTTATTTCACCAGAGTACATAAAGAAAGAAATGGAAATGGTAATCAATAAGAATAGTAAAGATGCAAGTTTATCGTCAAAAGACGATTTTTTTATCTGTGCCATCAGATTACTTTTCATAAAGAGCTTTTCCTGAAAATCTTATTATTCATATATTTGGTCATCCAGCGCAAACTGGTCAAATAGCGACCCTTATGCCAGAGTGCCTGGGCATAGCGTTTCATCTCTTTATAGGAAACCGGCACGTCATGTGGGACTGCGTGCCATGGGGATTGCGCATAATATTGATCATAAATATCGGCCAGTTCTCCCATTCCCCAAAGGTGCCAGGGTTTACATTTACCCGTATAATGAATCAGGATGGTATCTTTCGGGATATCAACTCTCTTTCCCACTTTATTTAAAATGATGTCACAGACAAAATTATATCTTTTAGGAAGCAGCAGAACTTCATGTTCCAGGACAATATTAAGTGCGTCCTGGTCAGGGAATTTAAATTCTCTTTCCTGAAGGCTAAGTGTCCGGATGATCCGCTCAGTTGTATTTTTCTCAAGCCATTGAGGGATATTGATGTATAAGAATCCTGAGTTGAAATAATTTCCCTTTGTCAGACTTAACTGTGAGCAAAGTTTATTTCTTGCCCGTTGCGTATCATTGACGGCTGCCAGCGTATAAGGGCTGATATCCATCTCGCTCAGTTCTTTATAACTGCCTAAACATAATGTGTCCGCGTCAAGGTAGAGTAATTTTGATGTGACGCCAGAAAGGATGTAGGGAGTGAATAAACGATAATAAATAGCCTGAGGATAGCGCCCCATCAGCGGTAAATCAGTGAACGCAGATTCTTTAAAAACGTAACAGGTGATGGCCAGCGGATGTTTTGCCGCCAGCTCAAGCAGTCGGGATTTTGATATTTCATCGAGCGCACTGCCAAATATATGAATATGAAAAGCTAAGTCAGGGTTGTTTTTCAGAACAGAAAAGACAGTGACCCCCATACCACGGGCATAGGCATTATTTATTCCGAATGCGATATGGACCACCGGGAGTGATGAATCCCCTAAATTGTTCACGAGCTCTTCTTTATGCTCGAGATAGCTCATATATTCATGGTCAGACATAGTGTTGTACCTGACTTGTTTTGCTTATAACAAATGAACGTATTTTCTCCAGTTGAGCATCACTGAGTGAAAAAAGTTCTTCAGCACTGTGCCGGAATTGATAAGGTGCTGAGAAAATAAAAGATTCAGGCGCGAGTTTTTTATCTTCCGGCGTCAGGATGAGTGGCGCATAGGTTGGATGCTGCTCGGTTAAGTCACAAGGACCCGCTAAACATACCACTGGGATATTCACCGCATCTGCGATATACACGTTGCCAGAATCTGAGGCGATATACATATCCATCTGAGAAATAGCATGTGGGACTTCATGCAATTTTAGCTTACCGATCAGGTTAATGATGTTTTCGCGAGCACTGAGTTTTTCCAGCAACTGATCAAGGTATTTCTGCTCATTCTCCGGGCCAAAAACATAAAACTGACAAGGAAGGCCAGCCAGGGTATTAAGGATTTTAATCCATACCGCTGTCGGAATTGTTTTAGCTTTATTGCCTGCCGAAATGCTGATACCAATTTTGACCTGCTTGCTTGCCGCCAGCTCCGGCAAGGTTTTTTCAGGTATCCACAAGGGAAGGGTGGCATGTTTAGTATAGCTTTCTGCACTGAGGCTGGGGTCTGCCAGCTTAAGATAACTTTCCAGCGTAAAATCGGTTTTCTGATGCAAACGAACAACGTCGGCCGTCTGATAAAAAATCCCGTGATACCACTTGCGGGTATAAGCGATCAGAAAGGCTTTATGCTTCGCATTACAGAAGGCGGCATAGAAACCGTTAACGCTGTTAGGTTGCAGCAGATAAATATTGTCGTAGCGGTTGAGCAGGCGAAAGGCGAGACCAATTTTACTGACTAAAGATTTTTTGTAATCTTCAATGAGATAAATAGAGTCGATCGTCGAATCGTGTGCAGCCAAAGGCAAAACCGTTTTACTGATCAAGACATCTGATTTTTTTAAATGCTTCAGTAAAGGCGTGATATTGACGAAATCACCAATTTTGGCGGTTTGTATGACCAGATTTCGTCCTTTGCCCTGATGAAAAGGCTTCATCAGCATTTTGAACGGCCACAGCAAGATGAAAATAATCACGTAGCTCATGGTCAGTTCACTTCCTCTTTCGCAGCGGTCAGATCACTCAGACGCTCAAAGACGGTTTTGGCTGGTAAGTTTTCCAGTGAATTGTTCTCGGCTTTGAGGATAAACTGATTCTTTCCATACCCGCCAATCAATCCCGGATCGGTCGGTCCGTAAAGCGTGATATTTGGACGATCCAGCGCGGCAGTCAGATGGCTCAGCCCCGTATCAACAGAAATGACCGCTTTCGCACCGGCTAAAACCTCAGCAACTTTTTCCAGACTCAACTTGGGCAACACCTCGACATAAGGGAAACCTTCCGCCAGACGCAATGCGCGCTGATGTTCATGGTCTGCCCCCCACGGAAGTTTGATGCGGATATCTTGCCCGCCGAACATGCTGATCAGCTCACGCCAGTGTTCTTCCGGCCAATGTTTATCGGCGCGGGTGGTGGCATGAAGAAACACCAGATACCGGCCCGCGTCGGCAGGAAGATGGGAGAGGAAACGTGCTGCAATAGCATAATCTCCCTGGCCTGATGGCTTTTCATAGCCCAGGCTTTTCGCAAACAATTCCCGGGTACGTTCTACCGCGTGCTGCTTTTTATCGATTTCATGACGCTGATTGTAGAACCAGCTGGCGAATGGTTCACGGGCACTTTTACAATCCTGACCGTGTTTTTCACCTTTGGCGACACGGGTGATCAGTGCCGCGCTTTTAATCAGACCCTGAGCATCAATGATCGCATCATAGGTTTGAGACTGAACTTCGCGTTTGAAGTCGCAGCGTTGCTGACGGGTTTCAGAGCCGAACCAGTTTTTACGCCAGCGGCGGATGGCGACAGGTATCACGCGATCAACGGCAGGATGCCAGCCGGGGATCTGGCTAAATCCTTCTTCCACGACCCAGTCAAAGCGGATCCCGGCAATGGCCTGCATAGCATCCGTCAACGCCGGAAGGGTATGCAGAACGTCGCCCATGGACGACGTTTTGACGATGAGAACCCGCATTAAAGCTCCTTCCTTGCGCTCAGCAACTGGGTGAGTTCCTGATAAACTTGTCCGGGTTGAATATCAATTAAACTTTGGTGATAGCCTTCTTCAGCATCGCCTTTACGGACTTTATGGTAGCCAGTGATCAGACGTATAACTTTTGCCTGATGGCTGAGGGGCGGTGTGAAGTCCGGGCTGCTGGGCCCGTAAAGTGCTATCAGCGGTTTATCCAGCGCGGCAGCAACGTGCATCAGGCCTGAATCATTACTGACGACCGCATGACAGGCGGCAATCATCACCACCGCCTGATCCAATGAGGTTTTCCCCGCCAGATTGAGACAGAAAGGTTGCGCGCTTTCTGTCAGTGCCAGGCGGATTTGTTCACCTGCTGCGTTATCTTTTGCAGAGCCAAAGAGCACCACCTGATAGCCTTCGCTGATCAGTTTTTCAGCCAACACCGCGTAGTGATAATGAGGCCAGCGCTTTGCCGGACCAAACTCTGCGCCAGGGCAGAAACCAATCAGCGGCCGGGTGTTATCCACAGAGAATGAGGTTTTAACTGCGGTGACTTCAGCGTCGCCGACCTCTAATTTCGGCCAGAGAATGGGTTGTGGAAGATCAGCGGCAGTTTTGATTTGCCGGGCATCGTAGCCCAGAGCAGCATAACGCTGAACCATCAGTGGAAAAGCGGGTTTATCCAGCACCCGCAAATCATTGAGCAGACCATAGCGCATTTCGCCACGCCAGCCGGTGCGTTGCGGAATACGGGCAAAGAAAGGAACCAGCGCCGATTTAAACGAGTTAGGCAGAACGAATGCACGCTGATATTTCTCATTGCGCAATGAAATACCCAGACGACGACGTTCGCCCAATTCCAGCGCACCGTGGCCCAGCGGCATGGCCAGCGCCTGATGTACTTCCGGCATGCGATCAAGTAAAGGACGGCACCATGCAGGTGCCATCACGTCAATTTGAGCGTCGGGGTGCGCAGCTTTCAGGGTGCGATAAAGACTTTGTGACATCATCATGTCACCGACCCATGACGGCCCAATTACCAGTATTTTCATACCGTTAATCCATTCCTCAATGTGCAGGGCTTAAACTGTGCGGTTAAGCCAGCTCATGTATTCCGTAACACCTTCGGCAACCGTTTTGAACGGTTTGTCGTAACCGGCGTTACGCAGGGCTGTCATGTCGGCCTGTGTGAAGGACTGGTAACGGCCTTTGAGTTTTTCCGGGAATGGAATGTATTCGATATCGCCAGACTTGTGGTATGCCACGACAGCATCTGCCACGGCCTGGAAGGATTCCGAACGTCCGGTACCGCAGTTAAAAATGCCCGAAACACCGTTTTGCCAGAACCACAGGTTCACGGCTGCCACATCACCCACGTAGATAAAATCGCGTTTGAAGCCTTCGCTGCCCGAGAACAGTTTTGGGTTCTCCCCGGCCTTGATCTGATTATTCAGATGGAACGCTACGCTCGCCATGCTGCCTTTATGGCCTTCACGCGGTCCGTAAACGTTGAAATAACGGAAACCACAAATTTGAGATTCAGCGTGCGGCAGAATTTCGCGAACATACTGGTCAAACAGGAACTTAGAGTAACCATAGACGTTCAGCGGTTGCTCGTATTTACGCTCTTCAACAAAGCTGGTGCTCTGGCTACCATAAGTGGCTGCGGAAGACGCATAAAGGAAGGGAATGCTGCGATCTAAACAATAATGCAGGACATCTTTAGAGTACTGATAGTTGTTATCCATCATGTACTTGCCGTCCCACTCGGTAGTGGAAGAGCATGCGCCTTCGTGGAAAATGGCGTCGATATCACCCAGATCGTCGCCGGCCACGATACTGGCGATAAAATCTTCTTTGTCGCAATAATCCGCAATATCCAGATCCACCAGATTGACGAACTTGGTGCCATCTTTCAGATTATCCACCACCAGAATATCGCGGTATCCCATATCATTGAGCGATTTAATAATATTGCTGCCGATAAAACCAGCGCCGCCAGTGACGATTATCATGGGATTCACCTTTAATCATTTGAAGAACTGCGCACCATGCACAGCCTGTATATTGGGTAATATCATAACACTTCATTATGAAGCTCACATTGGGAAGGTGTCCGATAACAGGGATTCTTATGTTTCAGAGCGTAAGGCGTGAACTATGCTGCAAAACAAAGATATTGTGAGCACTTCCATCGTTATTTTATATGCAGATTAGTAAGGTATTCCGTGAATGAGTCATTTCAGGAGAATACTGTATGTCTGTTTCGTTTTATCGCCAGCTGGAAGATCAGCTGGAGCAGGCCCGGGTTGAAGGGCTGTTTAAAGAAGAACGCATTCTCACCACGCCCCAGCAGGCTGAAGTCTCCGTCGCTGGCGGCCGTCCGGTCATCAATTTTTGCGCCAACAACTACCTTGGCCTGGCGAATCATCCCGAACTGATCCGTGCTGCAAAAGCCGGTCTCGACAGCCACGGTTTCGGCATGGCTTCGGTTCGCTTTATCTGCGGCACACAAGATACGCACAAAGAACTTGAACACCGTCTGGCTGACTTTCTCGGTATGGACGATGCGATCCTCTATTCCTCCTGCTTTGATGCCAACGGTGGGTTATTTGAAACACTGCTGGGTGAAGAAGACGCCATCATTTCGGATGCGCTGAATCATGCCTCAATAATCGATGGTGTTCGCTTATGCAAAGCGAAACGCTATCGGTATGCCAACAACGATATGTCTGAACTGGAAACCCGTTTGCAGCAGGCAAAAGATGAGGGTGCCCGTCATATTCTGGTGGCAACTGACGGCGTATTTTCAATGGATGGCGTGATAGCCAACCTGAAGGGCGTGTGCGACCTGGCCGAACGGTTCGACGCGCTGGTGATGGTCGATGATTCCCATGCGGTAGGTTTTGTCGGTGCCGAAGGGCGGGGAACGCACGAACATTGCGATGTGATGGGGCGCGTGGACATCATCACTGGCACGCTTGGCAAAGCGCTGGGCGGGGCTTCCGGCGGTTATACCGCTGCGCGTCAGGAAGTGATCGACTGGTTGCGTCAGCGTTCGCGGCCCTATCTCTTCTCTAATTCCCTGGCACCGTCGATTGTTTCTGCCTCCCTGAAAGTGCTTTCCATGCTCGAAGAAGGCAGCGAACTGCGTGAGCGTTTGCTCAGCAATTCAAAATTGTTCCGCGAGAAAATGACCGCCGCGGGTTTCACGCTGGCGGGGGCTGATCACGCCATTATCCCGGTGATGCTTGGCGAGGCTCGTCTGGCTCAGGAGTTTGCGTCGCTTTTGCAGCAGGAAGGGATTTACGTCACCGGCTTCTTTTACCCGGTGGTGCCTCAGGGGCAGGCGCGCATCCGTACTCAAATGTCAGCAGCGCACAGCACGGAACAAATCGAAAAGGCCGTTGAAGCCTTCACCCGTATTGGCAAAAAACTTGGCGTGATCGCCTGAGGAATGTCGATGAAAGCTTTAGCAAAACTCAAACGTGAAGAAGGCATCTGGATGACGGATGTGGCCGTGCCGGAATTAGGGCACAACGATTTGCTGATCAAAATCCGTAAAACTGCCATCTGCGGAACCGATGTGCACATCTACAACTGGGACGAATGGTCACAAAAAACCATTCCCGTACCGATGGTGGTCGGACACGAATATGTCGGCGAAGTGGTGGGCATCGGGCAGGAAGTTAAAGGTTTCAGTATCGGTGACCGGGTGTCGGGCGAGGGGCATATTACCTGCGGACACTGCCGTAATTGCCGGGGAGGACGTACGCATTTGTGCCGCAACGCACAGGGCGTGGGGGTAAACCGTCCGGGCGCTTTTGCGGAGTATCTGGTATTGCCTGCTTTTAATGCGTTTAAAATTCCGAACAATATTTCTGATGATCTGGCTGCCATTTTTGATCCCTTTGGTAATGCTGTGCATACCGCATTGTCGTTTGATCTGGTCGGCGAGGATGTTCTGATCAGCGGTGCCGGGCCGATTGGCATCATGGCGGCAGCCATTTGCAAACATGTCGGTGCCCGCCATGTGGTGATCACGGATATGAACGAATACCGTCTGGAACTCGCGCGCAAAATGGGTGTGACGCGGGCGGTGAATGTCAGCCAGCAAAGCTTGCAGAATGTGATGGATGAGCTGGGCATGACGGAAGGGTTTGACGTCGGGCTGGAAATGTCAGGTGCACCTGCGGCATTTCGCAGCATGCTTAACGCCATGAACCATGGCGGCCGGATTGCGATGCTGGGCATTCCATCGACCGAGATGGCAATCGACTGGAATCAGGTGATTTTCAAAGGACTGTTTATTAAAGGGATTTACGGAAGGGAAATGTTCGAAACCTGGTACAAAATGGCCGCCCTGATCCAGTCAGGATTAGATCTTACACCTCTGATTACGCACCATTTTCCGATTGATGAATTCCAGAAAGGGTTTGATGCGATGCGCTCCGGGCATTCCGGCAAAGTGATACTTAACTGGTAATCTGGCGCTCTGAAAATGCAAAAGCCCGCTGAAAATAGCGGGCTTTTGCTGATAGCGGGCGCAGTCTTTACGCCGCAGGACCGGCCATTTGTTTCTCGTCATCCGTCAGATAGCGCACTTTACGGGTGTAATCCTGACCTTTGAATAACAGTTCATTATCCGGTGAAGCCAGATACTTTTGCCATTCTGTCAGCGGGAAGCCGCCATGAGCGCCGATCACTTCTTTAGGGATAACCGACGGTGTGCCGCCAATTTTTTTCGATACCGGCCAGTTCATCCAGTCGCCCAGATTGACGCTTTTGATGTCCAGCGTATCCAGCATGGCCGCCAGAGGCAGTTGATCTGTCGGGGGCTGGTTGTCTGGCAGAATGTTCCATGTATCGATGAAAAACATAATCCACAGCGGGCACAAACGCTCCCAGGTTTTACGCGTGGCGGCTAAGAAAGCGCCGTTCACGTGATCGACAATATAAGGACGCACGCTGTTTTTGTAATACGCCGGGATGATCTCAGGATCACAACCGTCCAGTTTGGCAATCATCTTGCCCTGACGGAAACTTGAATAAATATGATTTTCATGTAACTGAATTTCCGGCATTTTAAGCAAATTAAGATCGGAATCGATCATCAAAATACCGTCAGTTCTGGCCTGCAAAGGCGCCATCAGTTTGATCAGGCGGCTGAGATAAATTTGTTTATAACGATAATCACCGGATTTGGTTTCAGGGTGAAGCGTGACGATCCGGACTTTCTCCGGTAACGGGCGAAACTGGCTGGCAGCCTGATCGGTAACAATCACGATTTCCTGTAATGCGGTCGCAAATTTATCGGCAAACTCTGCACACAGACAAGCTTCTTCAATATAGTCAGCCCCCGCGGAAGGGATCACCACAGACGTCACGCTGTTCTTTGGTTTTCCTGCCATGACGGTCCCGTCATACGGCAAATTATGGCGTGAAAGAATGTGACGATATTTTGGATTTAGAAATTTGAACATATTCAGCCTTGTTTCTTTTTCACACTGCTTAAAACGGTTTCAACGCCTGAGACATATTTTTCAATTGCAAATTTTTCGCGAACAGTCAGATTTGCCTGCTCTGCAATTTCATTTCTCAGATGGGCATTGAGATACAGTGTTTTCATATGATTAAAGAGCATATCAATATCGCCATACTCAAATAACATGCCGGTTTCTGCATTTTTAATCAGTTCGGCTGTACCGGTGACATTCGAACCAATCACCGGCGTTTTCAGCAGCATGGATTCCAACACGACCCGCGGAAGCCCTTCACTTTTTGAGCCTAATATAAAGGCATCAAACGCGGACAGATATTCCAGCGCATTGCTCTGGAAGCCTGTAAATACCACTTTATCCATCATATTCAGAGCCGAAGTTTGCTGAATGAGACGGCGTAAATTCGGGCCTTCACCCACAAACACCATTTTCCATTTAGCTTCCGGAAATGCGCGATTAAATTTGTCTAGTGCCAGTAATGTGAAGTGATGAGCTTTGCGGTTAATCAGAGAACCTATACTGCCAAAGATGAACGTGTCGTTGTCGGCGGCTAATTCTTCCCGGATTTTTGTGCCTTCGGGCAATGGCTGATGAATATCAATGCCATTAAAAACGGTAAAACATAACTCTTTGCGTACACCACGTTTGAGCAGCTGTTCCTGAACGCCTTGAGAAACAGAGATAATGCTGTGGCAGAACCGGTTAACGATGCGCACAACCTCCCGGTTGAGCACCGGTTCAATGCGACAATGCTGTACGATTTCTGTGGGTAAACCGGCAGTAGAATAATAGCCTTCGACGTTAGAGCTGGGCTGATTATTCATATAGAGAATGTCAAACTGACCGAGTTCAAGCAGGGAGTGAATTTTGCGGATATTGGGATTAATACGCCAGATTTTGTCGATAGAGTAAATGGCTTTCTGACGCAAATTACTGCTAAAGAAAAACAGCGTTCTTAATACTTCTTTAGCTATTTTCGCCCAGGCAGGTTGCTTAACCTGCGGAATAAAAAATACCGGTACATTCAGTGAGTTTAAAATCTGACTGATAGTTTCGCCGTTGTCCCGGGCGTAATCGTTGTAAAAGCAGCAGCTGATTTCATATTTTTCACGATCGATTCTTTTCAGCAGTTCTAACATGCTGTTAGTCCCGCCTCCCCATTCCTTGCCACTATCCAGTAGCAGAATTTTAGATCGATCTTGTCCCATCGGTTAGCGCCCTTGCTCAGTCCGGTCAAAAAAATATACAGCGCCCATTATATGAGGCAAAACCCAGAAGCTCTACTTTTTAGTTTGGCTATGAAATCAATTGATATCAATAAGTTAGTTGGTGATGCCAAATATATGCGTACCACCAATATAATCAGGAAACCGCCAATGAGTGCGATTTCTACTTTTTAGTAAAAGTTGTTATCACAGAATACTGCCGTTCAACAAATGCCGCAGCGGGTGAAGATTTCAGGCTTTCCCCCAGAATTTTAAACATGCTGTCGGCATAAATCTGCGGGAGAGGTTGCCTGAGGCGGCAGACGCTGATGCCTTTACGTGATGATTTTACGGGCGCAATCGTGACCTTACCGGCGGGTATGCTGCGCTGGGGTTCGTTCAGCAGATCACTTGGCCTGACCAGAACGATATCGGAAGGTAGATTAGGCAACATTTGCTGCAGCACTTTCACCGTCGTCGGATGCGGGTGTCCTATCGCGATGGCATATCCATTCTTGCGTGCGAGCTGAATTGCGCGTTCAAACTGACGGCGGATTTCCGCTTCATTCTGCACATCATCTAAAAAGACATTGCGCTTAATGACTTTCACCCGGGTGCCCTGAGCCGCTTTGACTGACTGAGTGTTACCAATGGTCATGCTGTCGAGGAAAAACAGGTTGTGGGCATTCATTGCCTGCATGACATTTTCCATCCCGGTCAGGCTGGAGGTCATAGCACTACCCATATGGTTATTGATGCCAATCGCGTAAGGGATATTGATGATCGCCTGATCGACAATACGTTTCACTTCTGCGGCGCTCATGGAGGGTGTCAGCGTGTCTTTTTCCAGCGGTTGCTTACTAAGTGGCGCCATCGGCAGATGGATCAGAATTTCACGCCCCTGCTGGTGAGCCTTGTTCATCATCATCTGCGAATCGGGTGCGTTGGGAAAAATCGCGACCGATACCGCTTTTGGCATCTGAAGTACCTGGTTTTCCTCATGCTGGCGATAACCAAAGTCATCGATCAGGATGGATAATTTCGCTGCCTGAACCTGACAAGCAAAAAACGCAGTACCACAAAGGGCAGCTAAAACGGACTTGTTATATCGCAATGCTATCTTCCCAACCACGGCTGTGGATTAACGGCCTGGCCCTGACGACGAATTTCAAAATACAGCGATGGCTGGCCTTGTCCGCCGCTGTTCCCAACTTTAGCAATGGCCTGGCCCGTTCTGACCTGGTCGCCTACGCTGACCAGTGCATCCTGGTTGTAACCGTACAGACTCATATCGCCTTTGCCGTGATCGATAACCACAACCAAACCGTATCCCTGTAACCAGTCCGCCAGAATGACGCGTCCGTCAGCAATCGCCCGGACATCACTGCCTTCTCTTGCTGAGATCACCATCCCTTTCCAGCGTAGTTCACCCTGCAGCTGTTCGCCGAAGCGATGTATCAACGAACCATTAACAGGCCACATATTTTGACCTGATGGTCTGCCCAGACCGCCGGTACGGGCCATCAGAGATTGCTCGCTTTGGGTCGGTTTGTAGGTGGAACCGGATTTCTTCGCCTGCTGTTCTTTCGCTCTGACTGCCGCAGCTTCACGCGCTTCTTTTTCTGCGCGTGCTTTGGCAGCACGTTCGGCAGCGGCAATTTTGTTTTGCAGGCTGGATTCGTTAGCGCGCAGTTCGGTCAGGCTCTGCTCATCTTTTTGCAATGAAGACTCCAGTGCCGTGAGCGTTTGCTTACGGGCGGCACGAGCCTGTTCGAGTTTCTGCTGCTGGGTTTGTTGTTCACTCAGCAGGCTTTTTTGTTGGGTTTGTTTCGATTGCAAAGAAACACGCTGTTCAGCCAGCGTGGCTCGGGTCTGTTTCAGGTCCTCAATGGTTTTCTGTCGCGCTTCATTCAGATAACCAAAATAAGCCAGGATCCTCTCGCTGCGTGCGCTCTCTTCGCTGCTCAGCAGTAATTGCAGGCCTTTATGCTGCCCGATCCGGAATGCGGCATCGAGCTGCTTTGCCAGAATAGCTTCCTGCGTCTTTTGCTGTTTTTGCAATTTATCGATGGACGCATTCAGCCCGGAAATGTCTTTTCCCAACGTGGCGAGGGTTGACTGAGTGCTGCGTAACTGACTGCTGGCTGAGGCGATGGTTTTTTCCTGCGCCTGCAATTGCTGCAATAACGTGCCGCGTTGCTGTTTCTGCTGTTTTACGCTTTTCTCTTTTTCCGCGATGTTTTGCTGAATGGTTTTGAGCTGATCTTTATTGTCGTCAGCATGCACACTCACAGAAAGAGACAGCAGGGAAACGCAAAGTAGTAAGGCTGGAGATGGGAAGGCAGATACGGCCTTGTCCTGAGCGGAAAGGCGGGTTCTCATCAGGCTGAAATGATTGAATTTGCTCAAACTTTTTTCCGCTTGTCGACCGTGGATGATAGACAATATGGCTGTCCCTTTTCGTATCGTAACACTAATCAACCCGCTGATGCACAAACAAAAAAGGCGTACCAACGGGTGTCAGTACGCCTTTTTTGACGGTTTTTAACAGAAATTAACGCGCGATAAACAGCGGCTTGCCGCTCATTTCCGGCGGAATTTCCATGCCCATCAGTGAAAGCATGGTTGGCGCGATATCAGATAATTTACCGCCTTCAACCGCTTGTGCATTTCCGCCGATATAAATCAGCGGAACCGGCAGGCTGGTGTGTGCAGTGTGTGCCTGACCGGTCGCCGGGTCACGCATTTGTTCTGCATTACCGTGGTCGGCGGTAATCAGCAACTGACCACCCACGGCTTTCACTGCGTCCACAACCTGAGCAACACATTTATCGAGTGCTTCAACGGCACTCACTGCTGCGTCGTAAACGCCGGTATGACCGACCATGTCGCCATTCGGATAGTTACAAATGATGGTGTCGTACTTACCACTGCTGATTGCGCCGAGCAGCTTTTCCGTCAGTTCAGCAGAGCTCATTTCCGGTTGCAGGTCATAAGTCGCCACGTTTGGTGATTTCACCAGAATACGGTCTTCGCCTTCAAACGAATCTTCCATGCCCCCGTTAAAGAAGAAGGTGACATGGGCATATTTCTCAGTTTCGGAAATACGCAACTGCGTTTTGCCGTGCGCCATCAGCCATTCACCCAGCGTATTTTTCAGTGATGCCGGTGGATAGGCGCAAGCTGCGTTGATGTCTGCAGCATATTCGGTCAGCATGATGAAATCGCCGAAGTTGATGACTTTTTCGCGGGCAAAACCATCGAAGTCCGGACTGATAAAGGCGCGGGTGATTTCGCGGGCCCGGTCTGCGCGGAAGTTCATGAAGATCAGTGCATCGCCGTCATTGATGGCCGCGGATTCTTCACCTGCTGCCTGCAATACGGTTGGCTTCACGAATTCATCATTTTCATCACGGGCATAAGCGGCCTGCAGACCCGCCAGTGCATTATCGGCAGTAAATGCGCCTTTTGCCTGTGACATCAAATCATAGGCCAGTTGCACGCGATCCCAGCGGTTATCGCGATCCATGGCGTAATAACGGCCCACGATTGACGCAATACGACCCGTACCGATTTGTGCGAATTTCTCTGAGAAGCGTTTCAGCGCCGCTTCAGCGCTGCGTGGTGGTGTATCGCGACCATCCAGGAAGGCATGCAGATAAATGGCTTTCGCGCCACGGCGTTGTGCCAGTTCGACCATCGCCATGATGTGGTCTTCGTGGCTGTGAACGCCGCCCGCAGACAACAGACCCATAATGTGAACCGCTTTACCTGCGGCGATTGCGCGATCAACAGCGCCAGTCAGTACGCTATTATTAAAGAAGTCGCCTTCTTTAATTTCTTTGTCCAGACGGGTGAGATCCTGATACACGATGCGGCCGGCACCTAAATTGACATGGCCTACTTCGGAGTTTCCCATCTGACCATCAGGCAGACCGACGTCCAGCCCGGATGCGGCGATAAGGGTATGCGTGTGAGTGGCCCACAGATTATCCATGACGGGGGTTTTGGCATTCAGAATTGCGTTATCTTGTTGTTCTTCACGATGCCCGTAGCCATCCAGAATCACCAGAACCATCGGTTTTTTGTTGCTCGACATGTCAATTGACCTCAGTTTAAAAGATGAAATGCTCAATAGGCTCGCCAGTTGCAACGGCATGAACAGGCGCGGCTAAATGCACTCAGGCGGGCTGATTTTACCCCAGCGCCGTGTGTGAATAGCCCGAGGAGATCAAAGATGAGGCGGGGTGAGGGTTAACTTTCGGCATAAAGCCGTGTTAATTTTCCAGGATGTGCCGCAGATTGTGGCATTCACCCGCGCTTACTGGCTGTATTTGCTCCGACGCGCAGGTATACTCTGAAGCCTTGAATTTTCCCCCAACTGACGGGAGTTGCTACACCCCATGCAAGATATTATGCCATTCATCAGTGCGCATCCGGTTCTCAGCCTGGCGTGGGTTGCGTTACTGATTGCAGTAATTGTGACCACCTTTAAAACACGTTTTTCTAAAGTTAAAGAGATCACCCGTGGCGAAGCAACCCGCCTGATTAACAAAGAAGATGCCATCGTTGTCGATGTTCGCGCGCGTGAAGAATTCCGCAAAGGCCACATCGCTGAATCACAGAATGTTTTGTCTGCTGACATCAAGAACAACAACCTGGGTGAGCTGACCAAACATAAAGCACAGCCTGTTATCGTGGTTTGTGCCACAGGACAAACTTCCCGCACTGCGGCTGAAGGCCTTATTGCTGCTGGTTTTGAGCGCGTGTTTACACTCAAAGAAGGTATCAGCGGCTGGAGCAGTGAAAACCTGCCTTTAGTGCGCGGTAAATAAGACATTAAGCCAACTGCTACGGCACTCAATTTTACGACTCTGAGGTGGAACCCATGGCAAAAATTGAAATCTACACCAAGGCAACCTGCCCTTATTGCCATCGTGCGAAAGCTCTGCTTAATAGCAAAGGAGCTTCATTCGATGAAATCGCTATCGACGGCGATGCAGATAAACGTGAAAAAATGATCGCCCGCAGCGGTCGTTCAACCGTTCCTCAGATTTTTATCGACGGGCAGCATGTAGGCGGTTGTGATGATTTACATGCACTTGATGCACGCGGTGGCCTTGACCCAATGCTGGGTTAATAAAGGCGGCGGCTGTTTTTCATTAAGTGTTTAAAAGGACTATTAACCCGAGGGTACTACTCACATGTCAGAACAAAATAACACCGAGATGGCTTTCCAGATCCAACGTATCTACACCAAAGACATCTCTTTTGAAGCGCCAAATGCGCCTCAGGTTTTCCAGCAAGACTGGCAGCCAGAAGTTAAACTGGATCTTGATACCGCTTCCAGCCAGCTGGCTGAAGGCGTATATGAAGTCGTCTTGCGTGTGACGGTAACTTCTTCACTGGGCGACGAAACTGCGTTCCTGTGCGAAGTTCAGCAGGGTGGTATCTTCACTATCTCCGGTATTGATGGCAACCAGATGGCGCACTGCCTGGGTGCATATTGCCCGAACATTCTGTTCCCGTATGCCCGTGAGTGCATCACCAGCCTGGTTTCCCGCGGTACCTTCCCGCAACTGAACCTTGCACCTGTTAACTTTGACGCTCTGTTCATGAACTATCTGCAACAGCAAGCTGAAGGCGAAGGTGCTGAACCGCATCAGGATGCCTGATGAAAACCGTCAATGCGTCAATGACAGTGATCGGTGCCGGCTCGTACGGCACCGCTTTAGCGATTACTCTTGCCAGAAATGGCCATCCCGTTGTGCTGTGGGGACATAATCCCGACCACATCAACGCATTACAACGTGCCCGTTGTAATCAGGAATTCCTTCCTGATGTTCCGTTCCCCGATAATCTGTTGCTCGAAACCAATCTGTCTGTCGCGTTAGCGGCCAGCCGTAATGTGCTGGTTGTGGTACCCAGCCATGTATTTGGTGACGTTTTGCGTCAGCTGAAACCCCATTTGCGCCCTGATGCGCGCGTGGTATGGGCGACGAAAGGGCTGGAAGCAGAAACCGGCCGTCTGTTGCAGGATGTCGCACGCGAAGAACTCGGTGATGCCATTCCGTTAGCGGTGGTTTCCGGGCCGACATTCGCCAAAGAACTGGCGGCAGGCATGCCAACAGCAATCTCACTGGCTGCCACTGATGCCAGTTTTGCCGAAGATCTGCAGCAATTGCTGCACTGTGGCAAAAGCTTCCGTGTTTACAGCAATCCCGATTTTATCGGGGTTCAGTTGGGCGGTGCGATTAAAAACGTTATCGCGATTGGTGCCGGAATGTCCGATGGTATCGGCTTTGGGGCTAATGCAAGAACCGCGCTGATTACCCGTGGTCTGGCTGAAATGACCCGCCTGGGTTCCGCTTTAGGCGCTGATCCGGCCACATTTATGGGCATGGCAGGCTTGGGTGATTTGGTGTTAACCTGCACAGATAACCAGTCCCGTAACCGTCGCTTTGGCATTATGCTGGGGCAAGGCAAGGATGTTCAGACTGCTCAGGACACCATCGGTCAGGTTGTTGAAGGCTATCGCAATACGAAAGAAGTACGGGCTCTGGCGCAGCGTAATAACGTTGAAATGCCAATCACTGAACAGATTTACCAGGTCTTGTACTGCGGTAAAGATGCGCGTGAAGCGGCGATCAGTTTGCTTGCCCGTGCGAGCAAGGATGAAAAACACAGCCACTGAAAGGCATCTGCAGAATAGCCACCTTGTTGGTATTCCCGACAGGGCGGCTTTTTATTACCCGAACTTGCAAAGTCGTAAGGAAAAGTGATGTCGCTAGAAGAATTAGAACTGGTCTGGAATAACATTAAATCAGAGGCGAGAGCGCTGGCTGAGTGTGAACCGATGCTGGCCAGTTTTTTCCATGCGACGTTGCTAAAACATGAAACGCTGGGCGGCGCGTTGAGCTACATTCTGGCCAACAAGTTGGGCAATCCGATTATGCCTGCGATGGCGATCCGTGAAGTTGTCGAAGAAGCCTATCGCAACGACGAACAAATGATCCTCTCTGCTGCCCGTGACATTCTGGCTGTGCATCAGCGTGATGCGGCAGTCGACAAATATTCCACCCCGTTACTCTATCTGAAAGGATTCCACGCGCTGCAGGCATACCGTATCGGTAACTGGCTGTGGAAGCAGGATCGTAAAGCGCTGGCGATTTATTTCCAAAATCAGATTTCAGTGTCATTCGGCGTAGATATTCACCCGGCGGCGCGTATTGGCTGCGGCATCATGTTTGACCACGCCACCGGGATTGTCATCGGTGAAACGGCCGTGGTTGAGAATGACGTATCGATTCTGCAATCTGTGACGCTTGGTGGTACAGGAAAAACCTGCGGTGACCGCCACCCTAAAATCCGTGAAGGCGTCATGATTGGTGCCGGTGCGAAAATCCTCGGCAATATTGAAGTGGGTGCTGGTGCGAAAATCGGTGCGGGCTCAGTCGTGTTGCAATCAGTTCCTCCGCACACCACGGCTGCAGGCGTTCCGGCGCGAATTGTCGGGCGTCCGGAAAGCGAGCGTCCTTCCATGGATATGGATCAGCATTTCAACGGTATTGCGCAGGGTTTTGAATTCGGCGACGGTATCTGACGGGCTTTCAGATGGCATGAATTTGCATGCCATCTTCTTCACTTCCATTCCGCTATTCTTTCAGCAATGCGCCCGGATATCCCAGTTGACGCCAGGCTTCATAAACCACCACAGAAACAGCATTCGACAAGTTCATGCTGCGACTTTCTGCGCGCATAGGAATGCGAATTTTCTGCTGTGCGGGCAGATTATCCAGAATAGACGCCGGTAAGCCGCGAGTTTCAGGGCCAAACAGCAGGAAATCATTATCCTGATAGCTCACGGCGCTGTGCGCTGGCGTGCCTTTGGTTGTCAGGGCAAAAAGACGTTGTGGATTTTCGCTGCTGAGGAAAGCGTCATAATTGGCGTGATGCTTTATATGGGCGAATTCATGGTAATCGAGCCCGGCACGGCGCAGACGTTTATCGTCCCAGCCAAAGCCCAAAGGTTCGATGAGGTGAAGCTGACATCCGGTGTTGGCACACAGGCGGATAATGTTGCCGGTGTTGGGCGGGATTTCTGGTTCAAATAAAACAATGTTAAGCATGCGTCCCCCTGATAGAGGGACGCAGAATAGCAGAATCTTAACGCTGGTGCAGCGGCAGCCAGATAATCAAACGAAGGCCGCCCAGCGGGCTGTCTTCGGCTTTTACCTTGCCTCTGTGTTGCTGAACCGCGGTATCCACGATCGCCAGCCCAAGGCCGGTGCCGCCGGATTCCCGATCACGCGCTTCATCAGTGCGGTAGAACGGACGGAAAATCTGTTCACGATCTTCTTCACTCACACCAGGGCCATCGTCATCAACGGTGATAGTGATCCCTTCACTGTCGTGGGCGAAGTTCAGGACAATGTGATGATGCGAATAACGCAGGGCGTTACGGACGATGTTTTCCAGCGCACTGTCGAGAGCCGCAGCATTACCGATCAGTTTCCACGGGCCAGGTGGCGACGTGACCTCAAGGGTTTTACCCATCTGTTCGGCTTCAAACTGTGCATCGTCAATCACACCCGCCCACAATTCGCTGGCCTTCAGGGTTTCGCGCGATAATTCATTTTTGTGCTGGCTGCGTGATAACACCAGCAGGTCATTGATCATGCCATCAAGGCGCTGAGCCTCATTTTCGATACGTTGCAGCTCTTTACCCTCACCATGACGACGTCTCATCAACGCGGTGGCCAGTTGCAGGCGCGTCAGTGGGGTACGTAGCTCGTGTGAGATATCCGAAATCAGCCGTTGCTGTGCTGTTACCATTCGTTCGAGTGCGCTGACCATCTGGTTGAAACTGGCACCTGTCGCAAGGAATTCCTGTGGTCCGGCTTCGAGTTCCGGATGCTGCTTGAGATTGCCGCGTGCAACGTCGTCTGCGGCGTTTTTCAGCTTACGTGCAGGTTTTGCCAGGCTCCACGCCAGCCAGAGCAACAGCGGGGCGCTGATCAGCATGGTGACGATTAGCAGCAATAGCGGACGGTCGAACATCAGGTTGATAAAATCAGACTGAGAACTGCTGGCGGGGCGCATCAGGTAAAGCTGGTAGTTGTCTTCGCCATCACGAACGGAGAAAGGCCCCACCATTTCGACGCGACCATATTTTTTCTTCTTTGGACGATCTGAGTTATCCGACTGGCCGATAAAGTTACGTACGATCTGCATTTCATTGCGCTGAGCGCCAATAACGCGCCCTTCGCTGGTCACCAGCAACAAGCGTTGACCCGGCGGTGCCCATTTGTCGATGGCACGGAACAACCGGCGCCACCACATCAGGTCATTGGCAGGATCGGTCGCCAGTTCAGCTTCAACGTGTTGTTCAATCATCAGGCCTTGCCGCTGCTCGTTATCAAGCAACGGCGTAATCTGGCGTGAATCGAGTTTCGGCACCATTAATACCAGCATCAGCACTAAGGCTAATGTGAACCAGAAAATGGCAAAAATACGTGCCGTAAGACTGTTTATCATGAAGCAGAAACCATCAGATAACCGCGCCCACGCAGGGTTTTAAACCATGGATGTCCGTCCTGACGATCGGGTAATTTACGGCGTAAATTGGAGATGTGCATATCAATAGCACGGTCAAACGGCGTCAGACGTTTACCCAGCACTTCCTGACTCAGATGTTCGCGGGAAACGACCTGTCCGAGATGTTTTGCCAGTAAGTACAACAGGGTGAATTCAGTGCCGGTTAAATCCAGCGCTTCACCGTTAAAGCTGGCTTCCTGACGGCCGGGGTTCAGTTGTAAGCCATCGACTTCAAGCGTCGGTGAACCGTTGTTCTCATTGGTTTGCTGCTGTTCGCTCCAGTTAGAACGACGCAACATGGCCCGGATACGTGCCACGAGCTCGCGGTCGTTAAACGGTTTTGGCAGATAGTCATCGGCACCCAGTTCGAGGCCGAGGACACGGTCTAATTCACTGCCACGCGCAGTTAACATAATCACTGGCGTCTGATGGCGCTGGCGTAATTCTTTAAGGGTTTCAATGCCGTTTTTCTTCGGCATCATCACGTCAAGTAACAGAAGATCGATGGTATTATCGATTTTCTCTAATGCCTGCTCACCGTCGTAAGCCACTACAACATTAAAGCCTTCCATTTCGAGCAATTCTTTCAAAAGTGAAGTCAGTTCACGGTCGTCATCAACTAACAAAATTTTATTCATTGTATTTACCTCTAGACGCAAAATACGTCATCAATTGCCGCTATTCCATGACTTTACGTACTTTTACAAGCACTGACGCTTGTTTGCAGCAGCAGGTTTAGACTGCTTTTCAATGATTCGCGATGAAGCGATAAAGACTTTAGGAGTATGTGATGTTTAAGGCAGCTTCATTCGGTTTGGCCACGCTTCTGACGCTGAGTTCAGGTGTCGTTTTAGCAGATGGTGCGAAACCAGTGTCGGCGATGCCAGCAGAACATGATAGCACGATGTTGGATAAGCCTCAGGAACGCAACACCATGTTTGATGGTGTAAATCTTACTGAGCAACAGCGCCAGCAAATGCGTGACCTGATGCACCAGGCTCGTAAAGATCTACCCCATGTAAATGTAGAACAGATAGAAACGATGCACAGGCTGGTTACCGCCGAAAAGTTTGATCAGGCCGCCGTGCGAGCACAAGCTGAATTAATGGCTCAGGAGCAGGTGGATCGTCAGGTCGAAATGGCCCGCATCCGCAACCAGATGTTTAATCTGCTGACCCCTGAGCAAAAAGATGTATTGAACCAGAAACATGAGCAGCGCATGAAACAGATGCAATTGCAGTTATCTGGATTACAGCCCTCTTCTGCCCAGAAGACGAGTAGTACCAGCACGACCGAGTAAGATCCCTGTTTTTCCTTGCCATAGACACCATCCCTGTCTTCCCCCATCGAAAGGTGGGGTTTTTTTTGTCCTCAATTTGGGTTGGATTTGCAGAACAGGAAATTAACAAGGTGGAAATGTGACCGTAACGAACTGGAAATATCTTGTAAAAGCCGTATGAATCAGTAAATTGCGATGTACCGAGCGGTGTATGCGTATTCTTGCTGACTTGAATCAATTCAGCACCGGTGTTTTGTTATACTATAGGCTCAAACGCTAATAAGCCCTTTTGGCTGCATAAAAAAATTCGCCCAACAGGCTGGCTCAAGATTCTTAAGAAATTGCATCTACAAGTTCAGAGGTAGTCATGATCAAAAAAATTGGTGTACTGACAAGTGGTGGCGATGCCCCAGGCATGAATGCTGCGATCCGTGGCGTTGTCCGCGCCGCTTTATCTGCAGATTTGGAAGTCTACGGTATTGAAGATGGCTACCTCGGCATGTATGAAAACCGCATGCGCAAACTGGATCGCTACAGCGTCTCCGATATGATCAACCGTGGCGGTACTTTCCTGGGTTCAGCACGTTTCCCGGAATTCCGTGATCCAGAAATGCGTAAAGTTGCGCTGCAGAATATGAAAGACCGTGGTATCGATGGCCTTGTGGTTATCGGCGGTGACGGTTCATATGCCGGTGCAGACCTGCTGACCAAAGAAGGTGGCATCCGTTGCATCGGCCTGCCAGGCACAATCGATAACGACGTTGCGGGCACTGACTACACTATCGGTTTCTTCACGGCGCTGGGTACAGTGGTTGAAGCCATTGACCGTTTACGTGATACCTCCTCTTCACACCAGCGTATCTCTATTGTTGAGGTGATGGGCCGTTATTGCGGTGATTTGACCTTAGCAGCAGCGATTGCCGGGGGTTGCGAATTTATCGCTATCCCTGAAGTTGAATTCAAACGTGATGATCTGGTTGCTGAAATCAAAGCCGGTATCGCGAAAGGCAAAAAACATGCCATCGTTGCCATCACCGAGAAGTTAGATGACATTGAAGAACTGGCTAAATACATCGAGAAAGAAACCTGTCGTGAAACGCGTGGCACGGTATTAGGTCATATTCAGCGTGGCGGCGCACCTGTCGCTTATGACCGCATCCTGGCTTCCCGCATGGGTGCGTATGCTGTTGACCTGTTGCTGGAAGAAGATCGTGACTATTCTCAGGGCGGTTTCTGCGTGGGTGTTGAAAACGAGAAAATGGTTCACGAACTCATCTCGATTTGTATCGCGCCAGAGAACAAGAAAAGCAAATTTAAAGAAGACTGGTACGACACGGCGAAAAAACTTTTCTGATTCAGCTTATTGCGTGTTTAAACGAACCTCCTTTGCGGGAGGTTTTTTTTCGCCACTCTTTTTGTTTATTCCATAAAGTAATAGAAAAAAACCTTTTATTCTTTATGTGTTTCGTTTTTATCTGGCACGCTCTCTTTAACGAACAAATAAATGAAATCCATAGAAACTATTTCGGGAGAGTACGATGCGTAAATGGGCTGCAGGTTTGGGATTGCTGTTGGTGGCAACCGGAGCAATTGCCAAAGATATTCAGATTCTGAACGTGTCATACGATCCAACCCGCGAATTCTATGAACAATATAACAAGGCATTCAGTAAATACTGGCAGGGCAAAACCGGTGATACCGTCACCGTACGCCAGTCGCATGGTGGCTCAGGCAAACAGGCTACGTCAGTAATTAATGGCATTGAAGCCGATGTGGTAACACTGGCGCTGGCTTATGACGTTGATGCTATTGCAGAACGCGGCCGTATCGATAAAAACTGGATCACCCGCCTGCCGGACAACTCTGCGCCTTACACGTCCACCATTGTGTTCCTGGTGCGCAAAGGCAACCCGAAACAAATTCATGACTGGAATGATTTGATCAAACCGGGTGTATCGGTAATTACGCCGAACCCTAAAACGTCTGGCGGCGCACGCTGGAACTATCTGGCAGCCTGGGGTTACGCGTTGCATCACAACAACAATGACAAAGCGAAGGCTCAGGATTTCGTGAAAGCATTGTATAAAAACGTCGAAGTGTTGGACTCCGGTGCACGTGGCGCAACTAATACTTTCGTTGAACGTGGTATCGGTGATGTGCTGATTGCCTGGGAAAACGAAGCGTTGCTGGCAACAAAAGAAGTCGGCAAAGATAAGTTCGAAATCGTCACGCCAAGCGAATCGATTCTGGCGGAGCCAACGGTTTCTGTGGTTGATAAAGTCGTGGATAAGCGTGATACCCGTACAGTGGCGGATGCTTACCTGAAATACCTGTACTCGCCGGAAGGCCAGACTATCGCGGCAGAAAATTATTACCGTCCGCGTGATCCGGAAGTGGAGAAGAAATTCGCGGCTGAATTCCCGAAACTGAAACTGTTCACCATTGATCAGGTTGCAGGTACCTGGGCTCAGGCGCAGAAAGACCATTTTGCGACAGACGGAATTTTCGACCAAATCTCCAGGCGTTAATCGCCATGTTACAGGCAATAAAAAACCCCGGCATGCCGGGGTTTTTTTATGCGCAGAAGAAACAGGCTTACGCTTGTTTAGCTTCAGCAGCGGCTTTCACGATCACAGCGAAAGCGTCTGCTTTCAGTGATGCGCCGCCAACCAGTGCGCCATCGATGTCTGGCTGGGTGAACAGTTCAGCAGCATTTGCAGCGTTAACAGAACCGCCGTACTGGATGATAACTTGTTCAGCAACCGCAGCATCTTGTTTCGCAATGTGGTCACGGATGAATTTGTGAACAGCCTGAGCCTGAGCCGGGGTGGCAGA
The DNA here is from genome assembly GCF_963881615.1 of Rahnella sp. CJA17(1/100). Classification (NCBI taxonomy): domain Bacteria; kingdom Pseudomonadati; phylum Pseudomonadota; class Gammaproteobacteria; order Enterobacterales; family Yersiniaceae; genus Rahnella; species Rahnella sp. CJA17(1/100). The sequence goes on along the minus strand of NZ_CAWOJA010000007.1, from coordinate 42,494 downwards.
TTTGCCGGTACCGATCGCCCAAACAGGTTCGTAAGCGATGACTGCGCCTTCGAATGCTTTCGCACCCAGAGTGCTCAGAACCGCGTCCAGTTGTTTAGCGCAAACGGCTTCAGTTTTGCCAGCTTCGTTTTCTGCTTCGGTTTCACCGATGCACAGAACAGGAGTCAGGCCCGCTTCTTTCAGCACGCCGAATTTTTTCGCGATGAACTCATCGCTTTCTTTGTGGTAAGTGCGGCGTTCTGAGTGACCGATGATGATGTATTGCGCACCGATGTCTTTCAGCATGTCGGCAGAGATTTCACCGGTGAATGCGCCAGACAGGTTAGCATCAACGTTCTGAGCACCCAGCGCAATACGGCTGCCAGCCAGAGCGTGTTTAGCCTGTGACAGGTAAACTTCTGGTGGAGCAATTGCAACGCCACAACCTACAACTGTGCTCAGTTCAGTACGCAGAGCAGCAATCAGTTCGTTAACCATGTGGGTGCTGCCGTTAAGCTTCCAGTTACCCATCACTAATGGATGTCGCATGTTTTTTCCTCCAAAAGGGGACGCGAGTGTCGATTAAAATTTCTGCCAAATAAGCAGATTACCTGTGCAACAGTATAGAGATCATTGGTCATAAAGGCTTTGCTTTTTGTCATTAAAAACCGTCATCTCACGGCTCAGCAAGCGCCAGCTTGACCGGCTCAACGGCGAATGTCAGTCCTTTTTCGCCATTGTCTGAAATGACAAAACGCACCGCGCCTACCTCCTGCTTATAAAACTGCTGACCTTTTCCTTTTTCGATCAGAGAAGCGACTCTCGCCACGCTTTGCTCGGTGGATAATGTGGCGTCGAACTGACGCATCAGATTAGCCATATAGCTTATCGCCAGCGTGCGTGCGGCCTTTTCTTCAGCCCCCTGAATCGGCAGATAGGTGATTTGCAGTGTTTTGATTTTACCGGTGCCTTTTTCCAGTGCGGTCGAGGCATACAGGTTTTCATTAATCTTGCTGGCGGCTCGGGTCAGGGAACTGTTTGGAGATTTATCACTGATCGACCGGAACTCGCCAATCTGCTGGGTCGGATTGGCTTCATTGTATTTGGCGCGAAAATTGATCAGCGTCGTTTCAAAGGTGGGTGCGCCAGCAAGCAGGTAAGGGGCTTTTGGCATCTCCTCTGCGCCAGAGTGATCGACCGGCGGATCGGCGAGTGCACTATTCTGGCAAGCGAGCATAAGCAGCGCGGGCAGCGCCAGTCGTAATAAGGATTGAGCAACAGTCATAGGGCGTTTCTTATTTTGTTTCAACAGTCCGATTAAAGCGGGGAACGGGGGGTAATGTCAAAAGGAGTGCGTAAAGATTCTCGTCATCGCTGCCCGTGAGTTACACTCCGCCTGTTTTAATATTTTACTCCCCTTGTACTTTACGGAACGGACTGCCAATGACGTTACAGCATGCACTGTTTTCTTTTAACGGCCGCCTGGGCCGCCGCGATTTCTGGCTCTGGATGGTTAGCTGGTTGATTCTGATGGTGGTTGATTTCTTTTTTGCCGCACAGGAATGGATTACCTATCAGTCCGCCGGATTCGCGCTGGTGGTTTTACTGTGGCCGACTGCCGCAGTGTTGGTGAAAAGATTGCATGACCGCAATAAATCGGCCTGGTGGGCGCTGCTGTTTGTGCTGGCGTGGATGCTGGTAGCGGGTAACTGGGCAGCGGCGATGCCGCAGACGTGGAGCTGGGCTCTGGGCCGGCTCGCGCCATCGGTGATTTTCATTATGTTGCTGATCGACTGCGGCGCTTTTACCGGCACACCGGGCGCAAATCGCTTTGGCCCGGAACCGGACGACGTTAAATTCCGCTAGTTTTGCGCTAACAGATTTACCAGTAATGCTCGCTGGTCATATGGCCCGGCTTGCGTTTGAGATGTTTGCGCATACCCCGCGTGTCTTTCAGTACTTGCTGGGTATCGCGAACCATCTGTGGATTGCCGCACAACATCACGTGGCTGTCCTCTGCCAGCATCTTAAGGCCGACAGCCGCTTCCAGTGCGCCGCTTTCAATCAACGCAGGCACGCGACCGGTCAGCGAACCGGAAATCTCCTCGCGACTGACCACGGTCTGGATATGGAGTTTGCCCTCATAACGGCGTTGCAGTTGCTGCATTAATGGCAGATAGCTGAGATCTGCTGCAAAGCGTGCCGCGTGAACCAGAACAATATTCTTGAACCGCTCCAGTCCGATGCCTTCCTGCAAAATCGACAGATACGGCCCGATAGCGGTACCGGTTGCCAGCATCCACAACGTGTCACACTCCGGCACTTCTTCAATGACGAAAAATCCGGCGGCTTCTTTGGTGATGTTGATTTCGTCACCGGGCTGCATCACGTGAAGCCGCGGGCTGAGTTTTCCTTCCGGCACATTCACCAGATAAAACTCCAGTTCGCCGCTGGAGGGTGGGTTTACATAGGAATACGCGCGCTGCACCCGCTCGCCGTCAATATCCAGCGAAAGTTTGGCGAACTGGCCAGCGGTAAAAGGATCGATGGGCGCATTGACCGTGATGCTGAACAAATTGTCTGTCCAGTGCTCAACTTTTTTGACTTTTCCTGTCACCCAATCAGCCATAAAAAACTCCCGTGGTTTCTGATTTCTTCATGTCGTGCGAAATATGAATTGCAAAATTATGTCCTGATTTTATTTCAAATTTTCCGAATCCCGTATCGGTTAAATGTTATCAGCCTGTTCATCACCCGTTAGCCAATATCGATTTTCGTACACCTTGCGTTACACATGTGGTTCCCGCTGCTGCCAGTGCAGGTTGAGAAGAGTTTCCTACAACACTCGCTTATTCATATTAATTTGTTAACTTATGCGCCGCTGTAGTCTGGCTGAATTTACTGGTTATTTGTTCTGCACTTTTCCAATCTTATTTGATAATGAACTGAAAAATGAAAAATCTGGAAAATATCCACCTGCTTATCATGCTCATTTTGCTGGTGGCTGTCGGGCAAATGGCACAAACCATTTATGTGCCGAATATCGCGGACATGGCTACCAGTCTGGCCGTGAAACCGGGCGCGGTACAGCGGGTGATGGCAGCCTATCTGCTGACATACGGCGGCTCACAGCTGGTTTACGGCCCGCTTTCCGATAATATTGGCCGTAAACCGGTGATCCTGACCGGCCTGATGATTTTCCTGATAGGTGCGGCGGGCGCCATGATGTCCACCAGTCTGACGATGCTGATTGCCTTTGCGGCCATTCAGGGACTGGGCACCGGTGTGGCGGGCGTAATGGCGCGAACCATGCCGCGTGATCTCTACAGTGGCGGTGCGTTACGCCATGCCAACAGCCTGCTGAACATGGGCATTCTGATCAGCCCGCTGCTGGCGCCGGTGATTGGTGGCGCACTGTCAGCGTGGTTAGGCTGGCGGGCCAGTTTTGGTTTCCTGCTGATTCTGTGCGCCGGTGTGGCGTTTTCGATGTACCGCTGGTTGCCGGAAACTCGTCCGGAATTCACTGCCGACCATCCGCCGCGCAACATGCTGGGTAGCCTGCGTTTATTACTGGCCGACGCCAATTTCAGCCGTTATCTGGTGATGCTGGTCGGTGCACTGGCCGGTGTGGCGGTGTTTGAAGCCAGTTGCGGTGTGCTGATGGGCGGCGTCCTCGGGCTGAGCGGTGTGATGGTCAGCGTACTGTTTATCCTGCCGATCCCTGCTGCCTTCTTTGGTGCCTGGTATGCCGGGCGGGCGGAGAAAAGTTTCCAGCAACTGATGTGGCATTCGGTCATCAGTTGTCTGCTGGCCGGTCTGGCGATGTGGATCCCGGGCTGGCTGGGTATCATGAATATCTGGACGCTGATAGTGCCAGCTTCGCTGTTTTTCTTTGGCGCTGGGATGTTGTTCCCGCTGGCGACCACCGGTGCAATGGAGCCTTTCCCGTATCTGGCGGGCGCGGCCGGTGCGCTGGTTGGCGGATTGCAGAATATGGGGTCAGGGCTGGTAGCATGGATGTCGGCGATGTTGCCGCAAACCGGTCAGTTCAGCCTCGGGTTACTGATGTTTGCGATGGCATTGCTGATTTTACTGTGCTGGTGGCCGATGTCGAACCGTAGCCAGCATGAAGGACATACTGCCTGATGGTGCAAAAGCAGGGCGCTGATGGCCCTGCTTTTTGATGACCGGAAGGAAGTTGATCAGATAATAAATTCGTGCAGCGCAGCGTCTTTTCGGTCGAGGTAATGGGTCGAGCGGATACGGCGGATGGTGCGGGATTTTCCGCGGATCAGCAGCGTCTCGGTGGTCGCCATGTTTCCCTGACGGCTGATGCCTTCCAGCAGGTCGCCTTTGGTAATACCGGTCGCGGAGAAAATCACGTTATCGTTACGCGCCATATCATCCAGCAGCAGCACTTTACCGGCCTCGATCCCCATCGCTTTACAGCGCGCCAGCTCTTCTTCGCCGATACGACGGTTTTCCGGTGTATCGCCTTTCACATCATGACGCGCCAGCAAACGGCCCTGCATATCGCCATCCAGCGCACGGATCACCGCAGCGGAAATCACGCCTTCCGGCGCACCGCCGATGCCATACAGCACATCCACTTCACTTTCCGGCATGCAGGTCAGGATTGTCGCCGCCACATCGCCGTCCGGGAATGCGAACACACGCACGCCTGACGCCAGCATTTCGCGGATGGCGTCGTCGTGACGGGGTTTTGCCAGAACAGCGACGGTCAGTTCGGTCAGCGGTTTATCCAGCGCTTTAGCAATATTGGCCAGATTCTCTGCCAGCGTCAGTTCGAGATTAATCGCGCCTTTGGCGCCCGGCCCGACGGCGATCTTTTCCATGTACATGTCGGGTGCATTGAGGAACGAACCTTTGTCGCCAACTGCCAGCACAGCCAGCGCATTGGACTGGCCCATGGCGGTCATGCGTGTACCTTCAATGGGATCGACCGCGATATCCACCGCGTCGCCGTTGCCGGTACCGACTTTTTCACCGATATACAGCATCGGCGCTTCATCAATTTCCCCTTCGCCAATCACGATAGTACCGTCGATATCGACTTTATTGAGCATAATGCGCATGGACTGAACGGCAGCGTTATCGGCAAGGTTTTTATCGCCACGACCCAGCCATTTGTAACCGGCGAGCGCGGCAGCTTCGGTCACGCGGGAGAACTCGATTGCTAATTCACGTTTCATTGGAAAGCCTGTAGAAAGAAAAAAAGAGGTCGGTGAGGCGAGGCTCATCTGTGGCGCAGATTTTAGCACAACGGGAAAGGTGCATAAAAAAACTCCCCGGATGGGGAGTTTCAGAAAGGGGTGTTGGCGATAATATCTGGCGATTACTCGTCGTGATCTTCCCACGAACGAACGCGTGCCACCGCTTTTTGCCAGCCTTTATAGCGGACATTACGTTCCGTCGTTTCAATGCTTGGGCGGAATTCACGTTCGATGGTCGCTTTGCTGCGCACTTCTTCCAGGTCGTTCCAGAAGCCGACGGCCAGACCTGCCAGGAAAGCAGAACCCAGCGCGGTGACTTCCAGCACTTCAGGGCGCTCAACGCGGGTGCCAAGAATGTCTGACTGGAATTGCATCAGGAAGTTGTTGGCCACCGCACCGCCGTCCACACGCAGTGCCTGCAGACGAGCGCCCGAGTCGGCCTGCATGGCATCCAGTACGTCGCGGGTCTGGTAAGCGATAGATTCCAGCGTCGCGCGGATGATGTGGTTGCTGTTCGCACCACGGCTCAGACCGAAGATTGCGCCGCGGGCATACGGATCCCAGTAAGGGGCGCCGAGGCCGGTAAAGGCAGGCACTACGTAAACGCCGTTCGTGTCTTTCACTTTCATGGCGAAATATTCGGAGTCAGTTGCGTCGCTGATCAGCTTCAGTTCATCACGCAGCCACTGAATGGACGCACCGCCGACAAATACGGCCCCTTCCAGTGCGTAGTTCACTTCGCCGCGCGGGCCGCAGGCGATGGTGGTCAGCAGGCCATTTTTAGAGGCGACCGCTTCAGTACCGGTATTCATCAGCAGGAAGCAGCCAGTGCCGTAGGTGTTTTTCGCCATACCAGGTTGTACACACAGCTGACCATAGAGTGCCGCCTGCTGGTCACCTGCGATGCCAGCGATAGGAATACGCGTACCGCCTTTACCACCAATGTTGGTCTGGCCGTAAATCTCAGAAGAAGAGCGAACTTCCGGCAGCATTTCACGTGGAATATCCAGCACTTCCAGCATGCGCTCATCCCATTGCAGATCATGGATGTTGAACAGCATGGTACGCGAAGCGTTGGTGTAATCCGTCACGTGAACACGTCCCTGCGTCATTTTCCAGACCAACCAGGTGTCGACGGTGCCGAACAGCAGTTCGCCGCGTTTAGCGCGTTCGCGAGAGCCTTCAACGTTGTCGAGGATCCACTTCAGTTTGGTGCCGGAGAAGTAAGGGTCGATAACCAGGCCGGTGTTATGGCGAATGTATTCTTCCAGACCGTCTTTTTTCAGTTTTTCGCAGATGTCAGCAGTTCGGCGACATTGCCAGACAATCGCGTTATAGATTGGCTTGCCAGTTTCTTTTTCCCACACGATGGTGGTTTCGCGCTGGTTGGTGATACCGATACCGGCAATCTGATCGGAGTTAATGTCGGCTTTCGCCAGCACTTCCACCAGCACCGAGCTTTGCGAAGACCAGATTTCCATCGGGTCGTGCTCAACCCAGCCTGACTTAGGGTAGATCTGGGTGAATTCGCGTTGTGACACGCTGACGATATTGGCATCGTGATCCAGCACTACCGCGCGTGAACTGGTTGTACCCTGGTCGAGTGCAACAATGTATTTTTTTTCGTGAGTCGTATCTGCTGACATAATATTCATCCTGCGAATGAGTAAGCTGTGGAACAGTTTAGCCGATCAGGCCTTACGCTGTTTGGATGGCTGAGGTGCTTTTTCTTCTGCCGGCTCATTAATCTGATTTGGCAAATGGCGGCCGATCAGCGCTTTATACGCGATGGCACCCAGAGAAGCACCGAGCAGCGGGCCAAAAATCGGCACCAGGAAATAAGGAATATCGCGCGCGCCGGTGAAGGCAACCTTGCCCCAGCCAGCGAAGTAGGCGAAGACTTTCGGACCAAAGTCACGTGCCGGGTTCAGGGCGAATCCGGTCAGTGGCCCCATGGAGGCACCGATAACCGCGATCAGGATACCGATCAGCAATGGCGCCAGCGGACCACGTGGAATGCCGTTGCCGTCATCGGTCAGGCCGAGGATCAGCGCCATCAGAATGGCCGTAATCACCGTTTCTACCAGAAACGCCTGCAATACGCTGATGTGCGGGTTTGGATAGGTAGAGAAAATACCGGCCAGATCCAGACTTTCGACGCTGCCGCGCACCATGTTGTGGCTTTGCTCAAAATCGAAGAACAGGTTGTAGTAAAGGCCGTAGACCAGTGCGGCGGCGCAGAAAGCTCCCGCGACCTGCGCAATGATGTAAGGCAGAACTTTGCGTCCTTCAAAGTTTGCAAACAAACAAAGTGCGACGGTCACGGCCGGATTCAGGTGTGCGCCGGAGATGGCGGCAGTCAGGTAGATGGCCATTGCCACACCCAGACCCCAGATAATACTGATTTCCCACTGGCCAAAGGTTGCCCCGGCAAGTTTCATTGCTGCGACACAGCCCGCACCAAAGAAAATGATAAGCCCGGTACCCAGAAACTCAGCGATGCACTGACCTTTTAATGTGGAACTCATGGTTTGGCTCATAGTTTGATCCTGCTAAGGATGATGTTAATGGTTAGTTATAATTTTTCTGTTATGTCGTTTGTGAACGTAATCGGATTTGGGCGTTCATCATTAAATGAGAACGTAATGTGAATTTATCGTTAACGAGCATAAACGAGAAATAGCGAAATCAAATTTTGTGTGTCGCGTCATAAAAATGAGCGATTTCGCGTATTGCTGGAACTTGATGCAGCGCAAAAAGTCCATGATTTAACATTTTCAGCCGCCATTTGTGACAAACGAACATCAACATGCCTTCCCGCGCAGCGGCTAAGGTTATTCGGCATTAAACAGTATTTCTGGTGTGTGACGCTGCTTTTTAAGCATTTCCTGATACCCGGCGCTGTTAAATTGCAACAGACTGCGTGGATAAAGGGGTTGCGGGTAGACAGAACAAAGCTGGCTACATACAATCACCCGTTAAGACACACGCTGGTTTTGCGCAATTCTCTGATGAATTCGTTATAAAAATCGACGGAGTGCAGGAATTTTTGAGCCGTGTCCGGACGATGCGGCAGAACATAAGATGTGCGCCTTGCGAACATAAGGGGACCGAAAAATGTCATTTGAAGTATTTGAGAAATTAGAAGCTAAAGTTCAGCAAGCGATTGATACCATTACTCTGTTGCAGATGGAAATCGAAGAACTGAAAGAGCAGAACAACACCCTGTCTCAGGAAGTTCAGCAGGCCAGCGGCAACCATGAGTCTCTGGTGCGTGAAAATGCGCAGCTGAAAGAAGAACAACACGTATGGCAGGATCGTCTGCGTGCATTGTTAGGAAAAATGGAAGAAGTTTAATTACTTCATATTCCAAATAAAAAAGGACGCCAAGGCGTCCTTTTTTGTTGTGCTCAGAAGGAAATCACTCAATATCGAGCGGGTCTTCGGACAGCACGATACCGGTATTATCGGCATAAAGATGGTCGCCGGAGAAGAAGGTGACGCCGCCGAAATTGACACGAATGTCGCTTTCGCCAATCCCTTCACTGCCTGCGCCAGCCGGGATAGCCGCCATCGCCTGGATACCCAGATCCAGCTCTTCGAGATCATCAACCTGACGGACAGCACCGTAAATCACGATGCCTTCCCATTCGTTTTGCAATGCAAGGCGTGCCAGTCCGGCATCCAGCAGTGCGCGACGAACAGAACCGCCACCATCGATCACTAATACACGGCCACGGCCATTTTCTTCCAGCAGGTCATAAAGCAAGCCATTATCTTCGAAGCATTTCACGGTGGTGATTTGCCCGCCAAATGAAGTACGGCCGCCAAAGTTGGAGAACAAGGGTTCAACGACATTCACTTCTTCATGGTAGATGTCGCAAAGTTCGGAAGTATCGTATTTCATAGGATTTCATCTGGTTGCTGCATGAGTGTTCAGTATATCCCTTTCCGGCGGATGTTGGCAAAATCATCAATTGTTAAATGTGAAAAGTGACCTGATAAACGCACATCAGGCCAACTTTACTCAATTGAGCAACAGACCCACTGCAAACAAGACGTTAGTCAGCAACGCGGTTTTTACCATATGTTCCAGCAACGGGCGGACTTCAGTGGATGTTGTCGATTTCATCACCCGCATCAGATGTTTTGCCAGCATTGGGAGCGCCAGGATAAACAGCCAGCCGGTCCAGTGAGGCAGGTGCAGGGCGGAGAAAATCACCAGACACAGCACGGCGGCGGTCAGAATGATGGCGTGATAGCGGCGTGCGTTAACCGGCCCGAGGCGAACCGCCAGGGTATTCTTGCCGTTGGCGCTGTCGGTTTCGATATCGCGCAAATTATTGATATTGAGTACCGCGGTGGACAGCAAACCTGTCGCTGTCGCCGGAAGCATTACGATCCAGTCGAAATAGCCTGCCTGTAAATAAAACGTCCCTGCGACACTGATCCAGCCGAAGAAGATCAGCACGGAAATATCGCCAAGCCCCATGTAGCCATAAGGCCGTGTGCCGACGGTATAGGTAATGGCGGCGCCAATCGACAGCAAGCCGAGGATCAGAAACCCGACCACGTCACTGGGCTTATGACAGGCCACGGCAATAAGCGCAGTACCGCAGATAATGGTCAGCGCGATGGTCAGGATAATCGCGCGCTTCATCTGCCCGGCGGTAATCAGGCCCTTTTGCATGCCGCGTAAGGGCCCGACGCGTTCCGGCGTGTCACTGCCTTTCTCTGCATCGCCATAGTCATTCGCCAGATTTGACAAAATTTGCAAACAGCCCGCAGTCAGCAGCGCCAGTAGCGCAATGAGCGGATGGAAAACGCCTTGCAGGCTGGCAATGGCAGAACCCATAACGATAGAAGCAAACGCCAGTGGCAAGGTTTTCGGGCGCAGGCTTTCGAGCCAGGCGCGGGCGGGTGTTGTCGGAGTGAAAGGCGTGATTGTGCTCATAGGTGATTTCTCAGGTGAAGAATCAGTCCGAAATCTAAAAAAATCAGGGAGGCAAACGCCTCCCTGAAGATCACTTTCGGAACGTATGAGCAAATTATAAGATAAAACGGCTCAGATCTTCATCAGCTACCAGCTGGTCAAGGTGGCTTCTAACATAATCTGCATCAATGTTTATGGAGATACCGTTGCTTTCGCTGGCATCGTAAGAGATATCTTCCATCAGACGCTCCAGAACGGTATGCAGACGACGCGCACCTATGTTCTCGGTGGTTTCGTTCACCTGCCATGCGGCTTCCGCAATACGGCGGATACCGTCAGCGGTGAAATCAATGGTTACGCCTTCGGTCGCCATCAATGCTTTGTACTGATGAGTCAGCGAAGCACTTGGCTCGGTCAGTATGCGTTCGAAGTCTTCAGTCGACAGCGCCTGCAGTTCCACACGAATAGGCAGACGACCCTGCAACTCAGGGATCAGGTCTGACGGGCTGGCCGTCTGGAATGCGCCGGAAGCGATAAACAGAATGTGATCGGTTTTCACCATGCCGTGCTTGGTAGACACCGTACAGCCTTCCACCAGAGGCAGCAGGTCACGCTGAACACCTTCGCGGGAGACGTCCGGGCCTGAACTCTGGCCGCCACGTTTACAGATTTTGTCGATCTCATCGATAAACACGATGCCGTGTTGCTCAACGGCCTCGATCGCCTGTTCTTTCAGATCTTCCGGGTTCACCAGTTTCGCGGCTTCTTCTTCGATCAGCAGCTTCAGCGCTTCTTTGATTTTCAGTTTGCGCGGTTTCTGTTTCTGAGCACCCATGCTCTGGAACATCGACTGCAACTGATTGGTCATTTCTTCCATACCCGGAGGGGACATGATTTCCACGCCCATCGGGCCGGATGCCAGGCTGATTTCAATCTCTTTGTCGTCGAGCTGGCCTTCACGCAGTTTTTTGCGGAAGTTCTGGCGTGCAGCAGAAGGTTCCTGCGCTTCGTCAGGTTGTCCCCAGTTGTTTTTCGCTGGCGGGATCAACACATCCAGAATACGTTCTTCGGCCAGTTCTTCAGCACGATAACGGTTTTTCTCAATAGATTGCAGGCGCACCATTTTTACGGCGGAATCGGTCAGGTCGCGGATAATGGAATCCACTTCTTTACCGACGTAACCGACTTCCGTGAATTTAGTCGCTTCTACTTTGATGAACGGCGCGTTAGCCAGCTTCGCCAGACGGCGGGCAATTTCGGTTTTACCGACACCGGTCGGACCGATCATCAGAATATTTTTCGGGGTGACTTCGTGGCGCAGCGCTTCATCAAGCTGCATCCGGCGCCAGCGGTTACGCAAAGCAATAGCCACGGCGCGTTTCGCTTTATCCTGGCCAATGATGTAACTGTCTAACTCGCTGACGATCTCGCGCGGGGTCATCTCAGACATAATTTTCGATCCTTACGCTTTAGAAGACAATTCTTCGATAGTGTGGAATTGGTTGGTGTAGATGCAGATGTCACCGGCGATGCTCAGCGATTTCTCGACGATGTCACGCGCTTCAAGCTCGGAGTTTTCCAGCAATGCGCGTGCAGCGGCCTGGGCATACGGGCCACCGGAACCAATGGCAATCAGATCGTTTTCAGGCTGGATAACGTCACCGTTACCGCTGATGATAAGCGAGGCATTTTCATCGGCCACGGCCAGAAGGGCTTCCAGACGGCGTAACATACGGTCGGTACGCCAGTCTTTTGCCAGTTCAACGGCGGCTTTCACCAGATGACCCTGGTGCATTTCCAGTTTGCGTTCGAACAGCTCAAACAGCGTGAAGGCATCAGCCGTGCCGCCAGCAAAGCCCGCGATCACTTTGTCGTTATACAGGCGACGTACTTTTTTGACGTTGCCCTTCATGACGGTATTTCCCAATGTGGCCTGGCCATCACCACCGATAACGACCTTGCCGTTGCGGCGTACACTTACAATTGTTGTCACGAGCGGTTCCTCGTTGCAGACGGAAAAGATCCCCGCAGGTTTGCGGGACACTGAACGTGTCTCACAAACTTACGGGGCATATTGAAAGTATAGATTGGGGAAGGATTACGGGTTTTCAACCCCCGGTTGCGACGGGAATGCAACCGGAGATGCCAGCGCCTTTGAGGCGCGATAGTGTGCTGTCAGCACCAGAACGGCTGTTGTACGGGCCGATGACGACGCGACTCCAGCCACCGCCGGTAGTGATCCGGCCTTCAAAACCTTCGAATGCCAGTTTGGCGCGCTGGGATTCCGCCTGCTCAGATCCTTTGAACGAACCGCACTGAACCACAAAGCGCTGGGTTTTTTCCTGTGCTTTCGGTTTTTCCGGCTCAGCCTGGGTAATGGTGGCTGGCTGTTGCGGTTTCGGTGCTTCTTTCACCGGCTCTTTCACTTGCGGCTTCGGTTTTGGCTGAACGGGTTGCGTTTGCACCTGGGCCTGAGGCGCACGTACCGGCTGCGTTTGCGGCGTATACGTTGGCTGTGGCTGAACCTGGCGCGGCTGAGTTACCGGTTGCTGCTGCGCGTACGTCGGCTGCTGTTGCTGAACCTGACGCTGAGTATGCGCCGGTGCCTGCGTGGCCTGATTCGGGTCGTTATACGGCACTTCAGACAACTGTGTTGGTGTCTGGCGCATATCGGCCTGCATCTGTTCGAGAAGCTGGCGCTGTTCAGGCGTCAGTTGTGTTTTGGATTCGACCTGTCCGCCCGCCGTCGGTTCTGTCGGCGTGGTGACGCCCATCTGGCGGTTTTCCAGTTCTTTAATGTAGCGCCAGCGTTCTTCTGGCTTAGGTGGCAATCCATTACCCGGACGGACAGCGTGCGTCGGCAACACTGTCGCTTCTTCATGTTTATTGTGCGCAATAAAATAGAGGCCACCGACAAACACCACCAGTACCGCAACGGCTAACACCACCATGGTTTTGGAGATCGTTGTGGAACTGCGTTTTTTACTCCGGCTGGTACTTTTCCGCCGCGCTCCTGAGCGCCCACGGCTTACATAGTCTCTTTGTGCCACTATCGTTTCGCTGTGTCGTGATGAATGAAGAAGTGCGTCATGTTACTCAACCCTGAACATTTACTGAAATTAAAACTGTTGAACAGCATAAAATCGGACTCACGCTTTTGGGGCCGCAGTGCTTTCCCGCACCACCAGCTCGCTATCAAGCAGCAGCGAACCGTTTTGTACCGGATTTCCCTGTAACTGCTCAAGTAATAATAACATGGCCTGACGGCCAAGCTGGAATCTCGGCTGCGCAACGGTCGTCAGCGGAGGATCGGTATACTGGCTGGCCTTGATGTCATCGAAGCCGACAACCGACAAATCCTGCGGAATGCGCAGACCCATTTTTTTGGCCTGAAACATGGCACCAATCGCCATCACATCGTTGTGGCAGAAAATCGCCGTCGGCGGCACGGGCAGGGCCATCAACTCGGTGACGGCTTGCGCCCCCGATTCATAGCTGAAATCACCATGAATGGTCAGCTTGCTCTCGACGCTCAGTCCGTTGCGGCGCAGCGCCTGCACATAACCTTGTGAACGGTACTGGCACAATGGCATATGCTTTGGCCCGGCGATGCAGGCAATACGCTGATGCCCCAGCTTGAGAAGATAATGCACAGCTTCGAACGCGGCCGTCAGGTTATCAATGTGGACCGTCGGCAGTTCAAGTTCCGGCGCAAATTCATTAGCCATCACCATCGGCGGCAGATTGCGTTGTTCTTCTTTGCTGGCATCGAAAGGTAAATCAGAGCCGAGCAGCAGCATTCCGTCAATTTGCTTGGTAATGATCAGATTGATAAAGGTTTTCTCTTGCTGATTTTGCTGAGCACAATCACCGATCAACACCAGATAACCGCTTTCGGCGGCCGTGCGCTCGATCCCCTGGATCAGATCGGCGAAAAACGGATCGCAGATGTCGGGGACGATCACCAAAATAGTGCGTGATTCATTACGCTTCAGGTTGCGGGCCAGGGCATGAGGAGAATAACCGACGGCCATGACGGCCTGATCAACTTTCTGGCGAGTCGCGGCGGAGACTTTCTCCGGATTCATTAATGCACGGGATACGGTTGCTGTTGAAACGCCTGCCTGTTCAGCCACATCTTTCATTGTTGCGGCGGGTAATTCTTTCTTGTGCTCCAACGTCTCTCTCCTTGCAACAGCATCAAACTGAGACAACAACATCAACATTCCTCACCTGGCTACGCATGATGTGTAGCTCATCACATTCTAAACAGAATGTGAGTAGGATTTGTTACCTAATTTGCATTAAAAGTGTGACCCAGATGCTTTTTTCGATGCATCACGCAAAAAACCTGACTATTCACGCAAATTCGCTTTTGGAATCAGCTGTCAATCGGATCGACATCCAGTGTCCATTTCACTTTTTTGGCTTGCGGCAGACTTGAAATCAGCGGCTGAGAGCTTTTGATCAGATGCTGCAAAACGCGTCGTGAAGGATGCTGCAATAAAAGCTGCCAGCGGAAACGTCCGCTGCGTTTGGCTTGTAAGGCAGGAACCGGCCCCAGGATCCACAGCGAATCATCTTTCAGCGGACTGGATTCGAGCAGATTACGTAACTGCTGAAGGAACAGCGCAGATTGCTGATTATCGTGGTCTTCCGAGCGGATCATAATGTGGCTGGTATAAGGAGGAAGGAAGACGCTTTTGCGCTCCGCCAGGGTCTGTCTGGCGAACTCGTCGTAGCCCTGCTGCAACAGCACCTGTAATAGCGGATGTTCGGGATGGTGAGTTTGCAATACGACTTCACCCTGTTTGCCTGCACGTCCGGCGCGGCCTGAAACCTGCGTATAAAGCTGGGCAAAGCGCTCGGCAGAACGGAAATCTGCCGAGAACAGCGCGCCGTCGACATCCAGCAATGACACCAGCGTAACGTCAGGGAAGTGGTGCCCTTTTGCCAGCATTTGTGTGCCGATAAGAATACGTGCGCCGCCACGATGGACTTCATTCAGATGCTGTTCCAGCGAACCTTTCCGGCTGGTGGTATCGCGGTCAATGCGCGTGATTGGCGTATCCGGGAACAACGGCGCCAGTTCGTTTTCCAGCTGTTCTGTACCGACGCCGACCGAGACCAGTTGTGTTGAGCCGCAATGCGGACACTGATGCGGCACGGCGCGCTGACTGTCACAATGGTGGCAGCGTAACTGACGCTGATTCTGGTGCAGAGTGTAATAGTGGTCACAGCGCTGACATTCGGCTATCCAGCCACACTCATGGCAAAGCAGGGCAGGCGCATAGCCGCGGCGGTTGAGGAACAGCATGACCTGATTATCGGCTTTCAGATGTTCCTGCATTTTCTGGATCAGCGGTTGAGACAGCCCGACTTTCAGCTGCAACCCTTTTAAATCCAGCAAATTCTGACGGGCGAGTTTGGCATTTCCGGCACGTTTGGTCAGTTTGAGCTGACGATATTTCCCCAGTTCAACATTGTGCAGCGTTTCCAGCGCCGGGGTTGCCGAGCCCATAATAATCGGGATATTTTCAGCGTGAGCGCGGTACACCGCCAGATCGCGGGCGTGATAGCGCCAGCCTTCCTGCTGCTTATAAGAACTGTCGTGTTCTTCATCAATGATAATGACGCCGAGGCGCGCAAACGGTGTAAACAGCGATGAACGGGTGCCAATGACGATGCCCGCTTCGCCATTGCGCGCCCGCAGCCAGACGGCGAGGCGTTCGCTGTCGTTCAGGCCGGAGTGCAGCACATCCACCGGCGCACTGAAACGTTCGCGAAAACGTGCGATGGTTTGCGGCGTCAGGCCGATTTCCGGCACCATCACCAGCGCCTGCCGACCCTGCGCCAGAATGTTTTCCAGCACGCTCAGATACACTTCGGTTTTACCTGAGCCGGTTACACCGGCCAGCAACCAGGCGGAAAATTGCTGATCTTCACTGCGGATCGCGCCGACGGCGGTGGCCTGCTCGGTATTGAGTCGTAAACGTTCGCCGATCACCGAGAAATCCTGGCGCCAGTCGTGCGTGGCGGGCGCAATACTGCGTAAATCCGTCAGCCCTTTGGCTCGTAATGCCTGCAGGGCCGTATCGGTAAGATCAAGATCGGCAACCTGATGACGATACAACGGTTTTTGCATCAGTGCTGCCATCGCCTGCTGTTGTTTTGGCGCACGTTTGAGACTGTCGAGCGGCGTAGCGCGCCCCTCCTCGGTGGCGAACCATTGCCACAGCGGTGTAAGCTCAGCGGCTTTCCCCTGACGTAACAACACCGGCAGCGCATGGAACAGCACTTCGCCGATCGGGTAATGGTAATAGTCGGCGGCCCAAAACAGGATGCGCCACAGATCAGGGGTAAACAGGCTGGAGCTGTCGAGGACTTCCCGCACCGGTTTCAGTTTCTCCAGGCCAAATTCGCTGAAGTCGCTGACCTGAGTGACGATGCCAATGGCGTCGCGTTTTCCGAAAGGCACACTGACCCGGCAACCCTTTGAAACCTGCATATCAGGCGGCAACAGATAGTCGAAAGTACGGGCGAGCGGGACGGGTAAAGCAACGTGGGCAACAGGCATTGGGGGTCCAGACTATAAAAAAATGACGAGATAGTGTACACTGTGTCCTTCGAAATGCATGAACATGATTGCGCGGTTGTCAGAGATTCTGTATGATTCGCCGCCTTTGGTGCATTTCGTACTCAAAGCCTATCATCCACTACGCGTGGTGTCTGACAGAACAGGGTTGGATAGCGACGCGGCCTTAAGAAGAGGTTTTCCATGAAACAAGGTATTCACCCTAAATATGTAGAAGTTACTGCAACTTGCTCATGCGGTAACGTTATCAAAACTCACTCAACTGTGGGTCACGATCTGAACCTGGACGTTTGTGGCGAATGCCACCCGTTCTACACTGGTAAGCAACGTGAAGTGGCTACCGGTGGTCGCGTTGACCGCTTCAACAAGCGTTTCAGCGTTCCAAGCAGCAAATAAGCTTCGCTTGAGAGCAAAAAAAGGCGCCTTTGGCGCCTTTTTTGTTACCTGTCGTTTGACGTCCCGCCAGATAAAATGCCCGTTCCCGCACTCTCTTTCTTCGCGCAGATACTGAAAAAACGCGCGACGGGAGCCGCACGGTCTTTCAGCACATCTTTGTTTGCGATGCTGCGATCAGTATTCCCAGGTATCAGGATCCACACCCAGTTCACGCATCAGGATCTTCGCCGCTTCCGGTATTTCGTCACTGCGTTCTTTACGCAGGTCTTCGTCATTCGGCAAAGGCTGACCGGTGAAGGCGTGCAGAAAAGCCTCACACAATAATTCACTGTTGGTCGCGTGACGCAGGTTGTTTACCTGGCGACGGGTGCGTTCATCGGTGAGAATTTTGAGGACTTTCAGCGGAATGGATACCGTGATTTTCTTAACTTGTTCGCTTTTCTTACCGTGTTCAGCGTAAGGGCTGACATATTCGCCGTTCCACTCAGCCATGGGACACCTTAAATTTATCAAAAAATAAAATTCTGAAAACCGCGTGATTATGCCCGATTTTCACTGTTCTCACTAAGTAAATGTCGGAATTTAACAGGGACATTTCACGTTTTTCCCTGCGGCACTGTTCATTTTGTTACCTTGAGCTTACGTCTCCCGGCACGACAGATCTGCCTGACATCTTCATTAACGCCATAATTTTAGCGGGTATTGCGCTGTTGCTCAATCTATACGCAAAGAAGTTTAGATGTCCAGATGTATTGACGTCTATAAATCCGGACGTTACTCTTTATATCCTCATCCTTCGCAATTCGTCAGGAAGAAACGATTATGACGCACAAGCAAGCCACCATTGCCGTGGGCAGTGGCCTGAACAATGATCAGCAATATGGTTGTGTAGTTCCGCCAATCTACCTTTCCAGTACCTATAACTTTGAAGATTTCAACCAGCCAAGAGCCCATGACTATTCACGTCGCGGCAATCCGTCACGGGATGTTGTCCAGCGTGCGCTGGCTGATCTGGAAGGCGGCGCCGGTGCGGTTCTGACCAGCAGCGGTATGTCAGCCATTCATCTGGTGTGTACGGTCTTTCTGAAACCTGGCGATTTACTGGTTGCGCCGCACGACTGCTACGGCGGCAGTTACCGTTTGTTCGACAGCCTGAGCAAACGTGGCGCGTATCGCGTGCTGTTTGTGGATCAGGGTGATCCACAGGCGCTGGCCGATGCGCTGAAAGAAAAACCGAAGCTGGTGCTGATTGAAACGCCGAGCAATCCTTTGCTGCGTGTGGTGGATATTCAGGCGATTTGCGACGCGTCCCGCGCCGCCGGTGCCCTGACAGTGGTGGACAACACCTTCCTGAGTCCGGCGTTGCAAAATCCATTGCAGCTTGGTGCGGATTTAGTCGTCCATTCATGTACTAAATATCTGAACGGGCATTCTGATGTGGTCGCCGGTACGGTAATATCTAAGACCGCAGAACATGCGACAGAACTCGCCTGGTGGGCGAACAACATTGGCGTTACCGCTGCGGCCTTTGACAGCTATCTGTTATTGCGCGGTTTGCGCACGTTAACGGTTCGCGTGAAACAGCAACAGGAAAATGCACTGGCAATTGTTGCTTATTTACAAAAACAATTGCAGGTCAAAAAGCTGTATCATCCGTCGCTGCCGGAAAACCAGGGACATGAAATTGCCTGCCGCCAGCAACGTGGCTTTGGTGCCATGATCAGTTTTGAATTTAACGGAGATGAAGCTCAGTTGCGCCATTTCCTGAAAGAATTGAAGTTATTTACCCTCGCAGAATCACTGGGAGGCGTCGAAAGCCTGATTTCTCATACCGCGACCATGACACATGCTGGCATGGCGCCGGAAGCGCGCAAAGCCGCCGGGATTTCTGACAGCTTGCTCCGTATTTCTGTAGGTCTTGAAGACAGCGAAGATTTGATTGCTGATCTGGAAAATGCATTCCAGTCAGTGGCAACGAGGTAAGTATGAATGCAATAGCGGTTGCAGCGCCGGCGGGAAGTCGTCAGTTGCACAAATTTGGTGGTAGCAGTCTGGCCGACGTGAAGTGTTATCTGCGTGTCGCTGGCATTATGGCCGAGTATGCGAAGCCGGGTGACATGATGGTGGTGTCGGCGGCTGGCAGCACAACCAACCAGCTGATCAGCTGGCTGAAGCTCAGCCAGACAGACAGAATTTCTGCGCATCAGGTTCAGCAGGCTTTGCGCCGTTATCAGAGTGATTTGATAACTGGTCTGTTGCCGCCGGAAATGGCCGAACCGCTTATTGCTTCTTTTATTCATGATCTCGAACGTCTGGCTGTTTTGCTTGACGGCAAAATGACCGATGCAATTTATGCTGAAGTCGTCGGGCACGGCGAAGTCTGGTCTGCACGTCTGATGTCTGCAGTGCTGTGTAAGCTGGAATTACCGGCCGCCTGGCTGGATGCCCGTGAATTCCTGCGGGCTGAACGCGCTGCGCAACCTCAGGTTGATGAAGGCCGTTCGTATCCGCTGCTGCAACAACTTCTCGCGCAGCATCCTCAGCAATATCTGGTGGTGACCGGCTTTATCGCCCGCAGTGACGCGGGTGAAACCGTACTGCTTGGCCGTAACGGCAGTGACTATTCCGCCACCCAGATTGGCGCACTGGCTAATGCCAGCCGTGTGACCATCTGGAGTGATGTGGCCGGTGTCTACAGCGCCGACCCGCGCAAAGTGAAAGATGCCTGCCTGCTGCCGTTATTGCGTCTCGATGAAGCCAGTGAACTGGCGCGTCTGGCGGCACCGGTTCTGCACACCCGAACCCTTCAGCCGGTTTCCGGCAGCGATATTGATTTGCAACTGCGTTGCAGTTACCAGCCGGAGCAGGGCTCAACGCGTATTGAACGCGTGCTGGCTTCCGGTACCGGCGCGAAAATTGTCACCAGCCATGATGATATTTGTCTGATCGAAATGGTCATTCCTTCCGGCCACGATTTTGGTCTGGCACAAAAAGATGTTGAGCTGCTGCTTAAACGTGCGCAGATCAAACCGCTGTGTACCGGCATTCATCCTGACCGTAATCTGCTGCAACTTTGTTACACCTCTGAAGTGGCGGGCAGTGCGTTGCAGATTCTCGAAGAGGCGGCCCTTCCGGCGCGTCTGACCCTGCGTGAAGGGCTGGCGCTGGTGGCGCTGGTCGGGGCGGGCGTGTGCAAGAATCCGCTGCACAGCCACCGTTTTTATCAGGAAATGAAAGATCAGCCAGTGGAGTTTATCTGGCAGGCCGAAGACGGTATCAGTCTGGTGGCTGTACTGCGTATCGGCCCGACCGCGCACCTGATTCAGGGGCTGCACAAAACGTTGTTCCGTGCTGAAAAGCAAATCGGTCTGATGCTGTTTGGTAAAGGCAATATCGGTTCACGCTGGCTGGAACTGTTCGCCCGTGAACAAAAGAATATTTCTGCCCGCAGCGGTTTCGAGTTTGTGCTGGCCGGTGTGGTCGACAGCAAGCGCAGTCTGCTTAATTATGAAGGGCTGGATGCCAGCCGTGCGCTGGCCTTCTTTGATGATGAATCGCAGGCGCATGACGAAGAATCGCTGTTCCTGTGGATGCGCGCGCATCCTTATGACGATTTAGTGGTTCTGGATGTCACCGCCAGCGCTGAACTGGCCGATCAGTATCTGGATTTCGCCAGCTACGGTTTCCATGTCATCAGTGCCAACAAACAGGCAGGCGCGTCGGACACGAATAAATACCGTCAGATCCGCGATGCATTTTCCAAAACTGACAGCCACTGGTTGTATAACGCCACTGTCGGCGCTGGTTTGCCGGTTAATCATACGGTGCGTGATTTACGCGACAGCGGCGACAGCATTCTGGCCATCAGCGGCATTTTCTCGGGAACATTGTCCTGGCTGTTCCTGCAATTTGACGGCACGCTGCCGTTCACCGAACTGGTGGATTTAGCCTGGCAGCAGGGGCTGACTGAGCCGGATCCGCGCGATGATTTATCCGGTCAGGACGTCATGCGCAAGCTGGTGATCCTGGCGCGCGAAGCGGGTTATGACATCGAACCGACCCAGGTTCGCGTGGAATCGCTGGTGCCGGAAAGTTGCGCGAACGGTTCCGTAGATCAGTTTTTTGAAGACGGTGAGGCGCTGAACCAGCAAATGCTGCAACGTCTGGAAGCCGCCCGTGAAATGGGCCTGGTGCTGCGCTACGTGGCCCGTTTCGATGCCAATGGCAAAGCCCGTGTGGGTGTTGAAGCGGTGCGTGACGACCATCCTCTGGCCGCATTACTGCCGTGCGATAACGTGTTCGCTATCGAAAGTCGCTGGTATCGTGATAATCCGCTGGTGATCCGCGGGCCGGGTGCAGGGCGTGACGTGACCGCAGGTGCGTTGCAATCTGATCTTAATCGTCTGACGCAACTTCTGTAATTCCTTACGCCTTCCTCTCCCATGAGGGGAAGGCGTAAAAAACCTCTAACTTTCCTCAGCTTCCCCTCAGCCTCATTTTCGCAACGTGAAATTCTTTCAGTTTGCGTGAAGATTAATCATCCCCTGCCATCATTTTAACGTTGACACTTTGTTCTCTTTCCGTCATTTTCTATCTATACGTTTAGACGTCCAAACGTCCATTATAACGAACCATAATCAAAACGCAGTGATCCATGAGGTAGTGTTTATGAGCTTTTTCCACGCAAACCAGCGCGAAGCGCTGAATCAGAATCTGGCTGAATTACAGGGTCAGATTAACGTTTCTTTCGAATTTTTCCCGCCTCGTACCAGCGAGATGGAAGATACGTTGTGGAGCTCTATTGATCGTCTCAGCAGCCTCAAGCCTAAGTTTGTCTCAGTGACTTACGGCGCGAACTCCGGCGAGCGTGATCGTACGCACAGCATCATCAAAGGCATTAAAGAACGTACCGGTCTGGAAGCGGCACCTCACCTGACCTGTATCGATGCCAGCCGCGATGAACTGCGTCAGATCGCACGGGATTACTGGGACAGTGGCATCCGCCACATTGTGGCTCTGCGTGGCGATTTGCCGGCTGGCGGCGGCAAGCCGGAAATGTACGCCACCGATTTGGTGCATCTGCTGAAAGAAGTGGGCGACTTTGATATTTCCGTCGCGGCCTATCCGGAAGTGCATCCTGAGGCCAAAAGCGCGCAGTCAGATCTGATTAACCTGAAACGTAAAATCGATGCCGGTGCGAACCGCGCCATCACGCAGTTCTTCTTTGATGTGGAAAGTTACCTGCGTTTCCGCGACCGCTGCGCCGGTCAGGGGATTGACGTGGAAATCGTGCCTGGCATCCTGCCGGTGTCTAACTTCAAACAGCTGACCCGCTTTGCGACGATGACCAATGTGCGTGTACCGCACTGGATGAACAGTCAGTTTGAAGGGCTGGATGACGACGCCGAAACCCGCAAAATGGTCGGTGCCAATATCGCGATGGACATGGTGAAAATCCTCAGCCGCGAAGGCGTGAAGGACTTCCATTTCTACACCCTGAACCGTGCAGAAATGAGTTACGCGATTTGCCACACGCTGGGTGTGCGTCCAGACATCGCCGTGCCGGTTCGCGCTTAATCTTTTTGCCCGACACTGAATACAAAAAACCCGCGAATTCGCGGGTTTTTCTTGGGCTGATGTCAGCGAAAACTAGCCGGTATTACGCATACCCGCTGCCACACCGGCAATCGTCACCATCAGCGCCTGTTCGACGTTGGCATCCTGCTTGCCGTCTTTTTCCAGCTCGCGGGAACGGTGCAGCAATTCAGCCTGCAAGACGTTCAGCGGGTCAGTGTAGACGTTTCGCAGTGCGATGGATTCTGCAATCCACGGCAAATCTTCCATCAGATGATCGTCGTTAGAAATCGCCAGAATGACTTTGATGTCGCTTGCCAGCTGATCGCGCAACTGCTGACCGAGCGGCCACAATTCTTTCCCAACCAGACGATGATCGTAGTATTCCGCCAGCCACAGGTCAGCTTTCGCAAACACCATCTCCAGCATACCGATTCGCGTGGAGAAGAACGGCCAGTCGCGGCACATGGTTTCCAGCTCGTCGCGTTTTCCGTCATCAACCACAGCCTGCAAACCGGCACCGGCACCCAGCCAGGCTGGCAGCATCAGGCGGTTTTGCGTCCAGGCGAAAATCCACGGGATGGCACGAAGGCTTTCGACGCCACCACTGGCTTTACGTTTCGCCGGGCGTGAACCCAGAGGCAGTTTGGCCAGTTCCTGTTCCGGCGTTGCGGCGCGGAAGTAAGGCACGAAGTCTTTATTTTCGCGAACGTAGCCACGGTACATTTTGCAGGACACGTCAGACAGTTGTTCCATGATATCCACCCAGGCTTGTTTCGGCTCAGGCGGTGGCAGCAGGTTGGCTTCCAGAATTGCAGAGGTGTACAGCGCCAGACTGCTGATAGTGACTTCCGGCAGACCGAACTTGAAGCGGATCATCTCGCCTTGTTCGGTAACGCGCAGGCCACCTTTCAGGCTGCCCGGAGGCTGAGACAATAACGCTGCCTGTGCCGGTGCGCCGCCACGGCCGATAGAACCGCCACGTCCGTGGAACAGTGTCAGGGCAATTCCGGCTTTCTCGCAGGTTTTGATCAGAGCATCCTGCGCACGATATTGCGCCCACGATGCGGCCATCACGCCCGCGTCTTTTGCGGAGTCGGAATAGCCAATCATCACCATCTGTTTGCCCTGAATGAAACCGCGATACCAGTCGATGCTCAGCAATTGCTTCATGACATCGTCGGCATTGTTCAGGTCGTCGAGCGTTTCGAACAGCGGCGCAACGGGCATCGGGAACGGACAACCGGCTTCTTTGAGCAGCAGGTGTACGGCCAGCACATCAGACGGCGTGCGCGCCATCGAGATGACATACGCTGCAATCGAGCCTTCCGGCGCTTCGGCAATCACCTGACAGGTATCGAGCACTTCTTTGGTGTTGGCGCTCGGTTCCCAGTGACGTGGCACCAGCGGACGTTTTGAGTTCAGTTCGCGGATCAGGAAAGCCTGTTTGTCGGATTCTGACCAGCTTTCGTAATCGCCAAGCCCCAGATAACGGGTAATTTCGGCGATAGCGTCGGTGTGGCGGGTGCTTTCCTGACGCACGTCGATACGCACCAGCGGCACGCCGAAGCAGCGCACGCGGCGCAGTGTATCCAGCAACTGGCCGTTGGCAATAATGCCCATGTTGCAGGCCTGCAATGACTGGTAGCAGGCGTAAAGCGGCGCCCACAGCTGGTCATTTTTCACCAGCAAATCGTGAGGACGTGCAACACGCTCGCCTTTCAGACGGGCTTCCAGATACACCTGAGTATTGGTCAGCTGCGAACGGAGCTGTTTCATGATTTCGCGGTAAGGTTCGATGATGTCCGCACCGCCAGCCAGTTCACGCAGTTCCGGTGTGCATTCGGTCATCGACAGTTCTGACACCAGCACCGCGATATCACGCAGGAACAGATCAGTCGCTTTCCAGCGGCTCAGCAACAGCACGTGACGGGTGATATCGGCGGTTACGTTCGGGTTACCGTCGCGGTCGCCACCCATCCAGGAGGTGAAGCGAACCGGCACGGCTTCCACTGGCATTTTGTAATCCAGTGAGGTTTCCAGCTGTTCGTTCAGTTCGCGCAGAAAAGCCGGCACGCCTTCCCACAGGCTGTTTTCGACTACCGCAAAACCCCATTTGGCTTCATCCACCGGAGAAGGGCGGTTTTTGCGGATTTCATCGGTATGCCATGATTGCGCGATTAACTGACGCAGGCGGCGCATGATTTGTTTGCGCTCGTAATCGGCCAGATCGTTATGGTCGAGCTGCTTGAGGCAGTTATTCACTTCCACCAGTTTGTGGATCAACGTACGACGGGCGATTTCTGTCGGGTGCGCGGTCAGCACCAGTTCGATAGAAAGCTGGTCAACGGCATCCCGTAACTGCTGCTCAGAGAGGTTTTTGGATTTCAGACGATCGAACAATTGCGCCAGCGCTTCAGGATTGCTGGCCGCTTCGCCGTGCGGCGAAATGCTGTGATATTGTTCAGCCACGTTGGCTAAATTCAGAAACTGGCTAAAAGCACGGGCAACAGGCAACAGCTCATCGTTTGAGAGGTTTTGCAACGTTGACAGTAACTCCTGTCGATCCGCGTCATTTCCGGCACGGGAGGATTTCGACAGCTTACGGATTTTCTCAACACGATCCAGGATATGCTCTCCCAACGTATCTTTGATCGTGTCGCCCAGCAATTTACCTAAAGTACTGACATTACTTCGCATTGCGGAATATTGTTCGTTCATATTACCTCTGACCCGTTCTCTCGTTTAATTTTTATATTCTGTAAATAACTTTCACCCGTCAGGCATTCTTGCCCCGTTCACCCTGCCAACCTGGCCATACTTTTTAAATGCAGCACATGTTTTAACCCAAAAACCCCTGAACACTCACGTGAAAAATGGTCTTTTTGGCGATGTCGCTGAAATTTAATTACAACAGCGGCGATATCAGTTTGGCTAATCCACCTTTTGTACAGTATCAAAGGGCGCCCGTGAGCGCCCTGATTGTTTCTTCATCAATCCTTCATTCAGTATCAGTGATAACAGAAATGATGAACAACCTGAGAAATCAGCTCACGAGTCGGTTTAATGAACGCAGTATCAATATATTCATCTGGCTGATGCGCCTGATCGATAGAACCAGGTCCGAGCACCAGCGTCGGGCACAGTTCCTGAATAAACGGCGCTTCGGTGCAGTAGTTAACGATTTCCGTTTCCACGCCCAGTAATTTCTCGACCACCTGCACCAGCGGGTGATCCGGCGGACATTCATAGCCCGGGATCGGTGGATGCAGTTCTTCAATCACAATACGTCCCGGCCAGCGTTCGCTGACGGGGGCCAGTGCCTCGTTCAACAGACCATCAATGTCGGTCAGCGTCAGACCCGGCAGCGGGCGGATATCCATGTGCATTTCACAACAGGCACAAATACGGTTTGGTGCGTCGCCGCCGTTGATATAACCAAAGTTCATGGTCGGGTACGGGATCACGAAACCACTGTGGTTGTAACGGCTTTTCAGCGTATTGCGCAGCGTCATTAAATGGGTAATCGATTCGTGCATCAGTTCAATAGCGTTCACGCCGCGGGACGGATCACTGGAATGGCCGGACTGACCGGTGATGCGGATTGCATTCGACAGATGCCCCTTATGCGCACGAACCGGCTTGAGCGAAGTGGGTTCACCGATGATCGCGCAATCAGGGCGAATTTTGGCATTTTTAGAGAAATAGCTGGCACCGGCCATCGTGGTTTCTTCATCGGCGGTCGCCAAAATATACAGCGGTTTAGTCAGTTTGGTCAGATCGACATCACGCAATGAATCGAGGATGAACGCGAAGAAACCTTTCATGTCGGCAGTCCCTAAACCATAGAGCTTATTTTCATGCTCGGTCAGGGTGAAAGGATCACGTGTCCAGCGGCCGTCATCGAACGGAACGGTATCGGTATGACCCGCCAGCAGCAACCCGCCTGCACCGTCACCGGTACTGGCTAACATATTGAATTTATGGCGTGTTCCTGGCACGGGTTGCACTTCGACTTTGAAGCCTAAATCACCGAACCAGCCTGCCAGTAGATTGATTAACGTCTCATTGCTCTGGTCCAGTGCAGCGTCTGTGGCGCTGATGGAAGGGGTGGCGATTAACGCCCGGTAGAGCTCAATAAAAGGAGGTAATTTCATCTTCACTGTTGACAGCCTTTAGTTAGGGTAGTATTCATATTCATGCAATAATTGTGAATAAAAATACAATAAGCCAGCGCGTAAGGAAACCGGAAAAAAATTCATCCGGCCCCTACCCAAAAATTGAGAAGGTGAACAAGCCCTATGTTAAATACGCTGATTGTTGGTGCCACAGGTTATGCCGGAGCCGAACTCGCTGCTTACCTGAATCGCCACCCACATATGAACATAACCGGTTTAACGGTTTCAGCGCAAAGTGCAGATGCAGGAAAATTACTTTCTGATTTGCATCCTCAATTAAAAGGCATCGTCGATTTGCCTGTTTCGCCACTGACTGACGTGGCGGAAGCCGCGAAAGGTGTCGATGTGGTATTTCTGGCGACCGCGCATGAAGTCAGCCACGATTTAGCACCACAGTTTCTGGCGGCGGGCTGCGTAGTGTTTGATCTATCCGGTGCTTTTCGCGTCAGCAAACCTGAGTTTTATACCGAATTCTACGGTTTTGAGCATCAGCATCTCGACCTGCTCGACCAAGCTGTGTACGGCCTGGCCGAATGGCAGGCTGACAAATTAAAAGATGCACAGCTGATCGCCGTTCCGGGCTGTTACCCGACCGCTTCGCAGCTGGCGCTTAAACCCCTTATCGAAAATGGTTTGCTCAATGACAGCCAGTGGCCGGTGATCAACGCCACCAGCGGTGTTAGTGGTGCAGGCCGTAAAGCCACGCTCGGCAACAGCTTCTGCGAAGTCAGCCTTCAGCCATACAAGCTCTTCAGCCACCGTCATCAGCCAGAAATTGCCGAGCATCTTGGCGTGCCGGTGATTTTCACACCGCATCTGGGCAACTTCCCGCGCGGTATCCTGGCGACTATCACCTGCCGTCTGAACGCGGGTGTCACGGAGCAGGACGTGGCGGAAGCCTTCCATAATGCTTATCACGATAAACCGCTGGTGCGTTTGTACACCAAAGGCGTTCCGGCGCTGAAAGACGTGGTTGGCCTGCCGTTTTGCGATATCGGTTTTGCGGTGAAAGGCGAACATCTGATTGTGGTGGCGACGGAGGATAATGTGCTTAAAGGCGCGTCCGCGCAGGCGGTTCAGTGCATGAATATCCGTTT
Source organism: Rahnella sp. CJA17(1/100) (assembly GCF_963881615.1). Classification (NCBI taxonomy): domain Bacteria; kingdom Pseudomonadati; phylum Pseudomonadota; class Gammaproteobacteria; order Enterobacterales; family Yersiniaceae; genus Rahnella; species Rahnella sp. CJA17(1/100). The sequence goes on along the minus strand of NZ_CAWOJA010000007.1, from coordinate 14,508 downwards.
CGGCTTCCCGGAAACACAATCACTGCTTTAACACTTCGTCAGATTGTCAGCAAACAGAAAACAACCGCCCCTGAGCGTTTATTCAGACGTGCAGGGGTGTTAGATTAAATTAAATGTATTGTTATTAATTAACATTCTCAACCGGTCGGGGCGCGAACAGCTATGAATCCGTTAGTCATAAAATTAGGTGGTGTGTTGCTGGACAATGAAGAAGCGCTCGAGCGCCTGTTCATGGCGGTAGTGGCTTATCGTCAGGAATATCACCGCCCGCTGGTTATTGTTCACGGTGGCGGCTGCCTGGTTGACGAGCTGATGAAAAAGCTGAATCTGCCGGTGGTGAAAAAAGCCGGTCTGCGTGTGACTCCGGCTGATCAGATTGACATTATCACCGGCGCACTTGCTGGCAGCGCTAACAAAACCCTGCTGGCGTGGGCGGTTAAAAATCATATCAACGCCGTTGGCCTGTCTCTGGCAGACGGCGGTACTGTCAGCGTTACACAACTGGATGAATCACTGGGCTTCGTCGGTAAAGCCGAAGCGGGTAACCCGGCGCTGATTAACACGCTGCACGGCGCAGGCTACCTGCCGATTGTCAGTTCTATCGGCATCACCGCAAACGGCGAGCTGATGAACGTTAACGCTGATCAGGCTGCGACCGCACTGGCGGCCACGCTGGGCGCGGATCTGATCCTGCTGTCTGATGTCAGTGGCATTCTTGACGGCAAAGGTCAGCGTATCCCGGAAATGAGCGCAGAGAAAGCCGAGCAGCTTATCGCGCAGGGTATTATCACCGATGGCATGATCGTCAAAGTTCACGCTGCGCTGGACGCCGCCCGTTCTCTGGGACGTCCGGTTGATATTGCCAGCTGGCGTCATGCCGAACAATTACCGGCACTGTTTAACGGCGTCGCCATCGGCACACGTATTCTGGCGTAACGCACCGGCGGCGCATTCGGTATACCCTTTTCAAGGGCGCAGCATAGTGCGCCCTTTTGCATAAAAAATTCAGGAGCAGGAAAATGGCACTTTGGGGCGGACGTTTTACTCAGGCAGCGGATCAGCGGTTTAAAGAACTCAATGACTCACTGCGTTTCGATTACCGGCTGGCAGAGCAGGACATCGTGGGCTCAGTAGCCTGGTCCAAAGCGCTGGTGACCGTCAACGTATTAACCGCTGACGAGCAAATCCAGCTGGAAGAGGCGCTGACCGTGCTGCTGGAAGAAGTCCGTGCCAATCCCCGCGCTATTTTAGCCAGCGACGCCGAAGATATTCATAGCTGGGTCGAAGGTAAACTGATCGACAAAGTCGGTAATCTTGGCAAGAAACTGCATACCGGCCGCAGCCGTAACGATCAGGTCGCGACCGACATCAAACTGTGGTGTAAAGCGCAGGTGGTTGAACTGGGCGATGCATTGCATCATTTACAGCAGGCGCTGGTCGCCACCGCCGAAGCCAATCAGGACGCGGTGATGCCGGGTTACACCCATCTGCAACGCGCTCAGCCGGTGACCTTTGCGCACTGGTGCATGGCGTATGTTGAAATGCTGGCGCGTGACGAAAGCCGTCTGAAAGATACCCTGACCCGTCTGGACGTCAGCCCGCTGGGCTGTGGCGCACTGGCCGGTACGGCATATCCGATGGATCGCGAACAGCTGGCGGGCTGGTTAGGTTTTGCTTCTGCGACCCGTAACAGCCTCGACAGCGTTTCTGACCGTGACCATGTTCTTGAACTGCTGTCCAACGCGGCCATCAGTATGGTTCACCTTTCCCGTTTTGCCGAAGACCTGATCTTCTTTAACACCGGCGAAGCGGCGTTTATTGATTTGTCCGATCGCGTGACGTCAGGTTCCTCCCTGATGCCGCAGAAGAAAAACCCGGATGCGCTGGAGCTGATCCGCGGCAAATGTGGCCGCGTACAAGGCGCACTGACTGGCATGATGATGACCATGAAGGGCCTGCCGCTGGCGTACAACAAAGACATGCAGGAAGACAAAGAAGGGCTGTTCGATGCGCTCGACACCTGGATGGATTGCCTGAATATGGCGTCGCTGGTGCTGGACGGCATTCAGGTGAAACGCCCGCGTGCGAAAGAAGCTGCACAGCAAGGCTACGCCAATTCCACCGAACTGGCAGACTATCTGGTTGCCAAAGGCGTGCCGTTCCGCGAAGCACACCATATTGTGGGTGAAGCGGTGGTCGAAGCGATTAATCAGGGGAAGGCGCTGGAAGAATTGCCGCTGGCTGATTTGCAGAAATTCAGCAATGTGATTGGCGATGACGTTTACGCGATCCTTGAACTGCAATCCTGTCTCGACAAACGTGCCGCCAAAGGTGGCGTTTCTCCGCAGCAGGTCGCGCAGGCGATTGCCGATGCGAAAGCGCGTTTAGCGTAAAATAAAAAAGGCGGACCGAAGTCCGCCTGATTTTACTGTTTGGTTTCCCGACGCTTATTGTGCGACTTCGCACAACGCTTCTGTTTCTGAATGGAGGTAAACCTCCAGGTCGTCACTTCCCCCAATGTGGCGTCCACCGATAAAGACTTGCGGCACTGTCGCCCGCCCTGTCACGGCGCGCAGACTGACGGTGGTCGCGTCTTTACCTAATACAATTTCTTCGTACTGAATGCCGCGTTCCTGCAACATTTGTTTGGCTTTCGCACAGAACGGACAGCCCGGTTTGGTGAATACGGACACGGATTCTTGTACTTTAAATTCTGGTGCCAGATATTTGAGCATGGTGTCTGCATCAGACACTTCAAACGGGTCGCCCGGTTTGTTTGGCTCAACGAACATTTTCTCGACTACACCATTGCGCACCAGCATGGAATAACGCCATGAACGCGGGCCGAAGCCTAAATCCGCTTTCTCAACCAGCATGTCCATGCCTTTGGTGAATTCACCGTTACCGTCCGGAATGAAAGTGATGTTGGACGCGTTTTGTTCGGCTTTCCAGGCGTTCATCACGAAGGTGTCATTCACGGAAACGCACAGAATGCTGTCGACGCCGTGGTTTTTAAAGACCGGAGCCAGTTCGTTGTAACGTGGAAGATGGCTTGAAGAGCAGGTCGGGGTGAAGGCTCCCGGTAATGAAAACACAATCACTGTTTTATTTTTAAACAGCTGCTCGCTGCTGAGATCTACCCACTGGTCGCCCTGTCGGGTGTGAAAAGTAACGTACGGTACGTGTTTCCCTTCCTGGCTTGCAAACATGAATAACCTCTTAATTAATCAATAAAATACAAAATATTTTCGGCATTGCCGTTTCGCTGGGAGGCATTATTCACAATAATGGTTGATAGATATAATCGTTGATTGCTATCTTATCTATCGTTAACAGCTATCTCATTGCCTTTTAGGGACTGGAGGAAAAATGAACATTCGCGATCTAGAGTATCTGGTGGCGCTGGCGGAGTTCCGTCACTTTCGCCGCGCAGCAGATTCATGCCATGTCAGTCAGCCGACGTTAAGCGGTCAGATTCGTAAACTGGAAGATGAACTTGGCGTTATGTTGCTTGAAAGAACCAGCCGCAAAGTGTTGTTTACACAAGCCGGTTTGTTGCTGGTGGATCAGGCGCGCACGGTGTTACGTGAAGTGAAAGTTCTGAAAGAGATGGCGAGCCAACAGGGTGAAGCGATGTCCGGGCCGATGCATATCGGGCTGATCCCGACCGTCGGGCCTTATTTGCTGCCCCAGATTATTCCTTCGCTGCACAAAACCTTCCCGAAGCTGGAAATGTATCTGCACGAAGCGCAAACCCATCAGTTACTGGCTCAGCTGGACAGCGGAAAACTCGACTGTGCCATTCTGGCGCTGGTGAAAGAGAGCGAAGCGTTTATTGAAGTGCCGCTGTTTGATGAGCCGATGAGGCTGGCGATCTACGACGATCATCCATGGGCATCTCGCGATCGTGTGGCGATGGCCGATCTGGCCGGTGAAAAACTGCTGATGCTGGAAGACGGGCACTGCCTGCGTGATCAGGCGCTCGGTTTCTGCTTCCAGGCAGGCGCGGATGAAGATACCCATTTCCGGGCAACCAGTCTGGAAACGCTGCGCAATATGGTGGCGGCGGGAAGCGGGATTACCTTGCTGCCATCACTGGCTGTGCCCAATGAGCGCAGCCGTGACGGCGTGACGTATCTGATGTGTGACAAACCGGAACCACGACGCACCATCGCGCTGGTATATCGTCCCGGTTCGCCACTGCGCGGGCGTTACGAGCAGCTGGCGGAAGCCATCAAAGAGCACATGCAGCCTTACATGGACCGAACCGCAGTCTTAAAACAGGCGGTTTAAGCCGTTCAGTGCCGCAACGCGATAGGCCTCTGCCATGGTCGGATAGTTGAAGGTGGTATTAACGAAATACTCGATAGTATTCCCTTCACCTTTCTGTTCCATGATGGCCTGACCGATGTGAATAATCTCGGCGGCGCGTTCACCAAAGCAGTGAATTCCCAGAATTTCTTTGGTCTCACGGTGGAACAGAAGCTTCAGACTACCCACGTTCATGCCTGCAATTTGTGCGCGTGCCAGATGTTTAAACTGTGCGCGGCCCACTTCGTAGGGCACTTTCATCGCTGTCAGTTCCTGTTCGGTTTTACCCACGGAACTGATTTCAGGAATGGTGTAAATACCCGTCGGAATGTTTTCTATAAGGTGGACTTTCGCTTCGCCCTGAATCATGGCCTGCGCGGCGATACGTCCCTGATCGTAAGCCGCTGATGCCAGGCTTGGATAGCCAATGACGTCACCGACCGCATAAATATGTGACAGCGCAGTCTGATACATGCTGTTCACTTTCAGCAGCCCGCGGCTGTCAGCTTCCAGACCAATGTTCTCCAGACCCAGTTTATCGGTGTTACCTGTGCGCCCGTTGGCATACAGCAGTGCATCAGCTTTCACTTTTTTACCGGATTTAAGATGCATGATCACACCGTCTTCCACGCCTTCGATCATCTCGAACTCTTCGTTGTGGCGGATAACCACACCGTTATTCCAGAAGTGATAGGACAGGGCGTCTGACATTTCCTGATCGAGGAAAGACAGCAAGCGGTCACGGGTGTTGATTAAGTCCACTTTGACGTTAAGACCGCGGAAGATCGACGCATATTCGCAGCCGATTACACCCGCTCCGTAGATAATCACGTGGCGTGGCTCATGGCTCAGTTCGAGGATCAGGTCGCTGTCGTAAATGCGCGGATGACCAAAATCGACATTGGCAGGGCGGTAAGGACGCGAACCGCAGGCAATCACGATGTTATCAGCGGTAATTTGTTCGTGTGTGTTATCGGCATAGCGGATGCTGATGGTGTTGGCATCCACAAAACTGGCATCTCCGGAAAACAGCTGGCATTGGTTTCTCTCATAGAAACCCTGGCGCATACGTGTTTGCTGATTAATAACCGAATCGGCGTGACGCAGGATGTCCGGGAAACTCGAACTCATAGTGCGGGAGTTATCACTGTAGAGCGGGTTTTGGTTAAATTCGATGATTCTGCTGACGGCGTGGCGTAATGCTTTGGAAGGGATGGTTCCCCAGTGAGTACATCCGCCACCGACGTTGTTATAGCGTTCGATGACAGCAACCCGGGCGCCTTGTTTAACCAGTCCCATCGCGGCGCCTTCTCCGCCAGGGCCTGAGCCAATGATGATGGCATCAAAATGTGAGTGCTGTGGCATGGTTCGAAACCTATTTTTATACAAAATCACAACGAGAAAGTAACATATTACACCTATTTACCCCACATGCAGTTGTCATTTAATGGTAATGCAGCAACATTCTGACCCACTTTATGCTGTTGTATCTTTGGCTCCGACCGTTAAAATTTTTGGTATAGTGAAGCGATATCGGGCGAATAATCAAAAAGAAGAATACTATCCGGATGAAGGTTATGGGCGTAAGAGCACAACAAAAAGAGCGCACGCGCCGCTCACTGATTGAGGCGGCTTTTAGCCAGCTTAGTGCCGAGCGTAGCTTTGCCAGTCTGAGTCTGCGTGAGGTTTCCCGCGAGGCAGGCATTGCGCCAACCTCCTTTTACCGGCACTTTCGCGATGTGGATGAACTGGGTCTGACAATGGTTGATGAAAGTGGTCTGATGCTGCGTCAGCTGATGCGCCAGGCACGCCAGCGCATTGCGAAAGGGGGCAGCGTGATCCGCACATCCGTCTCCACGTTTATGGAATTCATCGGTAACAATCCCAACGCATTCCGCCTGTTGTTACGTGAACGCTCCGGTACGTCATCGGCGTTTCGTGCCGCCGTCGCCCGTGAAATTCAGCATTTTATTGCGGAACTTGCCGACTATCTGCAACTCGAAAACCATATGCCGCGCAGTTTTACTGAAGCGCAGGCTGAGGCCATGGTGATCATCGTTTTCAACGCCGGGGCGGAAGCGCTGGATGTGGATATTGCACAGCGTCGCCAGCTGGAGGAACGCCTGGTGTTGCAGCTGCGGATGATTTCCAAAGGCGCATATTACTGGTATCGCCGTCAGCAGGAACGGACGGCTGTGACCCCCCTCACTAATATGACCCGAGGTAAAGAAGATGACCGAACAACCGAACCAGGATAATGGCACTCTGGTTTTGGCTTTGATTGCCGGGCTGTCAATTAATGGCACTTTCGATGCGTTATTCAGTTCTGTCGTAACGTTTTCGATCTTCCCGATCATTTCTCTGGTGTTAGCGGTGTATTGCCTGCACGTTCGTTACCACCGCGGTGAAATGCCGAAAGGGTTACCGGTTCTGGCTGCAGCCTGCTTCCTGCTGGGTCTGTTACTGTACAGCACCATCGTGCGAGCGGAATACCCCGAACTGGGCTCGAACTTCCTGCCGTCGCTGATTTGTGTGGCACTGATCTTCTGGATAGGTCTGAAGCTGAAAAAACGTAAGTCTTCCGCTCAGTAGTCCTTCCTCATAAGTAAAAGAGGCAATCTGCGGATTGCCTTTTTTTATATCCAGTCCATTTAATGAACTGTCATTTCATTAATATCAAACCTATGTTCAATATTTAGATATTGATCGCCCACTTCTTCATTTCTTTGCCATAAAGTCCGTTTGAGTGGCAAAAACCAAAAGGTTTTCATTCCTGCTCCTCGTTAATTTGAATCATGGCCGGACGAAGTATTTTCGTTCGCATTCAGCCTACGCCTATAGGTGATTTAACAGAGGCAACACGGCAATGAAAACACGTAAAATCGGATTCTTTAATTACATCGCTTACGGGTCAGGCGATTTTCTCGGGGCGGGTACGACAGCTCTGACTGCGGCGTGGCTACTCTATTTTTACACCACGTTTTGCGGTCTTTCGCCCATTGAAGCGACCTTTATTTTTGCCACCGCGCGCGTAGCCGATGCGGTGCTGAGCCCGCTGATGGGGTATCTCACTGATAACTTCGGCAACACCTGGCTCGGCAAGCGTTTTGGCCGCCGCAAGTTCTTCATCCTGCTCGGTATTCCTTGTGTGTTCAGCTACAGCTTCATGTGGGTGGGAGACATGGGATATGTCTATTATCTGCTGACCTATCTGCTGTTCGATATCGTCTACACCATGATTCTGGTGCCGTATGAAACACTGGTGCCGGAAATGACCGATGATTTCAAACAGAAAACTAAATTTTCCGGCGCCCGTATCGCTCTGGCACAGTTGTCAGCGATTCTGGCGGCCTTCCTGCCGGGGATTCTGTTGCAGCATTTCGGCAAAGATAATGCCATTTCCTTCTTCTATTCGAGCCTGGTCTTTGCGGTAATTTGCGCATTCGTTCTGACACTGGTGTATTTCTTTACCTGGGAAAGACCGGAAGAGCTCAAATCTGAAGCCACGAAGAAAATTGAGCGCGAACGTCAGCAACTGACGCTGGCGCAGAGCCTGAAACGTCTGAAAGTGGAATTATCCTCGACGCTGCGCATCAAGATATTCCGTCAACATCTGGGGTTATACCTTGGCGGGTATATCGCGCAGGACGTGTTTAATGCCGTCTTCACCTATTACGTCGTGTTCGTGCTGATGCAAAGTGCTGCAATTGCCTCCAACCTGATGGGCATGATGGCCATCCTGCAATTCGTGGCGGTAATTGGCATGATCCCGCTGTGTATCCGCTTTGGTCCTGCGCCATCCTATCGCCTGGCTGTTTCCCTGTTCGGGCTGGCCGCTATCTCGTACGGCGTGCTGTATTACACCGGTATGAATGATTCGATGTCATTACTGCTGCTGATTTCCGCGCTGGCCGGTCTTGGCCGTGGCGGGATCAACTACGTGCCGTGGAATATCTACACCTATATCGCTGACGTTGATGAAACCATTACCGGTCAGCGCCGCGAAGGGATTTTCGCCGGCGTGATGACGCTGACCCGCAAAGCATCACAGGCCGGTGCGGTGATGCTGGTAGGGATTATCTTGCAACTTGCCGGGTTCGTTTCCGGGCAAAGTCAGCAGGTTCCGGCAGTCGGTCATACCATTCTTGGTGTACTGGTGATCGGGTCATTACTGATGCTCAGTATCGGTTTCACCATCTCCCTGTTCTTCCGTCTTAATCAGAAAACGCACGGTGTGCTGACCCGCGAAACGCAGAAAATGCGTGATGCTAACCGTATCGTACCGGAGCAAATTACGCCGGAAGACCGGGCTACGGTCGAAATGCTGACAGGAATGAAATACGAATCTCTGTGGGGCAATAACAACATCGGTTATCTGCATCGCAATAACCCGCCTCCCGAAAAGCTGACCCGTGAAAATACCGCTGAAATGCCGGTCCAGGGACGTTTATAAATTTTGAATTCACAGGAGAACGCCATGAAAGTTTTTGAAGTTAAACACAGTGCCTTGCTGCGACAGCCGGAACATTTCATTTCTCGCGGGGAACTGAAATCGCTGATCCACAACGTGACCAACAATCTGGTGAATATCGAAGATAAAACCGGTGAATTCTTGTTACGCCTCGACGATGGCCGCGTGATTGACACCAAAGGCTGGGCTGGCTGGGAGTGGACGCACGGCATCGGGCTTTACGGTATCTATCAGTATTATCAGCAGACTGGTGACGAAAAAATGCGTGCGGTGATCGACGACTGGTTTACCGCGCGTCTGGCCGAAGGCACGCCGACCAAAAACGTCAATACCATGAGCCCGTTCCTGACGCTGGCTTATCGTTATGAGGAAACCGGCAATGCGGCATGGCGTCCTTATCTGGAGCGCTGGGCGGAATGGGTAATGTATGAAATGCCGCGCACTGATAAAGGTGCGATGCAGCACATCGTTTATAACAACGAAAATCATCAGCAAATGTGGGACGACACGCTGATGATGAGCGTGCTGCCGCTGGCGAAAATCGGCAAATTGCTGGATCGTCCGGAGTTTGTCGAAGAAGCGACGTATCAGTTCCTGATGCACGTGCAATATCTGATGGATCGCGAGACCGGTCTGTGGTTCCACGGCTGGACATTTGACGGCCATCATAACTTTGCCCAGGCCCGTTGGGCGCGCGGCAACAGCTGGCTGACGATTGCTATTCCGGAATTCCTCGAGCTGGTGGATTTGCCGGAAAACAACGCAACCCGCCGTTATTTATTGCAGGTGCTGGAAAGCCAGGTCAGTGCGCTGGCGAAATGTCAGGATGACAGCGGTCTATGGCATACGCTGCTTGATGACCCGCAATCTTATCTTGAAAGCTCAGCGACCGCCGGTTTCGCCTATGGCATTTTGAAAGCCGTGCGTAAACGCTATATCAAAGCGTCTTATGCGCCGGTGGCGGAGAAAGCCATTCAGGGGGTGATCAAACACATCAACCCGGCAGGGGAGCTGACGCAAACGTCATTCGGAACGGCGATGGGGAATGATCTCGATTTCTATCGTGAAATCGCGCTGACCTCGATGCCTTACGGACAGGCAATGGCGATCCTGTGTCTGTCAGAATATCTGCGGGTCTATTTGTAGTATCGTGGATAACGGACTGAAATAAAAACGGGCACTCAAAAGGTGCCCGTTTTTTTTCATCCGCTGTCAGATTTTTTCCAGCAGTACGCCAGATTCCATATGGTGCGTATACGGGAACTGATCAAACAACGCCAGACGTGTCACGCGGTGCGTCTTGCTCAGTGTTTCCAGATTCGCGCACAGTGTTTCCGGATTGCAGGAGATATAAAGAATACGGTCGTAGCCTGCCACCATCTTCACTGTTTCGTCATCCAGTCCGCTGCGCGGCGGGTCGACAAAAATGGTGTTGCATTCATACCCGCTTAAATCAATATCCTGCAAACGGCGGAATTCGCGTACGCCATTCAGCGCCTGTGTGAAATCTTCGGCCGCCATGCGGATAATCTGCACGTTATCAATATGGTTCGCCGCAATGTTGAATTGCGCGGCTGCGACGGAAGGTTTGGCGATTTCTGTCGCCAGAACGCGGCGGAAGTTGCGTGCCAGAGCCAGCGAGAAGTTGCCGTTACCACAGTAAAGTTCCAGCAAATCGCCGGTCGAGTTTTCCGTGGCCTTCAGCGCCCATTCCAGCATCTGAATGTTCATCTCAGCGTTTGGCTGGGTGAAACTGTTTTCCACCTGACGGTAAATCATATCGCGGCCCGCCACCGGAAGGACTTCGTCGACATAATCCTGGTCGAGCATGATTTTAGTTTTGGCTGCACGGCCAATCAGCTGGATGTCAAACCCGTCAGCGCGCAACTGGTCGCGCAAGGCGGTAGCAGCCTGCTGCCATTCGTCATCAAGCTTACGATGGTAAAGCAGCGAGGCAATGATTTTGCCACTGCGGGTCGACAGATAGTCGATCTGGAAGATCTTGCGGCGCAATGCCGGATCTTGTTTGATGGCCGCAATAAGCTTAGGCATCAGGCGGTTAATCAGTTCGCTGGCGGTCGGGAACTGGTCCACACGCACACGGGCTTTGGTCTGCTGATCAAACATGATGTGGTACAGGTCGCCTTCATCGTGCCAGACGCGGAATTCGGCGCGCATACGATAATGGCTGACAGGAGAACGGAAAACGTCAGGCTGCGGCGCATTATAAGGCGACATCATCGCCGTGAGACGTGCGGTCTTTTCCGCCAACTGGTCGTCATAGTGTTCAATGGGCAGGTTTTCAGGCGTCATCGGTTATCTCGTCTAACAGGAAGTAAATGAACAAACTTTGCGGGGGATTGTAGGGAAAGTCACTCCTATGTCCACCTTTGTTGCATTTCTTCCAGTAAAACATACCTGACGTTACGGATGTCTGGATTTCCAAATGGGTTGATCGTAGGATTGCGCTTCGGCCTCATTGACTGAGTTAAAAGGGAATCCGGTGTGAATCCGGAACTGGCGCGCAGCGGTATGGGGAAATCACGGCGATAGCATTCTTTATTATGCAGACACTGTTTCTTCTTTCTCTTTCCCTCTTTATATAAAGACAAGAGAGAAGAGGAGATGGGAAGTCATCGCCCGGTGCGGGTATTTTTTAATTAATTACGACGTAATTAATTAGCCTGCAAATCCTAAGTCCGAAGACCTGCCGATGTTACGTCGCATTAATCATCGTCGTCGCGAAATACCGTCGGTGATCCTCTGCGGCATCCGCCAATTAAGTTTGGATGCTCGATTCATGACAATTAAAAAGCATGTGCTGCTGACGGCATTATCTGTCACGGCTTTTTCAGGGTGGGCGCAAGACAGCACTTCCACAAACAGTGGTGATGACCTGGTTGTTACCGCGAACCGTTTTCCACAGCCCGTTTCCTCAGTACTCGCGCCGACGGATATCGTCACGCGCGCAGATATCGACCGGTGGCAGTCAAAATCTGTGGCTGATGTTTTGCGTCGTTTACCGGGCGTGGATATTGCCCAGAACGGTGGAATGGGCCAGCAGACCTCATTATTTGTTCGCGGAACGAATGCCAGCCACACATTGGTGCTGATGGATGGTGTGCGTCTTAACCAGGCAGGTATTTCCGGCGCGGTGGATATCAGCCAGATTCCCATTTCTCTGGTTCAGCGTATTGAGTTTATTCGTGGCCCACGCTCGGCAGTTTATGGCTCCGATGCCATTGGGGGTGTGGTTAACATCATTACCACGCGTGATAAATTAGGCACGACATTGACAGCCGGTATCGGTTCAAACGGCTATCAGGCTTATGACGGCTCAACGCAGCAGAAACTCGGTGAGAATACTGTTCTGACGGTAGCGGGGAACTATACCTATACAAAAGGTACCGATGTGGTGGCGAATCTGCCGGATAATTACGGTGATCCGCGTCAACCTGATCGTGATGGCTTCATGAGTAAGACGCTCTGGGCAGGTCTTGAGCATCAGTTCAACGACCAGTTCAGCGGTTTTGCCCGCGCATACGGTTTTGATAACCGCACGGCCTATGACGGAACATACAGTTACGCAGATCCGACACACAGTGATGCGCTGCCTGACACACGCCAGTTGTACAGCCGGACTTACGATACCGGGTTGCGCTTCCAGCAAGGGATCTATTCGACGCAAATCAGCGGAAGCTATAGCAATACTAAAGACTACAATTATGACCCGAAATACGGTCCTTATTCCGCTTCTGCAACGCTGGACGATTCAGATCAATACAACCTGCAATGGGGAAACACCTTCCAGGTAGGGCAGGGAACTCTCAGCGCTGGCGCTGACTGGCAGAAACTCAGTACTCAGCCAGGCACCAACTATATTACCGATGGCTATACCCAACGAAACACGGGTGTGTACGCGACAGCTCAGCAAAAAGTGAGCGATTTCACTTTTGAAGGCGCAGTGCGTAATGACGATAATTCACAGTTTGGTTCGCATGGCACCTGGCAAAGTAGTGCTGCCTGGGAGTTTATTGACGGCTACCGTTTGATTGCGTCTTACGGAACAGCGTTTAAAGCGCCTAATCTGGGACAGTTATATGGCAGTTTTGGCGGTAATGCCGATCTTAAGCCTGAAGAAAGTAAAGAATGGGAAGGTGGGCTGGAAGGCCTGACCGGACCATTGAACTGGCGCTTGTCTGCTTATCGTAATGACATCGATCAGATGATCAGTTACGACAATCAGCAATTCGGTTATTACAATATCGATAAGGCAACAATTAAGGGTGTTGAATGGACCGGGTCTTTCGATACGGGTCCGTTCAGGCATCAGGTCACATTGGAATATTTAGATCCCCGCAATGCTGAGACCAACGAGATTTTATTACGCCGTGCTAAACAACAGGCGAAATATCAGCTCGACTGGACTGTGGCTGATTTTGACTGGTCGCTCAGTTATCAGTATTTGGGTGAACGATACGATAAGAATTACAACACCAATGAAAATGTACGCCTGGGTGGTGTGAGTCTTTGGGATCTTGCTGTGTCATATCCGGTAACGTCACATCTGACGGTTCGTGGTAGAATTGCCAACCTCTTTGATAAAGATTACGAGACGGTTTATGGCTACGAAACACCAGGACGTGAGTACAACCTTACTGGAAGCTATACCTTCTGATACAACACAAGTTCCTGACCGCCCGACGGTGCTGGTTTTCGATTCCGGCGTCGGCGGGTTGTCGGTTTATGATGAGGTCCGGCAGATGTTGCCGGACCTGCACTATATATATGCCTTCGACAATGTGGCTTTCCCCTACGGCGAGAAATCCGAAGAGTTTATTGTTGAGCGTGTGGTTGAGATTGTCAGCGCTGTTGCGAAACGCCATCCCCTTTCTATTATTGTCATCGCCTGCAACACTGCGAGCACCGTTTCTCTCCCCGCATTACGCGCCAAATTCAGTTGTCCTGTTGTCGGGGTTGTCCCGGCAATCAAACCTGCAGCTAAATTAACGCGTAATGGTGTGGTCGGATTGCTGGCGACCCGTGCGACAGTTCAGCGTCCTTATACGCATGATCTGGTCGCACGCTTTGCGACGGATTGTCAGATTCTGATGCTGGGTTCCGCAGAGCTGGTGGAACTGGCAGAAGCGAAGCTGCATGGCGAAGAGGTTTCACTGGCTGCATTGAAGAAAATCTTGCACCCGTGGCTGCGTTTACGGGAACCACCAGACACGGTGGTCTTAGGTTGCACGCATTTCCCGTTGCTTTCGCAAGAGCTGTCACAGGTTTTGCCTGATGGTACGCGTATGATCGACTCGGGTTCTGCGATTGCGAGGCGCGCGCATTGGTTAATTGAAACTTCTCATGTGCCAATTCCTGAAAAAAAAGCCGATGTGGAAATCGAGTGTGTCGCCTACTGCATGGCGATGACTGCAGAGGCACAAAGTTTGCTGCCTGTTTTACAGGCATATGGCTTCAGAAGTATCCAGGAATTGCCGCTTTAAACATCATTTGATGAAAGATTCAGCGGTCGGTAAATTATTTGTATTTTAGGGGTTGCGGCCTTCTGAGAACTCCCTATAATGCGCCTCCACTGACCGGGAACAACGACTGACAAGTCGCCCGGACGGGAAGAGAAAAAGAAGAATGTTCGAATGAATAATCTCTTGACTCTTCAGCGGGAAAACGTAATATACGCCTCCCGCGCCGCATAAGATTCCTTGCGA